>JBOHUH010000019.1:0-20638 GCA_050733915.1 Candidatus Dormibacteria bacterium | reverse complement strand
ACCCACCTTCGCCAGGTCCCTGGTGCCCAAGTACACCGCGCTCCGGCGTGATCTGATCCAGTACCTGCGCTTCTACAACTTCGACCGGGCCCACACCGGACGCCACACCGCGGGCCACACCCCCGCCCAGCTGATCTATGGTGCTAGAAAGATGCGCCCACGATGAGCCCCAACTGTCTACACATCCCGTGCACTGTCCACACTAGGGCGTTGGAGAGCCGGTAGCGGATGGCGGCGGCAATGCTGTGGAAGTAGTTGGTGATGGTCCGGGCTAGTTTGACCAAGGGGGCCAACCGGCAGCGTCTCGCCCTCTTGATCCAGTGCTGCAATAGCGTCAGGGCCCACTGGTGGCCGACGGGGAAGAGCAGCCGCAGCTCCTCTTTGAGCAGGTAGACCCGGTACAGGGGTTGGTTGGCACGGGCGACCTCTGCCAGGGTCAGCTGCTGGTTGCCGGTGAGGTCCTCGGGATTGTGCCAACGTGCCCAGCGCGCTCTCTTGAGAGCATGGGCCAGCTCGGCATCCCCGCTGCGGCGGGCCTGGTTCCAGACTGCCCGACGGACCTGGTCCAAGGAGTCGGTGGCCCAGGTCGACGACGTGGTAGGGATCAGTGCACGGGATCGCCTGTGGGCGCTCCTCTTGGACCACGTCGGCGATCCAGCAGGCGCAGTCGCGGCTGACCCGGCGCAGCTTCTTGCACCGCTCCTTGCCCAGGGCGTCGAAAAACCGCTCCAGGGTGGCTCGGTCCCGGCCCTGGTGAGCCCAGACCAGACGCCCTGAGTCGTGGTCGGCAACCACCAGCAGGTAGCGCGGCCCTTGCGGTAGCTGATCTCATCGATCCCGATCCGCTCCAGGTGGGCCAGGGGATCACCAATGGCCTCGACCGCCACTACCACTCGGCCCACTACCGGGGACACGCTGCGCCAGCTCAGCCTGAGCAACTGGGCTACGGTGCTCAGGGCACTCCGCCTGAGCAGCCAGGCCAGCTGGTCCTCGAAGGCGGTGATGAAGCGGCTGCCGTGCCGTGCCACGGCACGGAGGCCACTACCAGCCCATGCTCTGGGCATCTCACCCGGGGGCTCTCCGCCTCCAGCCGGGTCATGGCCGTGCCCAGGTCCAGCGCTCGCCACAGCCGACGTCCCTCACCCCGATCGCCGCCTGCGGCAGCGCCCCCAGCGCTCCCGATCTCGCCAACCCACCCGGACCCGGACCACCAGGCCCTTCACGTCAGGTGACCAGTCCGCTCCCTCCACCACTCCGCCTGCAAGCCCCAGCCCCTTGGCCCATACTCGGCTCGGACGCGTGTGCCCCTGGCCGCCCACTGATCTCCGCGTTGTCCCATGCAGAGATCCTAGGAACCAAGGCCATGGGTCATCTTTCTATCTCCTCAACTCACCCACGGAAAGAGCACAAGAGCGGAAAAACTCCTATAGCCGCGGGTCCGCCACAAACCTTCGATCAATCCGTCCGGTCGTAGTGCATCATCGACATACTCATCGACGGTATGCTGCAGTGAGATCCCTGCCTCGCGCCACCCTTCCACGGATCCACCCAGATTCCTTCTACGTCTTCAGGACACCGAGATCCCTGGCACTGGGACCTCACCAGCCCAGCTGAAGGTGACCCAGCTCGCGACGTCCCCCTGACTCCCCCTTTTGACACACTCCACTGGCCCGGCCCACAGCGGGTATACTAGTCAATGGCTCGGGGCTCTTTTGCTGCGTTCTCGGCGTCGACGCAGCGAACTCTGATACTGGGGCGGTTTGGGACGGAGGCTGTTAGCATACAGAGATTACAAAACGCCGCTGTATGAGGCTCACGCATAGTCCTGCCGCGCACCGTGAATTGACTGTCTTCAAGGCTCCACCGGCGATGCACAAGTGATCGGTGGGAGACGCGTGGCCGTCGTTCTCCCTGCATACAATGCCGCACAGACGCTAGAACGTACCGTAGCCGCGCTGGATCGTGGCATCGCTGACGATGTTTTACTCGTCGACGATGCCAGCACTGACGCAACCGTGAAGCTTGGGCGAAAGCTTGAGCTATATGTGGTTGAGCACCTGAGCAACGTTGGTTACGGCGGAAACCAGAAAACCTGTTACGCGACGGCCTTGGCGCGCGGTGCAGACATTGTGGTGATGGTCCATCCAGACTATCAATACTCCCCGAAGCTAATGCCTAGCCTCGCTGCCATGATTGCCTCGGGAGAGTACGACGTGGTGCTCGCATCTCGAATACTAGGCAACGGAGCTCTGCGAGGAGGCATGCCACGATATAAGTACGTCGCAAATCGCCTCCTGACCGTAAGTGAGAATATACTGATGGGGACTAAACTGTCTGAGTTTCACACAGGGTACCGTGCGTATTCGCGCGAGGTGTTGACATCGCTCCGACTTGACCAGCTTTCGGACAATTTTGTCTTTGACAATCAGATCATCGCGCAAGTAGTGTCTGCGGGCTTCCGGATTGGAGAGGTTTCGTGCCCGACACGGTACGACACGGACTCCTCGTCAATCGGCCTGCAGGCAAGCGCTCGGTACGGTTTGGGCGTCCTTTCGACAGCCGTGGCCTTCCGCCTGCACGCTTGGGGATGGCGTACATCCTCGTACCTTTTGCCTCTAGACTCGGCACCAGACTCCCGAGGGAAGGGGAACCGGGATAGTGAAATCGACGGGGAGCGACGGTAGCTACGAGCGATGCGCGCTAGAAGCGGCGGTTTGGAAGGTTCAGCATTGCCTGACCAGTCTCCGGTCAACCGTTCGGTTTGGAGGACCAGAGCTGCTCGTGATTGCCGCTTGCGTCGCTCACTGAGTGGTGCTCAGCGCGGCTATACCAGCCACATCCCCGGATCGGGCACCCACGGCCGGTAGGGCCGGCGGTGCCCCTGTCCCCACGCACGCTTGGCTTGCGCCACTGCCCGCCTCGCGGTCTACCGGCCCCTGGTACCTCAACGCCCGCAGCCGCTGATGGATCACGCCGCCGCGCACCGCTCCCCTGGTGCGCTCCACCCACTCCTCGAGCTTTGCCACGACCGGGGCCACCAGCTTGGGTTGCTGCGCTTGCCGAAACGGGCTCCGCCCCGACTCCCAGGGGCCACATATCGCGCTACCGTCTTGGGAGGGCAGCCGCTTAGCAGCGCCGCTGTCCAAGCACACGTGGTCAGATCGAACGCTTCCAGTATCTGTATGATCTCCATGTCACACTTGGCCACGGGCCCCTCCCAGTCGGGTTTGCGGTTCCAAGCCCGCAAGTCAACCCGGTCCGTGCTTGTTAGTGCAGAGTAGGAGATCTGCTGCCCACCCGCCAGGTTCAACCTGCCCGCTTAGCTGCGGTTTCTCGTGTCCGCTGACAGGGCGTGCGGCCGAACTGCCAGGTCCTGCGACTCGCAGCTGCCACAGGCTCTGCTGCCGACCGGGACGCCGCCGCCGCACACCGTCCGGGACGGAGAGCTCAAGCCTGACGTCCAGCGGATCTGGGAGGAAGACTCCCGAGGCTACGAGGCGGACAAAGCCTGGGCCGCGCCACGGTGGGAGGCAATCTCAGTGGACCCCTTCCCGGTGAAGCGGCGGCGGCTGGCGGTGCCCCCTGCGGTTGCAGGACCGACGAAGTGGGCTGACAAGAGCCGCAGCCGCCACTGGGCGCTCGGAGCCCGGCTCATCCTCTACCGCGATCCCGGGTCGAGAGCGCCGGTCCACAAGGCGCGAACTCACTGCCTTTCCATCTCGAGCCCAAGCCGCCAGCCCCACCCTAGGTATGCTCTGCTCGGCTCGATGGCTTTCCCCGTGATCTCGCCGGACCGCCTTTGCACTGGGTCCCCGGCGTGGGGGACGGATGTAGCAAGGACAGTGCGAACCCCGCCGGGTAGGAGGATGGTGACCACCGTCCCAGATGCGACCGCGCCGGACGCAGTGCAGCCGCTACTCATCAGCGTGATCGTGGTCACCTATGAGACGACTCCTACCATGCTCAGCGACTGCCTCGGCGCTGTACTCGCGTCCGACTACAAGCCGATCGAGCTGATTCTGGTAGACAACAGCCAGACTTCAGTCGTGGCGGAGCATATCGCGGACTGGAAGGTAAAGGCAGCTGACGTTGGTAGCAGGCTTGTCTTCTTGCCGCAGGACCGTAACTTAGGGTACGCTGCGGCAACCAACCAGGCGGTCGAGGTCAGCACGGGCGAGCTGCTCTTGCTCCTAAACCCCGACGCCCTCGTTGATGGATACACCATCTCGGCTCTCGTCGATGCCGCGGCACGCCGGCCCCAAGCGCTTGGTTTCGCTCCAAAGGTGTCGCTGCAGGGCCATGAGTGGATTCTGGACTCAGTGGGCATTGACCTGCTCCTCCGCGCCGAGGGCTCCCAGCGCGGCCTTGGCGAACCCGACATTGGACAGTTCGACCTCGAGGAGCGGGTGGCTGGCCTCTGCTTCGCGGCAGCGCTGGTACGCCGCGCCGCCTTCAAACCCGAGTCGGTCGGGTCCCTCGACGAACGATTCTTCATGTTTTACGAAGATGTTGATTGGTCGATGCGGGCAGTGCTTCGAGGCGGGGAGTTCTGGTCCGTCCCCACGGCGCACGTCCGGCATGTTCATTCCGCCAGCACCCGCGCGATGCCGACTCGGTTCAAAGACCGCCTGATCCGACGCAACCTGGTCTGGACGGCGACCAAAAATCTAGAGCGCCGGCGGGTGGTCGGGGTGGTCGCTAGTCAGACTCTCAGAAGCATGGGCCGGGGAATCCTAGCCGGCCACGCGTGGACCGCGTTGAGGGATGCAGGGGAGACCTGGATAGGCGTCCCGGCCATGCTGGCATCGAGGCGTGAGTACCAGCGGCGGCGGACGCGCCCAGACGGGCAGGCACTGGCGAAAACGAGACAACCTGCATCCTTCGACGCTGCCACGTACCAGCCGATGCCCACGGTGGCGACTCTCGTCAGCGTGCTCGCGCGGCTCTACGTAACCGCACCCGATCCGCGGCTCGGTGACCTCATAATGCAGCTAACTCTGGCCGGCAAGATGTCGGTCGGCTATCCCGGGCGGATGGCCCAGCTAGTCCGGGAGTCCGGGGTGGAGATCCGGCCGGGCCTCGAGTGGCTGTTGCAGCAACTTGAGAGCGACTAGGCTCGGAGCCCCGTGCGTCTACTGATCGTCGCCAATGATGTGGTTTCCCGGACCATGGCGGGTCCCGGCATCCGCTGCTACGAACTGGGCCACCAGCTCAGCCTGGCGGGCCACACTGTCACGATAGCTGGGATCGGGCAGACCGACCTCGCCCCCGGCGAGATGACTATTCGGCCGCCACTGTCGGAGACGGCGATGGAGCATCTCGCCGCATCCCAGGATGCAGTCTTGCTGGAGGGCTTGGCCCTGGCGCGGTACGGAACGCTGCGACACCTAGATCTCCCCCTGATCGTCGATCTCTACGACCCTTTTCCACTGGCTCTGCTCGAGCAGGAAGCCCTCCGGCCGCTGGGAGAGCAACAGGCTCGGAGTGGACGAATCCAGAAGGCGATCAAGGACCTGTTGGCGGTCGGCGACTTTTTCTTGTGTGCCAGCGAGCGGCAGCGGGACCTCTGGATCGGAAGTCTGCTGCTCGCAAACCGCATCAACCCCGACACCTGGCGCCAGGACAGCACTCTTCGCCGTCTTATCGACGTGGTTCCGTTCGGGGTGTCGAGCGCGAGTCTGCCGGAGCGCAGGCCTCTCTCGAGAGAGGTCATGGGTCCGCGGGTGGGGAACGCCGATCTTGTCTTGCTTTGGGGCGGGGGAATCTACAACTGGTTCGATCCCCTCACCCTGCTCCGGGCGGTCGCCCGCGTGGTACCGACCGTTCCTAATCTCAAGCTGGTGTTCATGTCCACCTCCCACCCCCAGGAGGGGGTTCCGGAGCGGATGTGGATGCCCGCGCGGACTCGAGAGCTATCGGACCAGCTGGATCTCACCGACAAACACGTAATCTTCCATGAAGGATGGGTCGACTACACCGATCGAGGCGTCTGGCTGGCGGCCGCCGACTGCGGTGTATCCACCCACTTCGATCATGCGGAAACGCGCTATTCCTTCCGTACGCGGATTCTCGACTACATCTGGGCCGGCCTGCCAATCATCTGCACCGCCGGCGACGTCTGCGCCGACCTGGTCCGGGAGCAGCGGTTGGGCTGGGTGGTTCCGGCCGGAGACGATTCGGCCATAGCATCCGCGATCCAGGCGCTCGCCAGCAACTCCGCCGAGCGCGACGGCATGGCCGTCAACGTCCGGGCCGCAGCCGCACGGATGACCTGGCCCCAGGTTGTCGAGCCCCTGCTGAAATACTGTGAGGCACCCACCCGGGCGGCTGACTCCAGCGCGCGCGTTCGGACCCGGGAGCGGGCGGCGACGGCTGGGACTGCGCGGGTAACCGCGGCGACCCAGCTCTTCCAAGTCGGGATCAACACCCTCCGCACCGACGGCGCCCGGGCGGCCGCGCGGAGAGCAGTCCGATGGTGGGTTCGGCGCCATCCGCACTAAGCGTAGGTTGGATCTGAGCCCCGAGTGTATGGACGACTACGTGACCTTAGGCTGGCGTCTCCTTTTGACAGGATCGTGACATCGCGTAGCTGCCCATCCACCCCGGCTTCGGTTAGCGTTGAGGTCCGTACCCGGCCGCGGCCAGTCTGAGCCCGAATCCCGAACAAGACCACATGCACACTCCATCGCGCGGCAGACGACCGAGTGCTCATCTGCCGCGTTCGGCCCGCGACCTTCTAATCGCGAGCGGTGCTCTGTTGGCGCTCCTTACCGGGCTGGTATTCGCCGCCGTCCCATCGCTGGTGGTGACGCCGAGAACCAGCGGCTCCGAGAGGGTGCAGCACTCCGGGCACGGCACAGCTGTGAAACCCAGCTCTGCGGCCACCGGGCACAGGACGGCCGCCACGACCCCAGCCCACGTCACCTCCTGTCTGGATCTGCCCCTCAGCAGCCAAGTGATCATCCCAGAGAGCTGCTGGCAGACGGGGCCGACGGCGCTCTTGGTCGCGGGTTCCGACCCCAGCCAGCCGGGGCAGGGGATCGTGGCCGTGCTGCAGGGGCAGGGCCAAAGCATTACCGAGGTTCCCGGGCCTGGTCCGCTGCGTGTGATCAGTGCGTCGGCTGAGTCTGGCTGCGTCAGCGACCACTCCGACGGCTACTTTCGCGTCGACATGGCGACCGGCACCGTGCGAGCGTCCTCGCTGGTCGGCTGCACTGGGCCTTCGCCGGCGGTCTCCACCGAGAACGCGCCCGCGGCGGCAGTTGCGACCGCCTCGGAGCAGGCGCTGCCCGCGGCGTCGTCGAGCCCCATCCCCCCCGCGGTGACGTTCTCGTACTACGAATACTTCACCTATGCCGGCACGTGCGGCTCGGGTGCGACAAACGGCTGCGTTCTCTACGTGCAGGGTGCGTCAACGGTGACCCCGTCATCCGGTGGGGTCATCGTCTTAGACTTCGGCTCGCAGTGCAGCTCCGCAACGACCTACGGTGTGCAGATGTTTGGCAGCACCAGCTGCTCCGCCGACAGCTTGGTGCGTCAGCTCGTGCAGGCGTGGATCAGTGGCTACGAGTCGGACCACGGGGCAGGGGCCGCCAACCTGACCCTGGCGATAGGCACCAGCAACAGCTATACCGCCGCGGATCCCTCGACTGGATATGAGCCGGCGAACCTGCAGACGGCTGGCGCCGACTGGTACACGAATCTAGTCGACTCGGACTACTTGCGCGGGGCCGCACCACTCACGCTCTGGGGCGCGAGCGACATCGAAGAGTCTAGCGACGGGCAGTGGTACGACGGATCGGACACGATCGATTGGGTAGGGGGATACTCCGCCGCGGCCTTCCCCAGCGTCCCCGCCGCCGCGTGCTCGCTCACCGAGGGAGGAGCTCTAGCCGACTTTGGTGACGTCAACAGTGGAGGCTTGGCCGCTGCCGACTGGACCGAGAGCCAGGTCTACGACGTTGCCCGGGGGATCTCGGGAACATGCGCGCTGCCGGAGATCTACTACTCCGGCGATGCGCCCGAGTGGGTCTCGCTCAGCACGTGGGCCACAAGCCAGGGGGCCGCTCGAATCGCGTTCACCGGCGTGATGGTCGAGCCGGGGGGATCGGCGGCGTGCCCACCCGCTAGCGGGTCTGTGCTTCTCTCCGCTTCCTGCGCTTGGAATGAGCTGCAGACCGACACAGGCCAAGCGCCGAGCATCGCCGGCATCACCCAGATCGCGACTGCGCTTCAGGGCGCCGGGCCGCAGGTGACTGGATTGACTCCACCGTACGGCCCCCAGTCCGGGGGAGCGAGCGTCACTGTACACGGCACCGGGTTTCTCGGTGCCCAGACCGTCTACTTCGGTAGCCAGCCGGTCGCGGTAACTAGCAGCGAGGTCAACCCCGACGGGACTGCGATCACGGTCGTCTCCCCGGCAGCGCCCCCGGGGATCGTAGACGTGGTCGTGGTCACGGGTCTCGGCTCCAGCCCCGTCACCGTCGCCGACGAATATCAGGCCTTGGCCCCGGCCTGTTCAGGGGTCACTGCGACGCTGGCAGCGTCCTCGGCAGCGGCTGGGTTCAGGGACCTCGTCTCGGCGACCGCCACCTGCCCGACGGGTGCCGACATCAAGTACAGCTACTTCACGCGGTCAGGAGGTGGAGCGTGGATGCTGCAGGCCGCGTGGATCGGGCCGACCTGGACCTGGAATACGGCAGGACTGGCACCGGGCGATTACGCCGTCCTGGTCTGGGCCAGCGACGGGCCCTATATCTCCCCCCAGGTCGAGAGCAGCCCAGCAGGCCTGAGCGTGGGTCCCCAGTCGGCCTGCACCTCCGTCAGCGCGACCGTGAGCTCCAGCACGGTGTTGGCGGGAACGGCCGTGACGGTGAGCGGGGCCGGCTCGTGTCCCGACGGGTCGCTGCCCAAGTATTCCTACTTCACCAGGCCCAGCCAAGGCAGTCCCTGGACGCTGGAGGCGGCCTGGACAGGCCCGCAGTGGTCCTGGTCCACGGACGACCTTGCTCCTGGCGCCTACCAGGTGTTGGTCTGGGTCAGTGACGGTCCCTATTCGACGCCGCAGGCCCAGGCCGCCTCTTCGGTTACGATCGAGGCTCTCACCGCGTGCTCGGCTGTCTCGCTGGACGGGCCGGCCACGGTGGTCCAGGGGCAGGCCGCCTCCTTTGTCGCCACCCCAGCCTGCCCCACTGGTACCAGCCCGCGCTTCTCCTACTTTCTCAGGCGTGCTGGGGCCACGTCCTGGACCCTGGAGGCGGCGTGGGTCGGTGCCACCTGGTCGCTGCCGACGGCATCCCTCACCCCAGGCGGCTACCAGGTCCTGGTCTGGGTCAGCGACGGTACGTACACCGTGCCCCAGGCGCAGGCGGCTGCCACGCTTAGCATCGGTGCCCTGACCGCTTGCTCCGCCCTCAGCATCAGTGTGCCGGGGACCGCGACTGCTGGGCTGCCGGTCACGGTTAGTGCCACGGCAACCTGTCCGGCGGGGACGACGCCGCGCTACTCCTACTTCGTGCGCCCGAGCCGCGCATCGGCTTGGACGCTAATGGCCGCCTGGATCGGGTCCACTTGGACTTGGCAGACTGCGGATCTGGAGGATGGGACGTACCAGGTCCTGGTCTGGGTCAGCGACGGGCCCTACACCGCCCCGCAGCAGCAGACGAGCGCCTCGATCAACCTTTTCACCCAGTCCCCGTGCACTGCCATCACGGTGTTGGCGTCACCGAGTTCGCTGGCGGCGGGCCAGCCGGTGGCGGTCACCACGTCGAGCACCTGCCCTGCGGGAACGGTCGCACGATACTCCTATTTCACCAGCAACTCGCCGAACGGTCCCTGGACCTTGCGCGCCGCCTGGGTGGGGTCGGAGTGGACCTGGGCCACCGCCGGGCTCTCCAACGGCGCCTACTACGTCCTCGCGTGGGTGAGCGGGGCCCAGTACCGACTGCCGCAGGCCGTGGCCACGGCTAGCATCGTTGTGAATACCCCAGCCGCTTGCACCGACGTGATCGCCACGGGCCTGCCCTCGCCCGTGGTGGAAGGCGAGCCAGTCACGATCGCTGGGACCGCTACCTGCCCGACGGGCACGAGCCCCCTCTACTCTTACTTCACGGCCACCTCCAGCGATGGTCCCTGGACCCTGGCCAGCGCTTGGAGCGGGAGCAGCTGGAGGTGGCCCACCTCGGGAGTGACCCCGGGCATCCACTATGTCCTGGTGTGGGCCAGCGACGGGCCTTACACGCTGCCGCAGGTCGAGGCGCTGGTAACCATCGAGGTGACTCCTGCGCCATGAACCGCAACTGCCCGTGAGCCGAGAGCAGGCTGCGATGAGAGCGCGCCCCGATGGTGCACACCAGCGGCGTCTTGCCCCTCAGAGAGCAGGTGCTGCCGGAGTGAGAGTCGGAGCGGATTCCGAGCTCATCCTGGTAGCAGATGATGGCGCCCTCGCGCTTGGACAAGCCGGTGGATTGAGGCATACTCCGTGTCCACTCGCCGCTGCATCCCCTTCCGGTCCCGCTGTTAGGCGCTGACGAGCGGCCGGTGCGAGGTCTGGCGCTGGTGCCAGATCAACTCCTGCACCATCGCCCGAGTCTAGACCGCGCTGCGGAAGCGCAGTTGCCGCGGGTCCTGGGTATTGAGCAGCCCGCGCGGCCGGCCGGCCGCGGCAACCCCCCACAGCTTGGGCGGCCGCCCCGGAATCTGCTGCGGTCCCAGCGCCGCTACTCCCACTTGCGAGCTCGGCTCACCCACTAGTAGATCACCGAGCGGTGGAAGCCCCAGGCTCCGGATCACCACCTTGGGGCGTTACCCCGCTCTACCAATTGCTATACCGCCCGAGTCGGAATCTCGGAGAGCAACTCGCACGAGAGCGCACGGCCGTCTCGTTTGATCGTCCGCTTATCATCGCTTAGGTCGGTCTAGTGCCGCCCGCCTCAGCAGGTGGCGGGACCGCTCCGACCATCAGTCGGCTTGCTTGGCCTCGACCGTAACGCTCGAGATGGGCTCTATCTCAGGTGGCTTGGGATCGGAAGTAGCCGAAGGAGTGGACACGGAACTGGTCACCGACCTTACCTCGTCCATGGTCGATGTCGAGGCCTTCCTGAACTCCTGGAGCGCCCTGCCGACGCTGCTGCCAAGTTCCGGGAGACGCTTGGGGCCAAAGACCACCAGTGCCAGCAAGATCACCAGCAGCAACAGCACGATGTGCGTCGGAGAAAGCATCGCGGCACCTCCCTAGGTCAGCCTGGGGCGAGTATAGCACTGGCCTGTGAGGGGGTTTGACGGGATGACGCACCGCTCTCCGAGAGCTCCGTGGCGCCTTGCGGTCGAGGCAGACTCTCCCTATCAGCGGCGAATCGCCGTCTGCCTTGACACACCCCGATGGACGGCAGATACTATCGCCAGCACCTTCGTGTTCGCCTAGCGTACGGACGTTCAGACAGTAGTCGGTCGGGGAGGGCGTCATGGCCACCACACTGGAACGGCAGGTATCGCGTCGGACCGTCCTGAAGGGACTGGCGGGTAGTGCCGCCGCTCTGGCCGCCGGCGACGTCCTGGCCGCCTGCGGGATCAAGGGGTCATCTACTTCGGCGGGCAAGGACCTCACGATCGGCTACGTGAGCCCGCAGACTGGCAGCCTCTCCGACTTCGCCACCCCGGACGACTACATCCTCAAGGTCATCAACGCCACCTCCGCTTATTCGAAGGGCCTGACCAAGGGGGGCAAGACCTACCACTTCAAGATCATCGAGGTCGACAGCCAGTCCAACCCCACCAGGGCCTCCCAGGTGGCCAAGAACCTGATCCTGCAGGACAACGTCGACCTGATCGTGACCAGCTCCGCCCCGGAGACGGTGAATCCGGTGGCGGCGGTCTGCGAATCCCAGGGCGTCCCCTGCGTCTCCACGGTGTGCCCTTGGGAGTCCTGGTACTACGCGGGACTAGGGGCGACTCCCCCGGGGACCACCCAGAAGTTCAAGTACAACACCCTCTTCTTCTTCGGGGTCCCGGAGTTCGGCAAAACCTTCGTGCCGATGTGGAACCGGATCAAGAGCACTTACGACACCAACAACGTGATTGCCTGCATGTGGCCCAACGACGCCGACGGCAACGCCTTCCGGATGGGCTGGCCACCGATCATGACCGCGGCGGGCTACACCTACGTGGATGGAGGCGCCTATCCCGACGGTCAGACCGACTACACCAGCATGATCTCGCTCTTCAAGAGCAAGAACTGCGACTTCTTCACCAATGCCCCACTGCCACCGGACTTCAATGTGATGTGGAAGCAGGCCTACGAGCAGGGCTTCAAGCCCAAGCTGGCGGTGGTCGCCAAGGTGCTCCTCTTCCCCGTCGACACCCAAGCTCTCGGCTCGCTGGTTAAGAACATCGCCACCGACGCTTGGTGGACCCCCTTCCATCCCTACCACTCCTCTCTCACCGGGGAGACCGCCAAGCAGCTGGCCGACGGCTACGAGAGCTCCACCGGACAGCAGTGGACCCAGTCGCTCGGTTCCACCTACGCGCTCTTCGAGATCGCCCACCAGGCGTTTGCCAGGGCCAGCGACCCGCACGACCGGGACGAGGTGGCGGCCCAGCTGCAGTCGATGACCATCCAGACCATCAACGGACACCTGGACTTCACCGCCGGCCCGGTGCCGGGGGTCGCCATCATCGAGCCGGTCGGGGTGCAGTGGAAGCCAGGCACTAAGTACCCCTTCTCGATGTATGTCGTGGACAACAGCGCCAATAAGGCGGTGCCCATCAACGGGAAGCTCGAGCCGACCTATAGCTGATGGCGGCCCCGCCGGTACTTGAGCTGGTCGGAGTCAGCAAGCGCTTCAACCGGGTCACCGTGGCCGAGGGGATCGCCTTCAAGGTCGGCGAGGGGGAAGCGCTCGGGATTGTCGGGCCCAACGGGGCGGGCAAGACCAGCCTGTTCGGGGTCATCAGCGGTGACCTCAGCGCCGACGCCGGGCAGATCTTCCTGGACGGGACGCTACTCAACCGGCTCGACGCCGCCGACCGCTGCCGAATCGGCATCGGCCGCACCTACCAGGTGCCCAGGGCGTTCGAACGGATGTCGGTGTTCGAGAACGTCCTGGTCGCGGCCCACCAAGGGGCGGGGCTGAGGGGTGGCGAGGCCAACGACTTCGCGGCAGACGTCCTGATTGAGACCGGGCTCCAGCAGACCGCCAACCGACCGGCGGGGGCCCTCGGGCTGCTCCAGCGCAAGCGCCTGGAACTGGCCAAGGCGCTTGCCACCCGGCCCAGGATCCTGCTCCTCGATGAAGTCGCAGGTGGACTCACAGATCCCGAGGTGGACCAACTGGTGCGGATCGTGCAGGGGGCCCGGAGCCGGGGGATGTCGGTGATCTGGATTGAGCACGTGCTGCGGGCCATCGTCGACACCGTCGACCGCCTGATCTGCCTTGCCGCGGGGCGGATGGTGGGCGAGGGACTCCCCACGGAAGTGCTCTCGATGCCCGAGGTCAAAGAACTATTCTTGGGCGCGGTGCCCGGTGACGAAGCGGTAGTCGAAGGGACTGGTGGGGGCCGGCTCAAGCCGTCGGGCGGCGAGGCGGAGAGCGGTACCTTGGGGTGAGCGCGCCGGGCGAGCATGCCCTGCTGGAGGTCGAGTCCCTGACCGTCAAGCACGGCCAGCTGACGGCGGTCTCGGAGGTGAGCCTCAAGGTTCCCCAGGGCAGCGTCTTCGCGGTGATCGGGGCCAACGGAGCCGGGAAGTCGACCCTCCTGGGGGCGATCGCCGGGCTGCACCGGCCGAGCCGGGGCCGCATCCTGTTGGGGGGCGAGGACATCACCTCGCTGAGCTGTCCGCAGCGGGTGGCCCACGGGGTCTCGCTGGTTCCCGAAGGGCGGCGACTCTTCCCCTCGCTGACGGTCGAGGAGAACATCCTGGCGGGGGCTTATCGCCGCCGCAAGGGCCCCTGGGACCTGGGCCGGATCTACCAGATGTTCGAGTGGATGCCAGCTCGCCGGAGCCAGAGCGCGGCCCAGCTCTCGGGCGGTGAGCAGCACGCAGTGGCGATCGCCAGGGCCCTGATGGCCAACCCCCTGATCCTGCTCATCGACGAGCTCTCCTTGGGGCTGGCCCCAATCGTGGTCCGGGGTATCTACGCGTCGCTGACCGGAATCCTCGAGAGCGGCCTGACGATCATGCTGGTGGAGCAGGACGTGGCCCAGGCGTGCTCGGTCGCGACCGGAATCCATTGCCTGCTCGAGGGACGGACCACGCTCGAGGGCGGCCCCCGGGACTTCAGCAGCGCCGAGATAGAAGCTGCCTACTTCGGAATGGCGACTACGGTGGGGCCGACTGGGTGATCTGGGCCAACGCGGTCATCCAAGGGATCTTCCTGGGGGGTCTCTTGGCGCTGTTCGCCGCCGGCCTCTCGCTGCTCTTCGGGGTGATGGGGATCATCAACCTGGCCCACGGCGACCTCGCCATCGTGGCCGGCTATGTGGCGGTGGCACTGCTCCCGGTCCTCCACCTGCCCACCCTCTGGGTCTTCCTGATCGTGGTCTTGGTGATGGCCCTCTCTGGGTACCTGGTCCAGCGCCTGATCTTCCAGCCCAGCCTGGAGGGGGGGCACATCACCCCGCTGCTGGTCACCTTGGGTATGTCGGTGGCGATCGAGAACCTCTTGCTGGAGATCTTTTCCGCCAATGGGCACTCAATCGCCCTCGGGACCTTCACGTCAAGCGCACTTCGGCTCAACGCCCAGATCTCCCTCCCCTACCTATCGATGGTGATCCTGGGGGTGGCCATCGTGGCCCTGGTGGCGGTCGAGCTGGGCCTCTCGCGGACCAGGACCGGCCGGATCATCCGGGCCGTCGCCGATGACCGAGATGCCGCCCAGCTGATCGGGGTCAACTTCCGCCACATCTTCGGGATCGCGGCGGCGGTCGCCTTCGGCACCGTGGCCCTGGCCGGGCTCTCGCTGAGCATGTACACCGAGATCTCCCCCACCAGCGGCCCCACCTACCTGATCTACGGCTTCGAGGCGGTGGTGATCGGCGGCCTGGGGTCGCTCTGGGGCACCCTGGCGGGCGGGGTGGCGCTGGGGATAGCGGTCACCGTCGGGGTGCAGATCAGCTCCAACTTCGGCGCCCTGGCCCCCCACCTGCTCTTCCTGGCGGTCCTGGCGGTGCGCCCCCAGGGACTCTTCCCGCGCCGGGTTGCCGCCTGATGGCCCGCTCCAGGGTCACCCGCTCCCGGCAATCGGGGCTCTACGCCGGGGGCGTTGGGGTGGTGTTGGTGGTGGTCCTGGCCTGCCTGCCGTTCCTGGTGGACCAGGGATTCACCACCATCTTGGTCAACCTCTTCATCCTGCTCGCCCTGGCCAGCATGTGGAACGTCCTGGCGGGCTACGGCGGCCTGGTCTCGGTGGGCCAGCAGGCCTACATCGGGCTCGGGGCCTACACCGTTCTGGTGGTGGCCCAGCACGGTGTCAACGCCTTCATCGGGATCCCGGTCGCGGTACTGGTGGGCGCGGTGCTGGCGGTGCCCGCCTCGTGGTTCCTCTTCCGGCTCTCCGGCGGCTACTTCGCCATCGCCACCTGGGTGCTGGCGGTGGTAGCGACCATCATCATCACCGGGATCCCCGCCCTGGGCGCCGGAACGGGGGCGGCGGTGCCGGGACTGCTCAACTACAACGCGGTCGATCTCGGCGCCTACACCTACTGGGCGTCGCTGATCGTGTCGGTGGCGACCGTGCTGACCGTCTACCTGCTCCTGCGCAGCCGCCTCGGGCTGGTGCTCACCGCCATCCGCGACAACGAGATCGCCGCCCGCAGCGTCGGGGGTAGGGTCCGCCGGGCCAAGCTCGCCGTCTACGTGGTCTCGTCGGCGGGCTGCGCCGCGGTCGGCGCGGTGATCGCGATCAGCCAGTTCGACGTCCAGGCATCCAACGTCTTCGACATCCAGTGGACCGCCTACATGATCTTCGCGGTCCTGATCGGAGGGATGGGCACCATCGAGGGCCCGATCGTGGGGTCGGTGGTCTTCATCGTCCTGCAGCAGACCCTCTCCCAGTTCAACGGCTGGTACCTGGTGCTGGTCGGAGTGGTGGCGATGGCGGTGGCGATCTGGGTGAGGGGCGGAATCTGGGGCTACTTCGCCGAACGCAGCAACTTCAGCCTGTTCTCGGTGGGGTACTTCCTGCACGGGGGTCCTCCCGACTCCGAGGGGCGACCCCCAGGGATCGGCCCCAGCCCGCCGCGCGAGAGACCAAAATGGTTGCGCACCCGACCGGGCTGAGCCTGCGTCCACGAACTCCCAAGATAGGAGCCTGCTCATGAGTAGTAGTCGAGGCCTTCTGATCGGCGCCGAGGAAGTCCAGCCCCAGGCCGGGGGAACCTTCTCCGACCTCGACCCCTTCACCGGCGAGGTGGTGGCCACCGTGGGCGCCTCCAAGCCGGAGGACGTGGGTCGCGCGGTCGCCAGTGCCGACCAGGCGTTTGGTCCATGGTCCGAGACCCCGCCCGGGGAACGGCGGCGAATCTTCCTCAAGGCCGCCGACCTGATGGAAAGCAAGTCCCATGACTTGGCGGCGGCGATGACCGCCGAGACCGGGAGCACCTTCGGCTGGGGCATGTTCAACGCGGGCTTCGCAAGCAGCATCCTGCGGGAGGCGGCCGCGGCGGTGACCTATCCGCTGGGCCAGGTCCTCACCAGCGACACCCCGGGAGCGCTCTCGTTGGCGATCCGCCAGCCCAGCGGGGTGGTCGCCGCCTTCGCCCCCTGGAACGCGCCGCTGATACTGGGGATTCGGGCCATCGCCATCGCCATCGCCATGGGCAATGCCGTGGTTCTCAAGCCCAGCGAGCAGGCGCCCCTTACCTCCGGCTTGCTGTTGGCCGACATCTTCGGCGAGGCGGGCTTGCCGGCCGGGGTGTGCAACGTGATCACCAACGACCCACTCGATGCGGCGGCGGTGGCCGAGGCCCTGATCGGCGATCCCCGGGTGACCAAGGTGAGCTTCACCGGCTCCACCAAGGTGGGCCGGATCATCGGTCAGCTGGCCGCCCGCCACCTCAAGCCGGCGGTCCTGGAGTTGGGCGGCAAGAACGCCCTGATCGTCCTCGATGACGCCCAACTCGACTACGCCGCCCAGGCGGTGGCCTTCGCGGTCTACATGAACGCGGGCCAGATCTGCATGTCGGCCGACCGGGTCATGGTCCACAGGAAGGTCGCGCCCGCCTTCATGGAGCAGCTCTCGGCACGCGCCTCCAGCCTGCCCTTCGGCGATCCCCGCGACCCCGGGACGGTGGTGGGGCCGCTGATCAACCGGGCCGCCGCCGAGCGGGTGGCGGCGATGGTGGGCGAGGCCGTCGCCCAGGGCTCCAAGGTCGAGGTCGGTGGCGGGGAGCCGAAGGGGGCTCTGTTCAGCCCCACTGTGCTGAGCGGGGTCAAGGACGAGATGCGAGTCGCCCGCGAGGAGATCTTCGGTCCGGTCTGTACCGTCGGGGTGTTCGAGAGCGAGGACGAGGCGGTGGCGGCGGCCAACAGCTCCAGCTACGGCCTCACCGCGGGCATCCTCACCGAGGACGTCCGCCGCGGGTACGCGCTCGCCCGCCGGCTGCGCACCGGGATCGTCCATGTCAACGACCAGTCGGTTGACGACGAGGCCCAGGCTCCCTTCGGGGGGGTGGGCGACTCCGGCTACGGCCGGTTCGGGGGTCAGGCCGGGATCGACGCCTTCACCACCACCCGCTGGATCACCCTGCAGATGGGCCACCGGCCCTTCCCGTTCTGACCGTCGGGAGGGCGAGCATCAGCCGAGGCGTGAGAAGGACCCAGGTCGGGATCGTCGGGGGCGGACCCGCCGGGCTGCTGCTCGGGGAGTTGCTCGGGGCCCAGGGGATCGACAACGTGGTTCTGGAGGCGAGGGATCGCGCCTACGCCGAGGCGCGGATCCGGGCCGGGGTGCTGGAGCAGGGTAGCGTCGACCTCCTGGATGAGCTCGGCCTTGCCGACCGGCTCCACCGCGAGGGGCTGGTTCACCGCGGCATCTACCTGCAGTTCAACGGGGTGCGGCACCGCATCGACATGGCCCAGCTCACCGGCGGCAAGACGATCACCGTGTACGGCCAGCAGGAGGTGGTCAAGGACCTCACCGCGGCCCGCCTAGCCGCAGCCCGGGAGCTGATCTTCGAAGCCGAGGTGATAGGCCTGGAGGCGATCTCCCCTGGGGCGGCCGGGCGTCCCTTGATCCGCTACCGGCACCAGGGTGCGGAGGAGTCCCTCGAGTGCGATCTGGTGGCGGGCTGCGACGGCTCCCACGGCCATTGCCTCAGCGCGATCCCAAGGGAGCTCAGTTCCACCCACGAGCGCATCCACCCCTACGCCTGGCTGGGAATCCTCGCCGAAGTTGCCCCCTCCACCGACGAGCTGATCTACTCGTTTCACGACCGGGGCTTCGCGCTGCACAGTCTGCGCTCGCCGGAGATCTCCCGGCTGTACCTCCAGGTAGATACTAGGGAGCAAATCTCCAACTGGTCCGATGAACGGATCTGGGAGGAGTTGCAGACCCGGCTCGGCTCCCCGGGGTGGACCCTCCACCAGGGCGCGGTCCTGGACAAGAGCATCACCCCGATGCGCAGCTTCGTGGCGGAGCCGATGAACTACGGCAAGCTGTTCTTGGCTGGCGATGCCAGCCACATCGTGCCGCCCACCGGGGCCAAGGGGCTGAACCTGGCGCTCGCGGACGTCCGGATGCTGGCCGAGGCTTTGAAGCCGTACTTCGAGACGGGTGAGACGCTGGGGTTAGAGACGTACAGCGAGCGTTGCTTGGCCCGGGTGTGGAAAGCTCAGAGCTTCTCCATTTTCATGACTCAGCTGCTCCACCTGCACCCGGCCGCCGACGCCTTCGAGCTGCGGCTGCAACAGGCGAGACAGGACTACCTGGTGCAGAGCACGGCGGCATCTACAGCGCTTGCAGAGAATTACGTCGGGCTTCCCTTCGCGGCGCCAACCCGCTGAAATCGCCCATCCGACCACTCCCGCGGGCTCCCCTTCCAGTACCGGGTGGCCAACTCAGCGGCCAGCTCATAACCATCCCCGATGCGCAGACGCTCCTCCGCCGCGGCCCGGGATCCCCGGCCTTGGTAAGAATCGCGGCTGACGGAACGTATGCCTCCATGGTCAGATTTTGAGTGACCTAATGGGCACTCTTGTTTTCCGCTCATGTCCTCGCTAAAGTCCCAAGGGTGGTAGCTTGTGTACGTTCTGATAAAGTGCGCAGGTAGATTCGGACTATGAATACGAGATCTTGGATTCCGGTCGTGGCAGCCGCCCTCTTGGTGGTGGGTTGCGGCGCCGTCAACCCCTCAGCGCAGCACTCGGCCGCAGATGCCCGGAGCACTGCGACGAGCACTCGGGCGCATTCGACCAGTACCCCACCGCTGCCAACCTACGCCCCTACCCCAAGCAGGTCAATGCCGCAGCCGACGCCAACCCCGACTGCGCCGCAAGCGACTGCGACCTCGATTGGCCCCGGCACAGCCAGTCTAACCTACACCGGCGCTCTCTCCGGCCCGCTCCTCAATGCGGTCTCGTACTGCCAGCCTGGTACCGGTTTACAGTGGTCCGAGATCACGATCAATGGCACGTTGAACGGCGCGTCGTGGGTCCTCTACATTCAGAGCTACGACGGCCAGACCGGAGTGTGGCAAGTGCTCACCGGGCAGGCGGGCGGTCGCACCGGGATGGTAGGCCAGGGCTACGCGATCACCGCGACATACCCGGCAACGGTCGGCGGCGTCACCGAAATCGACTGGGCCGAAGGTGCGACAGTCGGTGTTCAGTTGATGTCACGTTCAGGACAGGTTCCCGCTGGGGCAGTTCAGGTGCAGGGCACAGTCAGCTGCGGCTGATGTGGCGCCAGCAGCCCAGGCGGCCACGGGCGGGTTGACCCGGCTATTACTTTCCCCCACCGAGTGGAGCGGCGCCCAGTGGACGGCAAGCTCGGGGCGGGCGGACTCGAACCGCCGATCCCCTGCTCCCAAAGCAGTCCCGCCCTTGCGCTGTGCGCCCACTTCAGCCGGGTTACCGTAGGGGGTGAAGTTATGGGACCGTCGCGGGGTCCTGCGTCTCGGTCTCGTCACCTGCCCTCAGCAGCGCCGTGGGATCGTAGGAGTTGTCGGCCACGGCGAGCCCGTCGGGCGGACGTAGATCTGGGCGGCGCATGGCCTATGTGCGCCACACGGCGCTCCGGACTTAGTACGCCCGCTGCTCGCAGTTGCCTGATCAGTAGAAGTGCCTTGAGGAGGTCGACCCTGGCACCCTTGGACCGTCTCAGTGACGCCGGTGCTGCCCATCTGTGTCAGTGACGGGAGAGCTCCCGCTGTAGCTGGCGGAGAGCACAGTGGCTGCGTCGAGGCTGGCCGGCGTCTCCTCGATGGCCTTGAAGTCGACCAGCGAGAGGTCCAGGTGTGGACCTTCGCCGCTGGCCCAAGTTCTGACCACGCCGCCGTCGTCCCTCGCGCCACCCTGTCGACTTGCACCGCGATCTGGGCCGGTCGGTAGCCAGCTTACGCCTGGCCGGGCCTCTGTGAGGGGACCCCGTTTGTCAGTCCAGAGTGGGTGAGAGTTTCTGGCTGTTAAAAGCCGCGGCGAAGA
>JBOHUH010000018.1:0-28873 GCA_050733915.1 Candidatus Dormibacteria bacterium | reverse complement strand
GAGTCGGCGAGCGGTGAGAAAGCGTGTGGCCAGTCCCCGAGCGGGGCCAGCTCGCAGCCGCCCTTGAGGTCGATGGCCGCGATCCGCAGCTCCTCCGGGCTGTACTCCAGAGCCAGTCCGGTGCAGGCCTGGTTCAGGAACACGCTCTTGCCGCCGCCGGTCATGCCGCCCACCAGGAGGTGGGGGCACTCCTCCATGTCCACCCAGAGGGGACCGCGGCGTGACTCCCCGAGCCCCAACCAGAAGCCCCACTCCGGGGGCCGGGCCGCGTAGAAATCGTCGAAGCGGACGAGAGGCGGGATGCTGGCCCAGTCCAGCTCGACCTCGGCCAGTCCATGCCGGTCTCGGACCTCGCAGCTGCAGCCGAGATATGACGAGATCTGGGGCCCCAGCTTCTCCAGGCGGCCGGGGGTCACCCCCAGGGGCAGCTGCCAGAGCGTCGTGCTCCTGCCGCCCTCCAGGCGGGGGCGGCCCGCCAGCCGCGGGGTGTCCAGGCGGCCATCCGGTCTCGAGCTAGTGCAGCCAAGGGCCACCAGCGCCCCCTCCAGCTGGGCCACCGCGCCCCGCCGTAGCCGCCACCGGCGCCGAACCCACAGCCAGAGAGCCAACCCTGCGGCCACGTAGAGGAGCGCGGCACCGAGGGCAGGGAGCTCCATCGGCCCCGCACCGACCACGACGATCATCCACAGAGGCGGCGACGCTGCCACGAGGAGCACCGAGCCGACCCACGACTCCACCAGCCCCTGACCAGTCCGCTCCCGCCGACGCAGCCCCGACCCCGGTGGGGCGGGGGCCGACGCCTGTTGCTGCCCCGTCTGGCGGCGCCAGAGGGCCCGGAGCGGACGCGTGATCCAGTGGAGCGTCCCCAGGCCCAGGGCCAGGACCAGCATGGAAGCGAGGGTCGCGCTCAGCCACGGCCAGGCGAACGCCACGGGGTCGCTCACCGACGGGACTGCCGGGCGCCGGGCGGGGCTGAGTCGTCCTGCGCGCTCTCCACCTTCGGTGCCGACAGGTACGTGATCGACTCGGCCACCACCACCAGCCGCAGCTGGCCACCCCGGTCTCCGCCCTCCGGGTTGTAGAACGTCCCGCGCAGCCGCCCGGTGATCGCCACCCGGGACCCCTTGCCGTTGAAGCGCACCAGATTGCGGGCCTGGACGCCCCAGGTCTCCACTCTCACCCAGTCGGGCTCCTGCCGGCGGTCCCGGCGGCGCACGGCGCAGAGGAAAGTGGCCTTGGTCTGGGGACCCTTGCTGGTCGAGGGGAACTCGTCCAGCTTCACCGGCGTCGCCACCACCCCGATCAGATGCACTTGGTTCATCCTGTCGCCTCCATGGCTGTTGGCTAGTTGCTGCTCCGGCACAACTGGTACGGACCAGTATATCCGTCCGGCGCGCCCTGTCAAGGGGGGCGCCGCTCCTCAGGCCGGGGGGCTGTCCGAGGTCAGCCGGACCACGGTGCGGTCGGCGGCGGCGATCAGGACCCCGACTGCCCTGATCCGGTCCCGCGACCACCACTGCCGCATCACCTGGATCACCGGCACCCCCTGCTCGAGGCGGAGCTCCCGGCGCTCGTCGGGGGTCGGCATCCGGGCGGAGACGAGGTCGTTGTATCCGGTGACGTCAAGCCGGTCGAGCTCGGGCGGGATGCCGGAGCTCCCGGGCAGGAACCTGGCAGTGGCCGAGGTGGGGCGGAGAGCACGTCTTCCCAGAGGCTCGCTCCGGCTGACCGCCACGAGCCCCAACATGTCGCGTCCGCCGACGGCAGCGACTCTACCCGACCAGCACGCCACCGGGGATCCGGGGGCCACCTGCAGGTGGCTGGCGGTGACTGGGTCGGCGGCTGACGCCCGGAGCTGCCTCTGCTCCCCGCCGCCGAGACGGAAGGGACGCTCCCCGGTTGGGGACGGCCGGGGGAGCAGATCGAAGGGAAGTTGCTCCGGCCGCTCACGCACGAAGACTCCCGCGCCCTGCTCCGGAGTCACCAACCCCTCCGCGCCGAGCACGCCGAGCGCAGACCTCACGGTGGAGCGAGTCACCTCGTACTGACGCATGAGCCGACGCTCCGAAGGCAGGGCGGCGCCCGGGCGATACCACCCCTGCTCGATTGCTTGGCGCAGTAGGGTGGCCAACTGCCGGTAAAGCGGTTCGGCTGCGCCTGGATCCAGTTGGGTCGATTCAGAAGTGACTGGCACGGACCAACCGTACCGTATCGGTACATGCGACGCAGACAACCTGTGCAGTGGCGTTCCCAGGCGCCGCGGCTGGGCCGCCAAGGGTAGAATTTCGAAGGTGGAGATGCCGCAGGCGCTCTCGGAGCAGGAGGCCAGCCGGGAGCGGGCGATGCGCGAAGTCGAGGCGACCATGCTCGTCATAGAGTCCGCTATGAAGCGAGCTGACCAGGCGCTCCAGGTCATCGACGCCGAGCCAGGCAGCGAGGCACAGCACCGCGCCGCCTTGGTCCATGCCCGGCGCGACCTAGCGGCGCTGCGCCGACGGCTCCACCAGGAGGCATTCCTGTACTCCGACCTCCTGCCCCTGGAGTAGCGGGTCCTCTTGCCCAGCCTCTGCGGAGCTGAGGTCCAGGGGCGGCTCCAGGGGTTCGCTCGGCTTGGGGGCCGTCCCGGGGCACCAAGAGGCGCGGGGCCCAGACGTTCCTCAACGAGCTCTTCCAGGGCCCCACGGGCAGGATCCCCGGGCCGCGGGCACGCTCTTCGACATGCCCCAGGCGGACGGAGGGACCGTGGAGGTCAGCTATAGCAGGCGTGTGCCAATTGGGCCCGGGAGCCACCCACCGGCCCCAGTTGGCCGCGCCGGATGATCTCGATAGAATGACCGAATCGATGTTCGACGATCAACTCACATTGGAACTTGCTAATCCGACCTCGCGCCGCCCCCGACCCAAAGCTGCCCGCGCGTCTCTTGAGGGCAAGAGGACCCCATTGGGGGCCACCCCGCCCGACCCGCCTCGCGAGGCTCGAGCGGTTGTAGAGCGCCTCCTAAGTGAAGGGGTCACCTGGGGAGAGGCCGGCGCCTGGCTGGGCGCACTGCCGCCCTCAAGCGTAGACCTGTTCTTCACGTCGCCTCCCTACGCCGATGCCAGGTCGTATTCCCCTATCGACCCAGACGCGTACGTACAGTGGTTTCTACCGTTCGGAGGGGCAATGCTCTCGGCCTTGAAGCCGAGCGGGTCGCTGTGCCTCAACATCAAGAATAGAGTGGCGAAGTCGGGTCCCTTCCGAGGGCAGCGACATCCCTACGTGTTCGAGCTGGTGGTCGAGTTGCAACAGATGGGATGGCGCTGGCTTGAGACCTATATCTGGGCCAAGCCCAATGCGGTCCCGGGGCGCTTCGGCCCTCGGACCAAAGACGCCTTCGAGTACGTCTTCCACTTTGCCAAATCTGCTCGACCGTACTTTGACCTCCAAGCCGTTCGAGTGCCATACAGAACTCCCGCCGATGAGATTGAACGGCGGAATCTCGATAGAAATGGTCGCCGTAACACCAAGGCCGGATTCGGACGAGCGCGACCGACCACTTATGCGCTCGGCACCGCCGACCCAGGAAACGTCCTCAGTGTGCCGCAGACGTACAATCAGCATTACGGGGTTGCCCATACGGCTGCAATGCCTGAAGACCTTGCCGCCTTCTTCATTAAGGCAGCGAGCCCGGTCGGGGGTATCGTGCTCGACCCATTTGCAGGGGGTGGAACCACGACGGTCGTCGCTCGACGTCTGGGAAGGCTTGCTGGCGGCACCGAATTGCACCGCGAGTTCGTGGTGGAGGCGCACCGTCGCCTCGCCCATGGGCGCAACGCACGCCAGCCCGCCCAGGGCCTCGATGCCGCTATCTGACAGCGAGAGGATCCTCCTCAGTGGTGCCGGCAACTCCCCGGACCCAACCGCCCGACGCCAGGCCGTTGCTATCACGCTTGCCAAGGTAGGTCAAGAGCGGGCTGAGGCACGGGCGTTGCTGACCGACGGTTACGCACGGACAGCTCAACCGTCATTCCACCTCATCCCCCGGGGCGATGCGATGGCGAGCGAAGCCGAGTTTGAGACTGCGTACCGCACGCTGGAGGAGCGTACGAACCAGTTCCGCGACCTTTCTCCTGCTCGGCTGAGGGAGGCGCTCGCAGAGGCCCCACCATGTCTGGCACCGCTTCGGATGATCCTGGGTCTGACGCATAGCGAGCTCGAGGTCGCGATCGCGCTGACACACCCTGACGCGAAGGTCCCAAGGGGAGTGGTGAAGGCGTTCGAGCGCACCACCCCTTCCGAGAGATCGAGGAGGCGTTATGCCCCTCTCATCGACATGATCGTCGGGGCTGCTCTAGCTGCGATGGAGCGACGGATTCTCGACGTGCCGCCTGAGGTTGCGAGCGTGTTCCACTCAAAGCTCGACAGGCGAGACACGAGGCACGGTTGGTCGGACGTCGCCCACGACGCGGCACACGGGGTGCCATATGCAGTTCTCCTGTATCAGCGGTACATTGGCGGCTTGTGGCGGCAAGTGCAGGATGCGTACTCGGAGGCGAAGGGCGACAACCTCCTGGAGCTTCCACTCGAGAAACTACTGCGCGACCGGGGGATCGACTACTTCCGGACACCACCGGGCCCGAAGGGCGCAAGGCTTGCATCCCAGACGTACGGCATCACTCCAGCCCCCGACTTCGTGCTGCCGGCGGTCTCTCCGACGGTGGTCATTGAGGCAAAGGTGGGCGAAGACGGCGGCACAGTACGCGACAAGGCGAGCCGGATCAGGAACCTCGCTGTAGCGACGCACGCGAAGGGCATGATCGCTTGTGCGCTGGTCGACGGGAAGGGATGGCGGGAGCGCCCAAGCGCGTTGCTGGAGGTCATCGTTGCTACAGAGGGCCGCACGTATACGCTCAACACTATGGCACTGCTGCTTGCCCTCCCAGAGATAGCCGGCCTCGCTCGCGAGACGCCCCCCTCCTCCACATGAGCCGCAGCTCACAGGCCCGCGCGGATCACGCGACCCGGTACCTTCGGTGCGACCGTCGATCGCCTACCTCGATGCCGACTGGCCGTCATATGCCGATGCGGCGGGACGGCCACCACCTCATCCTAGAGAATGCTTGGGCCTCGGGGATCGTTCGGCCAGGGCCCTCGCCGTGCCGGACGCGCGACAGAGACTGTAGTCTTTGCCCAAGCCGCAAAGCGCCACTAAGACATCGATCGGCAACCGGGCTGTAATGAGAGTCGCTTCAAGTCAAGCCAGCGAAGTGCCTCGCCGTCCGAGGCACTTTTGAGGAGGCACGCCGATCACTAAGACGATCACCTTCTTCAACAATAAGGGCGGAGTGGGGAAGACCACCCTAGCCTGTAACTTTGCGTCATTCCTTGCAAAGGCGGGACGGCGCGTACTAGTACTCGATCTTGACCCACAGTGCAACTCAACCCAACTCCTTCTCCCGGAGACGCTGTGGGAAGGAATCTATGGTGACACGCAGGCATCGTCGCGGAAGAGCATACTGTCACTGTTCAACAGTATTCTCGAAGGAGACTCATCGCTCAACACTGAGGAGTTGCCGCTCGTGGAAAGTAGGCGCTTCTCTGTGATGGTACTGCCTGGCCACCCGAGCCTCTCTACGCTTGAGGACACATTTAGCGCCTCATGGGTAGACTTTCGAGGTGGCCAGTTGGGGCCCGCGAGGCGAACGGCATGGCTACGATACCTGGTGGCTTCGCTGCAGGGAGCGTTTGACGTAGTCGTCATTGACGTCAGCCCTAGCCTAGGTGCCCTGAACAGGACGAGCCTCCTCGGTAGTGACTACTTTGTCACCCCGATGGCCCCCGACTTATTCAGCCTCTTTGCCCTGGACAACATCTCCGTGTGGTTTGAGCGGTGGATAGGTGAGTACGCACACGGCTGGAAGTCCCTCCAGAGTCAACAGGGCTCGCTGCCGAAAGAGGTTCTGCCTGAAGACCTCGCGGTTAGGCAGGGATTCCTCGGGTATACGGTCCAACAGTATGTGACCAAGACTCGGGGAGGTGGTGAACGTAGAGCAGTAGTGGCGTACGACACGCATCGCGCCCAAATCCCAGCTCGGGCGGAGGGCCTGACCCGCTATTCGCGCTATTCCGCAACTGAGTTGGACCTTGGAACGGTCCCCAATATGTTCGCTATGGTGCCGCTAGCTCAGTCCGCTCACTCACCGATTTCTGGACTCAGCAAAGAGGACGGCATACGCGGGTCGCAGATCAGTCAGCATCAGCGGTACGTTGAGCAGCTGAGTGGAATATTCGAACGCTTGGAGTCACGGGCCTTTCAGCGCACGGCGCAGCAGCCCTTATGACCGTCACTTGGCCAGAGCACCTGGTTGAGCGGATTGCCAGCGGCCGCTGGGTGTTGTTTCTAGGCTCAGGGGTATCCGCGAGCTGTTCAAACCAGGCCGGCGCACATCCGCCATCATGGGACGATCTGCTGTCCATGCTCTGCCGCGCGCCGCTCACCCAAGCCGAGCAGAGGACGGGCAGGCGGCTGGTGAAGAAGGACCTGCTTGGCGCCGCCGACCATCTGAAGTGGGCCTTCGCACGACATGCGGAACTAAATTCCTACCTCCAGACAATTGTGGACGCTGTGCAGGGACCAGCGGGCGATCTCTTTGCGCCGTGGACCTGGTTCCCGCCGCTTCTCGACCTTAATCCCACCGTGGTGTTCACGACGAATTATGATCGGCTGTTCGAGACGGCCTCGCTTAGTGGATTCGCGACTGTGAACTGGAACAGTTCGGCAGGGCTGGGAAGGCAGGTCAGACGCGGCGACCCCGTCCTCGTGAAAATTCATGGGTCTGTCGATGCTCCAGAGGACATAATCCTAACCCAGCGCGATTATGCCCGGCTGCAGCGCGAAGGGTCCGGGGTCCTGGAGCTCCTCCGTGCTCTGAGCCTGACGGAGACAATTCTGTTCGTCGGGTACCGACTCGGTGACCCTGATATTCAACTCGCCCTGCGAAGCATCGGCCCATCGTTAGACGGTCCAGAGGCGCATTTCCTCCTGGGCGAGAAACATGGAGCAGCTTCTGCGGGGGAGGTGTTGAAGGAGTGCTTCGGAACAGCGTTGATTCCGTTTCCGAGTGGCAACTACGCCTCAGCCCTGTCGGCGTTGGAGAAGTTGCGGGACGAGGTCGCAGCTGCTCGGAAGGATGGTGGTTGACGCTTCTGGGCAATCGCATTCACCAGCGGGGGCGGGCGAATTCGAGGAGCTCCCGGGAATACGTTGAGGCGGCGCGGGGTAGTGCCCATCCCAGGGCGTGGGCGACCGCTCTTTGGCGGACCATCGGCGCGACGTGCGGTCTTGGGGCATGCAAGCACCGGGCCAGCGCTGCTCGCGGCGCAGTACGCGCGGGCCAGACAGTAGGTGTGCTTTGCCCATGACTTGCCCGGTGGCGGTGACGTTGCACAGAGCCGTGTGACGGCAGTGCTGAATCCGCGTCAGTCGCGGCCCCCGCCGCAACCATCTGGGCCGGGACTTCCAGTCCGAGCAGTGGCCCAGGGTCGAGTAGGCTCCGGCGCCCCCCTACCGTGAGTCTACAGGGTGAGATGAACTGGGTCCTTCGGATGGCGACGAAGATCCGGTCGGTGGGAGGTAGCCGTCACCCTCATGCTGTCAACGAAGATGTCACCCAGCCTTCGCTACCCGCTGACAGCCTCGGGCTGACATCAGATTGGCTGGGGCGGGAGGATTCGAACCTCCGATTACCTGATCCAGAGTCAGGCGCCTTACCACTTGGCAACGCCCCATAGTCGTCGTGGCTGGCCACAGCTGGAGACGGCGGTCCGGGCCGGCCGCGCCGATGATGGTAACCGCGGGGGAGCAAGTGGGGAGCTGGGTACGAGTGCCCAGCCAGCTGGTCAGGCGGCTGATCTGAGGGTACTTATCGCACCGGCGATCCGCCGCCGGGTCGTCTCCTGGCCGATCAGGGCCAGCGACTCCGGCAGCGGCGGGGTGACCTCAGCCCCGGTGGCGGCCACCCGCAGCACTCGCATCGCTCCCTGCACCGCCCGCTTTTCGGTGCTCGGGTCGCCGCCGAAGAGCTCCTGGGCGAGGGACCTAAGTCCGGTCATCAGGGCCTCGGGGCTCGCCTCCAACAGGGGGGGGACTCGCTCCAGGAATGCGCGGGCCTGATCCGAGGTCAGCTTGCCGCGGAGGAAGTCGGCGTCCGGCGCGGGCTCGGTGAAGGCGAACGCCACCAGCCCCGGGACCTGGTCCAGCCTCCGAATCCGCTCCTGGACCATGGCCGCGATCGGACCCAGCTGATCCTCCCGGGCCTGGGGCAGGAAAGGCGCGATGCGCTTCGCCAATTGCCCCACGGGGAGCTTGCGGATCCAGACTCCGTTGAGGTAGTCGAGGCGCTGCTGGTCCAGGATCGCGGGGCTGGACTGGAGGCGCTGGAAGGTCATCCGCTGGCGCAGCTCACTGAGCGTGAATACCTCCTCCTCGGTGCCCGGGGACCAGCCCAGGAAGGCGAGGAAGTTCACCAGGGCCTCGGGCAGGTAGCCGAGCTGGCGGAATTCATCGACCGTCTGCGCCCCGTGGCGCTTGGCCAGCTTGCTGCGGTCCGGGCCGAGGACCAGGGCAACGTGGGCGAAACGGGGTGGGGTCCATCCCAAAGCGGCATAGGTGATCAGGTGCTTGGGGGTCGAGGGCAGCCACTCCACAGCCCTGACCACCTCGGTGATCCCCATCAGGTGGTCGTCGACCACCTGGGCCAGGTGGTAGGTGGGGAAGCCGTCGGACTTCAGCAACACCTGGTCGTCGACCGACGCGTTGTCGAAGAGCTGAGGGCCTAGGACCAGGTCGTCCCAGCGAGTCTCCCCCTGAGGCACTCGCAGTCGAACCACCGAGGCGTCTCCCTGTTCCCGGCGCTCCAGTGCCGCCGCGGCCGGGAGGTCGCGGCAGTGCCCGTCGTAGCGGGTGGGTAGGCCGGCGGCCCGCTGGGCGGCCCGCAGCTCGTCCAAGCGCTCTTTGCTGCAGAAGCAGGGGTAGGCGGCTCCGGCAGCCACCAGTCGGTCCGCCGCCGCCTGGAAGTAGCCGAGCCGTTCCGACTCGATGTAGGGAGCGCAGGGACCTCCGATGTCCGGGCCTTCATCCCAACGCAACCCGAGCCACGCCAGCGTCTCCAGGTGAGCGGGAACCGACTCGGGCTGGTAGCGCTCTCGGTCGGTGTCCTCGATTCGGACCAGGAAGCGCCCGTCCTCGGTGGCCAGGCAGTAGCTAAAGAGGGCGGTCCGGACGTTGCCGATGTGGAGTTCGCCAGTGGGGCTGGGGGCGAATCGGAGGCGGCGCCGTCCCGGGAGCTCACCCACGTCGGGGAGAGCGTCAAGGGGAGGCGAACTCAATGGTGCAGTACGACCAGGTAGATCCCCATCGAGATGCAGCCCGCCAGCAGCAGGGCAGTTGCCACCAGCCACCCCTCGGTGCGGGAGGCGCCGATGGGAACGTCGGCGGCCGAGGAACTGCTCACCGAGATCCCTTTGGTGCCCAGGTTGGGATAGCGGTCGGACTCGGTAGGCCCGCCAGCTGTCGGGACAGCGCCGGGGTCAGGGGAGGTGGTCACCAGCCACCCCTCGTGGGGTCAGCCTGTACGTCTGTCACTTCCTGCGAGTATAGGGACGCCTCTGAGTGGGCCCGCATCGTCTAGCGGTCAGGACATCACCCTTTCAAGGTGGTAACCGGGGTTCGACTCCCCGTGCGGGTAGGGCATCGACGAATTCGAACCCCCGGGCACGGTACGAGGATATTGGCCTGCGTGTCGCCAATTGCCGTTCCGGACCAGGTGACCGGTGGGCACTTCAGATGGTCAATCTGGCCACCTCGCTCCTGGCACGGTGCGGAACGGCGGGTCGAATCCGCTCGGGCAGACCTACCGGAGGGCGCTACTGAAGGTGGGTACTGTGGAGCGCTACCGTGCCTTGGAAGGTTCAGATCCGATCTTGAGCAGGCCCTAGCTACAGTAGACGCGGGGGTGGTAGCGGGGACCCCTGGGGGAGGATCAGGGGGTACTCGAGGGAAGCGCCAGATTCCACGAGGCTGACCCGAACCCTACTAAAGCAGAACGCCGGCCTCTGCCACCTCTCCCAACAGTCCATGGCCCGGCTGAACCGCGCCAGCCAAGACCACCTCACCACCCCCTGACGGCGGGTCTCGCGGCCTGATGAATCGGTCCCAGAGTTCCGCCCTCTTTTACGCTGCAATGATGGAACTGTGGAGTCAAACGTAGTTCATGACGGAGGCATCGTAAGGCGGCCCGACACGGATTTAGTTCCGAGCATGACGCGAGATCCGGCGGCCGATTAGCAGCGGATGGCCGGAGCTACACTTCGATCGTCGGCGAGACCACCGCGACGGACTCGGCCTCGGAAGGCTACACCATCGCCCGCTGCCAGATCAGTGAGGGACGCAACGGCCAGAGGCGGTCTTACGCGTGCAGGCGACGCCCTCGAGCCTCTCCCAACGGGCTACCCCGGGGGCGTGGCGGCCGGTAACGGGTCGTTTCAGGCCACTGAGCCGGAATTCGAACCGTCCCTGTCTCGCGCCGTCTTATGATCTGATGGTGAAGTCGCCGGTTCGGAAGGGAGCAGCGTATCGCGGCTTGGTTGGGGCAGCGCTCGCTCCGATCTCGGTGGCAGTCGGCCTCAACGCGTGCGGCGCCCCAAGTTGTGCGGGATCGGCCAAACGGCTTAGTGGCCGCGCCCATCGCAGATCGTGGGCAGGTGAGGTGCGAAGGTGCGTGCGCGCCCTGCTAGCGCTTGCCTTGGTGATCGCGGTGCTAGCGGGCTGTAGTCCTGCACCGACCGCGCCGCATCGGCCCGCGAAGTCGCCGCAGACCTATCCATCGCTTCGGCCGTACGGACGAGGCGGGATCATTGTCAAGACCCGTCGCGGGAAGGGACCGGTATTTGACCTCATCACATTCTTGGCACCTTCGGATGCCTACCTTGTTGTGTTTTGGTGTCTAGGTCCCGGCCGACCGATATTGAGTAGCGATGGTCAGCACGTTCCGTTTACGGCGTGCACCGGCCGCGGCATTGACAGTGGGAATTTCGACAGCACCCGTGGATCGGTGGTGAAGGTGGGTCTCGCCGTCCACGACAGCACGGTGTGGGAGATGCTTATCACCCGCTACCCGACAGCGCCAGAATCCCCGTGATGCTGAGTGGACGTCATCATCCTTACGGCTGCCCGGATGACGGCACAACGGGCAGAGCACTGGTCGTCGCTGGCCAATTGAGGACTCACCGGCGCCGAGTCCAGTTGCGCCAAGTCTACCGTGACTATATGTCTATGTCCTGGGCCTCGCTACCGTCGCTCCTGGACAGGTGGGCCCGACTGCCGACTGGATCAATCCGAGTGCACGGCCGGCGCTGACTCGCCGGTATACCGCCCCGAGAATCCACGCCGAAGATTCGCGCAGCTGAAGGTGGACTGCGGTGGCGAGTTCCCGGTCCAACCATAGGCCCTTTACGGAGGAGCTCAATCATGGCCACTGCTGATTCGTGCGGTGAGAGCTCGGAGGTCAGCTGGCCGCTCGGTCCCACCACCGTCTATGGCACGGTGGTCAAGCCCCACGGCCGGGGTCCCTTCCCCGCCGTGGTGCTCGTGGCCGGCAGCGGCCCCACCGACCGTGATTGGGACTCCCCCCTGCTCCCTGGACCCAACGGGAGCGGTCGCGCGCTGGCCGGGACCCTGGGGCGGGCCGGCATCGCGTCACTGCGATATGACAAGCGGGCATCGGGTCCCCATGTGCCCGAGACGATCCCACTCCTGATCGGCCAGATCACCATGCAGAGCCACGTGGACGAGTTCGCCGGCGCGGTGCGCACCTTGGCACGGCAGGATTGTGTCCGCCGTGACCGCATCTTCGCGCTCGGCAACAGTGAAGGGAACCTGCATGCTCTCAACTACCAGCTTCACAATCCTGAGGTCTCCCTCGCGGGCCTGGTGCTAACCGGACCTCCTGGGCGCGCCGTCGGTGCTGTGACCCGATCGCAGCTGGCCGCGCAGGCGGCGAGCTTCCCGAACGGCGAGCGCCTTCTCGAGCTCTATGACGCGGCGGTCGCTCGGTTCCTCGCCGGTGAGCCTGCCAATCCGGACCCCGCCCTCCCCGAGGGGGTCAGGCTGCTCGTGCAGAGCTTGGAGAGCCCGGCCAACCTGCCCTTCTCCCGCGAGCTGTGGATGGCGGATGCGGCTACCCCGCTCCGGGGAGTGACGGCTCCCATGCTCATCATCATCGGCAAGAAGGATCTCCAGGTGGACTGGCAGCTTGACGGCGAACCCCTGAAGCGGGCCGCTTCAGGACGAGGCGATGTCAGTTTCCTGTTCCCCGAGAACGCGAACCACGTCCTCAAACTTGAACCGAGACCGCGCTCAGCGCTGGTGCAAGCTGAGGTAACGGCCCACTACAATGCTCCCGATGCCGAGCTAGACCCACAGGTTGTCGCCGCCATCCTGGCTTGGATCAGTGCGCACGCGTGAGCAGTCCAATCACGAGGCGGCTTTTTGCTCCGATGCCCATCGCGCCAGCGCTCCCGGGCCCGCCAGAGTACGTCCCCTAGGATGAGCGGCTCTGCGCCACGGATACAGCATCCCCGGCCACGTCCGAGGTATTTCTGGGTGTTCGACTCGCGGCTTCGGCCAACGTCTTTGAGGCGTTCCCGCCTGCTCATAATCACGGCAGTCAGCTCACTGCGGGAGGCTGACAGTACATTGCCCGGAACATGCCCGCAGTGACCCGCGGAGCATCTCCAGCTCCGTTGCCCCAACAAGGGACCAATTGTTCAGCGGACCCAACGGACCCAGATCACTCGACCAGCGTCTCTGCCGGAAGCGCTCAGATCATGACCGCACCGCCGGTGATGTCGAGGACGTGGCCGGTGATCCAGGCGGCGTCTGAGGCCAGGAAGGCGGCCGCCCTGGCCACATCCTCGGGCGTGCCAAGCCGTTTGAGGGGATGTTGGTCAGCCAAGGCCGCCTGCTGGGCCGCCGGGATGCGTTGGCGGTTGCGCTCGGTCAGGATCGTCTCAGGGGCAATGCAGTTGGCACGCACACCATACGGACCAGCCTGGGCAGCGACGACCTGGGTAAGGATCACGATGGCTGCCTTGGCGGCACCGTAGGGGATGGGGGCGCGGGCGTCGGCCCGGCGGCCGGCGGTAGAGGCCACGGTGATGATGCAGCCGCGGCCGCGTGCCTTCATGCCAGGCAGGAAGCACTTCAGGGTCAAGAACGTGGCCAGCAGGTTCCCGTCGACTGTCGCCCGCCACCCCTCTTCCGGGATATCCTCGAGCGGGGCTGGCGGTGTGAAGCTGCCGCCCGCGTTGGCGACGAGGATGTCGACTGGGCCGGCGCTTTCCTCGACCCTCAGTCGTAGCGCCTCTAGCTGGCCGGAATCCGTGACGTCGCCGGTCACGGGGACTGCCGCGCCACCTTGGTCGCGGATGGCGGCAGCCACGTTGCCCACCGCCATCTCGTCGCGGCCGTGCACTGCAACCACTGCGCCCTGGCGGGCAAACTCGGCAGCGATGGCCTCTCCGATGCCCCGCGAGCTTCCAGTGACCAGGGCGACCCGGCCCTCCAGCGTTCTCATCGGGCACCTTGCTCAGTGGCCGGGCGACCGTTCCCGCCGGGGATCGGGGGCGCGCCGGGCGCTCCCGCGACGAGGCTCATATGGACGTTGCCAGGCCCTGCCGGTAGCCCTCGACCTCCGCCTGGCGCACTCCCCCGCCCGGGTCCTCCGCTGGGTCGGCGGCGCGTGGCCCGGCCACCTCTGCCGGTCGAGTGGTCGGCCTGGCTGCCACGTTCCCCGGCTCCGCTCCAGCCGGCGATGCGGCCAGCACCCGGCAGACATTCGGTGGGCTCGTGCCGACCCGCCGAGCGATCGCCCGGGTGCTCAGGCCGGTGTCCGCCAGGGCGTGGATTCGGCGATCCCTCCGAGCCCGCTCGGCGGCGGTCGCCAACCGTACCCTCCTTGAGGAGGGTGCTCTCCTCCTCCAGCACCCGCACCCGGAGCCGCATCCGCCCCAGCTACTCCCGCTCAGCGGTGCTGAAGATGCTGGTTCTACTGCCGTTGCTCTTCGCCTGTTGCATCCAGTTGCGGACGGCGCTCTGACTCGGATTGGGCGGTCCCGACTGCCGTCCCTTACGTTCCTGGCTGACCGCATCAGGCTGACCACGTCGGCCTTGAACTCATCGCTGAACCGGCGCCGTTCTCGTCGAGCCCTCTGGCCCTCCGCTGCGGGGTTCATCCCCACATCATGGTGGTCGGGGTTACCGCGTCAAGCACAGGCCGCCCACCGATTTGGTTCACGGATCGATTTCGGTCGGCAGCCCGAGGCGGGGAAAGTTTGAGGGGTCGATGAAGGCTGTAACGGCGCCGATCTGGGCTCCCCGCAGGGTGAGCACGTCGAGGACGAGCGCCCCGTAGACTCCACGGCTGGCATCCCAGATGTAGCAACCCACCGCGACCTGGCCGTTGGCGCAAGTAGGCAGATGGCGCCACCTCTCCCGAAACGGCCCCCGGGAGAGGAACTCGGCGATCGCCTGGTGTCCGCGGTACCACCGGGGCTCCGGGGGCATCGCCCAGCTGGCGTCCTCGACCAGGAGTGCCAGCATCGCCTCCAGGTCGGCCCCCTCCAGCGCATCCGCATAGCGGGTCACCAGTTCGCGAACCCGGGCATCGCCGACCGCCCGCAGCGTGGCCTGTTGGCTGGGCTCGGGACAGCGATGGGCCACTGCGGAGCGCGCCCGCTCAAGGGCACTGTTGGCCGCAGCGACGCTCATCCCGAGGGTCTCGGAGACCTCTCGGGCCGAGAATCCAAGCACGTCCCGCAGCAGCAGCACCGCGCGCTGCCGGGGTGCCAGTTGCTGAACGGCGGCGACGAAGGCCAGCTCAACGCTCTCCCGTAACTCGTAGCGTGCCTCGGGGGAGGCCAATCCGGATCCGAGACCCAGCCGGTCAGCCGGGTATGGCCCGAGCCAGGCCGTCTCAGCGGCCGGCACGCGGGAGTTGTCGAGTGACTCGCTCTCGACGTGGTCCAGAGGCAGGACTCGGACGGGACGGCGCAAGGCAGCGTCCAGCGCGGAGCGGGTCGCGATGGCGTAGAGCCACGATTGGATCGACCCGCGGCCCTCAAACTGGGACAGCCGCAGCCACGCCCTGAGCAGCGCCTCTTGGAGGGCGTCCTCGGCATCCTCGGCTGAGGCAAGCATCCGGTAGCAGTGGGCCTGAAGGCCGGCACGGTGGAACTCGACCAGGTCACCGAAGGCGTCCCGGTCGCCGGAGCGGGCTCGCTCCAGGAGACCCGCCTCGCGTGAATCCGGCTGCGTCGCTCCCACCGCGGTCACGATAGTGGGCGGCCTGTGAGCCGGCGCGACTTGGTGACCCAGGCCGGGCGCAGCTCGGAGCCGGGGGAGCGACCGCATCCATCGCCGCCGGACCTCGATCGGTTGGCCCGCCGCGGCCCTGTCCGGTGGGTGGAGTGGCGGTGTGGTCTTTCGCTGCGCCACTGGCGGACATCCATGTGCATGCGCCGGGACCCCACGGTGTCGGTCCCTTCGGACTGACTTCTCTTGGGTCAGCTCTCCGAAGTCGTCGGAGCCGAACGGCCACGGCGCCCAATTATCTGAGCCCCGCTCATGGCCACGGAGGTGGCCGGGTGGGAGGGCCGCGTCGGAATCCCGCCGGACCGGAGCGCGGTGCTTTCGCCCACGAACTGAATCACTCTGAGCTTGCCGGTCGACCCGAGCCTGCCCGGCCAGCGATTCCCACCGTGCCGGCGGAGGGTGACTGCCCGCAGGGGCCGCCACCCCCGGCGATCAGCGCTCTGCTGTGCCCCGGGGGTGGACGGGCTTCCACTGGGGTGGGGTGACCTCCGCGGGTCGGCCGGGTCCCGGCGCCTCAGACCGTTTGGGGCTTCGCGAGCGCCTCGAAATTCTCGAACATTCTGGGTTCGCCCGTCTCCTCCCGGGATTTCACGCCGGCCCGGCCCACCAGGTCCCAGATCAGTCCGACCGCCCAGAAGTCGAGGACCAGGGCCCTGTCGAGCAGGCCGTGCTTGACCAAGGTGCCGACTGCCTCGCCGTAGGTCAAGATCCGCATAACGTCAGGATCGCCGGCCGACGCCCTCTCCTTATCGAACTCCTCCGAAAAGATGACCGCGTAGGACTTATCGGCGCCCATCTCGTTGGACCACCGCAGCAGCTGGATGAGTATCTCCGCGTCTTTCTGTGTCGCCACTCTGATGAACCTCCTCTGACCGGTGATCAGGCGAAGCGATGCCTGCACTAACCTAGACGGGTCGGGGCGGGCAAACTCATCGGTCACCTCGACTTGGTGGGTGTTGGAAGCTCCGAGTCGGGGACTGCCGGAGGCGGTCGGATCAGCGACCGGGGTCGTGGGGAGCGAGGCTGACCGTTGCCATCTCGACGGCGGCCCGGAGGGCGCCGCTCACCCGGCCCGGCTGGGGCTTTTGATCCAGCCGAGATCAGCGCCAGGGTCGCTCGAGCCAACGGGATGTGAGCGTGGCTTAGGGTGGTCAACTGGCCTTGACGCTGATCTCGGGCAGGGATCACCCGTGACGGTAGGTTGACGCCAACTCCTGGGGCCGGCGTAAGGTCTCGCGGATGGGCTCCGCATTGGGTGCCCGCGAAGTCCCGGAAGTCCAAAATTGCAACCTTAGAGAGGCCTTAGGGCGACCCGACGGTCGCGGATGCGGAGGATTGCCGATGCGGATGAGGATCAACGACAACGAATTGAACCTCGAAGTCATGGGCGCGGAGGGCGCCCCGGTCTTGATCGCCCATCACGGCGGCGGTGGGATCGGCTCGCTGGCCGAGCCCAAGGCCACCTTCGGGCCTCTGTCCGACATCCTGCGAGTGGTGGTCTTCGACGCCCGAGGGTGCGGTCTCAGCGAAGGTAAGCCACCGTTCTCGCACGCCCAATGGGCGGCCGACGTGGATGGAATCCGGCAGGCCCTCGGGGTGGAGACGGTCATTGTCGCGGGAGGTTCCTACGGGGGCTTCATCGGCATGGAGTACGCGATCGCCTACCCGGCACACGCCAGGGCGATGATCTTGCGCGACACCTCCGCGGACCACGACAACCTCGCCGTGGCCTTCGAGAACGCCCGCCGGCAGACCCGGGTGCAGCTCAACTGGGAGAACTTCGAGCGCTATTGGAGCGGAAACATCCGCGACGATGCCGACCTCAAGGCCTGCTGGGCCGAGATGATTCCTCTCTACGACTTTGAATATGACCCGGTTCAGGCCGCCGCCCGAGTCGAGGCGGGGATCTACCGCCACGAGGCCCACAACTGGTGCTTCCAGAAGAACCAGCCCAACTACGACGTCAAGGGAGCTCTGCCCGGGGTTCGCTGTCCCACCCTGGTGACCGTGGGGCGTGCCGACTGGGTGACCCCGGTAGCCTCTGCCGAGCTGATCGCCTCGTTGGTCCCCAACTCCGAGCTCCGGATCTTCGAGCGGTCCGGACATTCACCCCAAATTGAGGAGGCCGAGCTCTTCCAGCGGGTCATGAGGGAGTTTCTGGCCTCCTCGGTGGGCATCGGCTAGGGAGCTGGTCGAGTCGCCTGGTGACCCCGGCCGAAGCGGGGACTGCGCCCACTCTGGAACCCGTCCCGCCGTGCTGCTGGCCGGGCGGGGGCCTCGAGGCCGCCGCTAGACTCGTGCCGTGCTGCTGGTCGCGAGTGAGAACGGTTCGGTGGGGATGGCCGCGGGCTGGCAGGTCCTAGCCGGCGGGGGCACCGCCCTCGACGCGGTGGAGGCGGCGACACGGCTGGTCGAGGACAACCCGGACGACCACTCGGTCGGCTACAGCGGCTATCCCAATCTGCTGGGCCAGGTGGAGCTGGACGCCTCGCTGATGGACGGCACCACGCGGCGCGCCGGGACGGTGGGTGCCGTCCACGGGTATCGCCATCCCATCACCATTGCCCGGGCGGTGATGGATCGCCTTCCCCATGTGATGGTGGTTGGGTCCGGTGCCGAGCGCTTGGCGGCCGAGATCGGCATGGAGCCGGAGGAGCTGCTCACCGAGGCCACCGTGGCCGCCTGGCAGGCGGGGATCGACGGGCGGATCGACGAGAGCGACGCCCGCTACCGCCTGATGAGTCGGGTGTCGAGCCTCTTCAAGGACCCCGAGCACATCGCCGGGACGGTGAACTTCCTGGCCATCGACGCCGCCGGCCACATCGCCTCGGCGGTGAGCACCAGCGGCTGGGCTTGGAAGTATCCCGGCCGCCTGGGCGACTCCCCGGTGATCGGGGCGGGCAACTATTGCGACGACCGCTACGGCGCCGCTGCCTGCACCGGGTGGGGCGAGCTGGCGATCCGGGCCGCCACCGCCCACTCGATCGTCTCCGGCCTGGCGGCCGGGGTCCCCGTGGCGGAGGCCGCCGAACGCGCGATGCTCGACTTGCGGACCCTGGACACTCCTGAGGGCGAGCCGATCATGAGCCTGGTGGCCATCGACGCTGCCGGCCACCACACCGCGCTGAGCACCAGGCCGGGCAGCAGCTACCTGGCTTGGGAGGCGGGCCAGACCACCTTCCAGACCCTGCCCCGGGCAGTGGTCAGTCTGACCGACTGAGCGCCCGCCGCCACCGGAGGGCGAGGTGCTCCAGCTTGAGGAGAGCGGCAAGTCGGAGAGTCCAGGCAGTGAGGGTGAGGGTGAAGTCGTGGCCGGCCTGGCCACCGCCACTCCGATTGCCAGAGATGTCCCGCGAAATCGAACAGGGGGGCGGGGGGAGGCTCGCTCCGCTCCGGCGGCTGGTAGCCCAACGCACTCCCGCAGCGGCGGGAGAGAGTTGTGGGCGGTGGTCTGCCGCGGTTCGGGGTGCCACCCAGGTCATGCTCGCTGGCACCTGGAATCAGCCAATCGGCGCGCTTCCGAGTCGCCCGTGCCGCGGCGTCGGAAGCGCCGGGCTAGGACCCCGCCTTGCCCCCCAGGGAGTACGCGATCAGCACGCCTTTGGTCTGCTTCTTGGCGCTGCTGGGGGCGCCGGCTCCGACGATGAGCATGTTCTGGGTGACCGCCGGGAAGGAATTGATCCCGACCGGTGTCTTGGCTGACCAGAGGACTGCGCCGCTGGTCGTCGAGAGCCCGTAGATCTCGCCGCTGGTGGTGGAGGTGAAGACCACGTCGTCGGCGACCGTGGCCGCTCCCGCGTCCAGGCTGTTGAGGTGGTGCGTCCACTCGATCGCCCCGGTCGCCGCGTTGACCGCCGCCAACCCGCCGGTGGCCGACTTGCTGTATCCGGTCAGCCCGGTGGCCTTGCCCTGGAAGCACCAGTCGATCCAGGGAACGTAGAGGGTGGCGCCGGACTGGGCCATGGGAGTCAGGACTCCGCCCAGAGAGCCCGGGCAGTAGGTGACCGGCTTGGCCGGCAGCCCACCGTACTCGTACTTGTTGTGCTGGCCGATGTTGAGGGTCCAGAGCCGCTGCCCGCTGCTGGCGACGAAGGCCACCACCTTGCCCGACTTGCCGGCGCCGATGACGACCTCGGTGGGGACACCGTTGATGTCCTCGGTGCTTATGATCGGCGGGTCCTGGAAGTCGTAGTCGCGGATGTCGTGGGGGGTCACCTGCTGGTACCAGAGCAGCTTGCCGGTGGAGCCGTTTAGGGCCACCAGGGAGTTGGTGTAGAGGTTGGGGCCGGGCCGACTCTTGGCGTTGGGATCGCTGCGCGTCGGGTAAACCGGGGAGGGGTTGCCAACCCCCAAAAAGACCCGGCCGCTGCTGTCCACCGCCGGCGGGTACCAGAGGCCGCCACCGCCGTTCACCTTGGGGTCGCCCCAGAGCTTCTTGCCGCCCTTGACGGTCGAGAAGCTCCAGATCGTCCTCCCGGTATGGGCGTTCAGGGCAAAGACGATCCCGTATGCCCCTCCGGTGTAGAAGGAGGTGGAGTTCCCGGGGATGGTTGAGATCAGCACCTTGCCGCTGTAGACCAGAGGGGCCATGTCGATCCCCTCTCTGGGGCTCGAGGTCAGCTTGTGGATCCAGACCTGCTTGCCGGTCTTGGGGTTGAGCGCGAAGGCGGAACTCTCGGTCTCGCCGAAGAGCAGCCCGTAGCCGACGGCGACTCCGTTGGGGCCGCCCGTGGGGATCGCCGAGTTGTACTTGTGCTCCCAGACCAGGGTGCCGGTGTTCTGGTTGAGGTCGAACACGTCGGATTCGGGGTTCTCGAAGTAGACCTGGCCGTCGAGAACGATGGGGTTGGTGGTGAAGGCCCCGTACTCCCCGGCTTTGGCGAGCTTGAAGGTCCAGAGCGGTTTTAGGGTAGAGACGTTGCTGGAGTTGATCGCGCTGTAGAGGTCGGAGCGGGAGTTGGAGAGGTCGAAGTTGTGCGCGGGCCAGCCGCTGGCGGCGTTGGCCGCGATCTCGGGCGGCGCGGAGTCGCCCGAGGCCGGCGAGTGAGTTGGGGTGGCTGCCCCTGAGAGCAGCGCGGCGACCAGGACCACCATCCCCACCGGGGCGAGCCTCCCCAGACGCGGACGTCGACCACGGGCGAACGCAGGACCCACGACGCGCCTCCACCTTCCGCTGCTCTGAATTTCTGCGGCGCCCTGAGTCCGCCCCGTCCAACCACGGCGGGCTGCGGACTCTTTGGGGAGTCTACCCAGTGACTCGCGCCGATGGCGGCGTGCCGCCCGGCGGCGACCATCCAGACCGCGGCCACCGAGCTGGCAAGCTACCACCTCCTGGCGGCGGCCCAGGGAGCGCCGGGAGCGCAACCCGGGCGAATCTGACCCCGGGTGGGGCGGCGCCGCCATCTTGGCCCCGGCGCCCAGGGCGCTCGCCAATGCCGCGCGTGTGGTAGGAGGCGGCGCCAAGCACCGGCCCCAACCCCGGGTCAGCCGCGGATGATGCCTCCATGGCCCTTGAGGCCGGCCTGCCACTTCTCCTCAATGTGGCCGTACTTCCAGATCAAGAGAGCGGCCACCCAGGTGACAATGAAGAGCCCGACGATGACGAACCCGGCGAGATTGATGTCGAAGCCGGCCATCAGGTGCCAGAACCCTCCCTTGAGGTGCAACTCCACCGGCAGCAGCCCGAGGAGCTCGATCGTCCCGATCAGGAAGCAGATCGACACCGAGAGCCCGGTGATCGCCAGGTTGTAGTAGACCTTGCGGACCGGGTTGAAGAAGGCCCACCCGTAGGCGGCGTTCATGAAACACCCGTCAAAGGTGTCCAGCAGGGCCATCCCGGCGGTGAACAGGATGGGCAGGCACATGATCGAGTACCAGGGCAGGTTCTTGGCCGCCAGCAGCGCGGTGGTGGCCAGCAGGGCTACCTCGGTGGCGGTGTCAAAACCGAGCCCGAAGACCACCCCCACCGGGTACATCTGCCAGGGCTTGGTAATGGCCCGCATCCAGCGGCCGAAGAACCGGAACATCAGGCCCCGGCTGTTCAGTTGCTGCTCCAGCTGGGCCTCGTCGAAGTGACCCTTGCGCATCCGCCGGAAGACCCCGATGATGCCGGCCAGGATCACGATGTTGAGCACCGCGATCAGGTAGAGGAAGGTTGCCGAGACGATGGTGCCGAAGATGCCGCCGAACTGCTCTAGACCCGACGAATTGTGGGATACGGCGGTGTAGACCACCTTCTCGGCGACCACGATCCCGACTCCGATCGCCACCACGATGGTGGAATGGCCGAGGGAGAAGAAATAGCCCACGCTGAGCGGGCGCTGGCCCTCGCTCATCAGCTTGCGGGTGGTGTTGTCGATCGCCGCGATGTGATCGGCGTCAAAGGCGTGGCGCAGCCCTAGGGTGTAGGCGAGCGCCGCCACCCCGATGCCCAGACCCCGGTAGTTCTGGGGGACCACGAAGGCCACGAAGATGCCGAACCCGACAACGTGGAGAATCAGGATCGAGCCGAACATGAGCTGGGCATGGCGCCACTCCCGCGCGGTCAGCGACTGGCGAATGCGCTGGATGCGCCCCGCTTCGGGCGCGACCGGAATCGTTGCCAAGCTCGCGTCTCCTCCACACCCGGCTGGCCACTGCTCCGCTGTCTCGGCAATCTAGCACAGATGCACTCATGTCGCAAGTAGGCACCTCATGCAGATAAGTCGAGGTGGCACCTGAACGCCCGGCCGCTCATGGCTCCGCCCACCTGGCGCCGGCTGGCTCAGGGTGGTGCGGCGGGCAGACCGGCAATCAGCTGGCGGCGGTTCCCGCCGAGGTGGGCCACCCTGGCACAGTCCCAGCGCCCGGGCCGTGCGCTCCGGTCATCCCAGAGACAGCAAGGCCGGCCCCTGATGGTTCCCCCCCGCCGCCACGCAGTAGGTTCGTTGGGGGGTGCAGGCCAGAGCATTGATCTGGTTGCCGACGCGCTTCTTCTTCACCCAGGTGCGGCCGTCGTTGGTGGTGTAAGCGATCTCCGAGTAGGAGGTGCCCTGACCAACGATCAGGCAGTCCACCCCAGCACAGGCGATCTGATCGCTGAACGGTAGCGAGCGAGACGTGGACGAGAGAACCCAGCTGGCCCCACCGTCAGTGGTGCGATAGGCGATGCCGGGGCAGGAGGTGACGCCCACCCCCCCGCACTGGTAACCCCCGACTACCCAGCCGTCCGACGGCGACTGGAACTCGATGTCGTTGGTCACGTAGTCGAAGTAGCCTGCGGGGGCGACCGCGGGTCCGTTCGGGGGCGACTCGTCTTGCCAGCTCGCGCCCAGGTTGGCGGTGAACCAGGCTCCCGGTCCGGCAGCCCAACAGTGCGAATCGTCTATGCAGTTCACCCGCGCCATGGTGGTAGTCGGAGCGGCCTCGGAGTCCCACGTCGCGCCACCGTCCTGGGTGACGATCACAGAGCTTGCCAGGGTGGTCGAGTCATACCCGACCGCGAGGCAGTCGCCCGCGGAGCCGCAGCCGATCGAGTCGACTATCGCTGCGGCGGGTACCGAGCCGCTCACCCAGTGGGCCCCGCCGTCGGTGGTGTAGTACACCGCGGCGGCGTACCCGGCGGCGCTGCTGAGGGTTCCGCCCGCATAGCAGGTGTCCGCGGTGGGGCAGGCGATCGCGTACAAGTCGGCGGTGCCGGCAATGGTCTGGCTACTCCAGGCCCCGCCGGCGTTGGTCGTGGCGGTAACGATGCCCTCACCAGAGTGGGCTCCAACGACGTAGCAGCGCTCCGCACTCGGGCAGGTGGCGCCGTAGTAGGTGGTCGAGGTGCCCGGGAGCGCGTGAGCCGGGACCGCGACGAAGGGCTTTAGGAGCAGATGGCTCAGCGTGGCCGGAGCCCCCGAGGCGGGCCCGGTCCAGATGGTGAACGCCTTCTGGGCGTGGTCGGATGCGGGGTCGTCGACTTGGACCGTGAAGGGTCCGCTCTTGCTCACCGCTGTGGGAACTCCGGAGATCACTCCGTCACTGGCCAGAGTCAGTCCCGGGGGCAGGCTGCCCTGTGCCAGCGACCAGGTGTACGGAGCTTGGCCGCCACTGGCGCTGAGCGCGAATGCGTAGGGCACACCGACGCTGGCGTTGGGGGGCGACTGGGCATCGCTCACGGTGCTGACGCCGAGCCTCTTGGGCGGGGGACCCGCCACCGAGACGATGGTGAACTCCTTGGTCGCGGCGGAGGCACCCGAGAGCACCCGGGCCTCGAACTTGCCCCCTGAGCCGACCTCGGTCGCGGTGCCCGAGATGACTCCCGTGGGTGAAAGAGATACGCCGGCAGGGAGCGTGCCGGGGCCGACCAGCGACCACTGGTACTGTCCGGTCCCCCCGGTGGCGGTGAGCGCGAAAGAGTAGGGTGTGCCCACATCGGCGTTGGGGGGAACGCTGCTGGTATCCGCGGTGGTGATCTGCAGCTGACTCGCCGGCACGGCCCAGATCGTGAAAGTAGCGCTGGCGGTGGCCGAGCCTGAGCTCACCTGGGCCGTGAAGGGCTGGCCCAGAGTGGTCTTGGCGGGTGTGCCTGACACCTCCCCGTCGCTCGCCAACGCCAGCCCCTGGGGCAGACTGCCACTGCTGATCGACCAGCTGTAATCACCGCTTCCACCGCGGGCTTGGAAGGCGAAGGAGTAGGGATCGCCCACGATGGCGTTGGGCGGCGATGCGGCGGTGCTGGGAGTGCTGATGGCAAGCGTCGAGGAGGACGCCGGCGGCGCGCTGACCCAGATGGCGTAGGTCTGTTCTGCCGTCTGGCCTCCTGCGGTCACTTTGACGGTGAACGGCGCACCGCGGCTGGCCGCGGTGGGGGTGCCGAAGATGGCACCGCTGGAGGTAAGGGTGAGTCCCGCCGGCAGCTTGCCGCTGACGAGCGACCAGAAGTACAGCTGCTTGTTTTCCTTGTGATACAGGCCCGCCAGGTCAGCGGGTCCGGAGGCTTCGAGGTCAAACCCGTACGGCTGGCCCACCGTGGCGTTAGGCGGGGACGACGAGGTGGCGGGGGTGGTGATCACCAAAGGCGGCTGTCCTGATGTGCGGGGCGGCTGGTTGGGGATCAGCCACTCGGCCTGGGCCTCTCCAAAGCTTAGGAAATCGACCCATCCCTCCTGGGTGACTTGGGTGTAGGTCTCGGTCTTGCCACTGGAGCTGGTCACGGTGTGGGAGACCTGCTTGCCACTGTTCGGGACGATCTGCAGATACTGAATGCCCGCCGCGCCGTCACTGCCGCCGCTGGACATGTTTTCACTCATGATCGTGAACGTCCCCTTCTTGGCGTTGGACTGGACCACGACGGCGGTGTGGCCCACCGGGTCCGCCGCCACCACTTCCCCCCCGCCGCCGGGACCAAAACTTATGACATCTCCGGGAGCCGGGACGTTGTGGCCCGCAGACGTCGCTTCACTGACTTTGGGATGGTAGGCGTTGAAAACTGCGGAGACCACCCCTTCGCCGTAGTAGGTCACCCCGGGTCCGGCGTAGATGCCGTAGACGGCCCACAGGAAACGGGCGGAGAGCTCCACGCACTGGAACGAATCGTTGCCGTTTTGATCAAACGGGGTGTTGTTGAGGGTGGTGCTCGGCGAGCAGGCCCAGACATTGTCGAACCCGTAGGCGGCCTCGGCGTCGTGGCCGCCGTACCTGCCACAGTATCCCTTGCCGGCCCCACATCCCTTGGTGGGTTTGCTGCTGGAGCTGGTCCACGCGTTGGGGCCCTGGGCACAGACCACCGCAGCCGCGCCGGCGACAGAAGGACTCAGGTCGCTGGACGTGCCCTTCGCGTGGGCGACCAGCTGGCCCCCCGTCACCGCGGCGGCGCCGACGAGGCTGGCGCAGAGGGCGATTAGGCAGAGAGCCGATAGGCGCCGCGACCCTCGCCGCCGACTCCGCCGCATCAGCTGTGCATCCCGCCGATCACGCGACCCTGGATCGCTATCTCGGCCCCTCCTCGGATATCGGCGGCCTCCCGCAGCCCGCGCCGCGAGCTCCGGGCAGGATAAGCCGAGAACGCTTGGAAGTAGCTTGGACCGCGAGCCCCCGGGGCGCCGTCCAGCGCGGTCCGGCGAGCACGTCCGAGCGCGTGCCCCAGACCGTTGCCACCGCCTGCGCCCTGGCCCAGAGCTGGACGGGCGGAGACGCCCGGGGCTGCGGGAACCAGGCGGCGGCTCTGGCGCCGGACTTCGATCCACCCCTGCAACCTAAGCCGGGGACGACAGCCCGCCTAGGTGTCGGATCGCCAACCTTTGGGCGCCCGGCTTGGGCGCCCCGGCAAAGCCGGTGCTCCCCTCACTCGGCGGCGGTGAGCCGGACCACGGGAATCTCGCGGTCGGTCTTCTTCTGGTACTCGGCGTAGCGCGGGGCGATCGCCGCGATCCGCTGCAGGGCGGCGGCCCGCACCTCCCCGAGCAGCGACTCGCCGCGCACCTGGAGCTTGCGCTCGCCGACCTCGACCCAGATCTCCTCGGGGTGCTTGGCCATGTTGATGAACCAGCCGGGGTGCTGGGAGCCGCCACCGGCCGAGGCCACCACCAGCCAGGCGTCCGGACCATCGGGAAACCCGCCCAGGGGCACTGTGCGGAGCTGGCCCGACCGAGCTCCCCGGGTGGTCAGCACCAGGGCCGGAAACCCCATCATTGTGGGCTGGCCCGGGCCCCGCTGGCGCCGGTAGCGTGCGACCTGCAATCGCACGAGCGGGCCTAGTACGCGGTTGAGCAGCCGCGGCGCCCAAGCCCCCCGGGTGCCACGGGGCGTGACCTGAACTCCCATGCGCTGTCCTCCTGTTGCTCGCCTAGGGTGGCTCGACGACCGTTCTCGAATTATCGGGCCGCTGACCCAGATACGGGCCGTCAAACAACCTAATTGGTGACGTCCCGGGTCCGGTCCTCCTGCTGCACCCCCACCTCGCCGCTTCTTTTGGCGATCCCCTCCCGCCAGAGAAACGGCAGCAGGCTGGGCTGGCCCTCGGTGGTCACGATTGCGGCGGTCTTGCCCACGAACTGCGGGTCGGTGAGCTGGCGCACCAGGAAATCCGCCAGGTCACGGCGCGAGGTGAACATCCCCCGCACCCACCCTTCACCCACCTGGTAGTCGCTGACCCGGGGCGCGGCGAAGAGGCCGGACGGACGAACCAGCGTCCAATCGAGGTCGCTGGATCGGACCAGCACCTCCATCCGGCGCTGGTCCAAGTAGGTGCTGCGGCCAAGCACGCCCACGAAGAACGGCTCCAGGACCTTGCGAAATAGCAGTCCGCCCTGGGGCTCTGGATGCGGCTCGAGCGCACTGGAACTGACGCATGCCAAGCGCCGGACCCCGTGCTGGCGCATCGCCGCGATGATGTGTCTCACGCCCTCGGAGTAGACGGAGACCGGCTGGCGGCTGAATGGCACCCCCAGGCTGGAGAGCACCGCATCCTGACCCGCGACCGCATGGTCCACGGCTCGGACGTCTCCCACCTCCCCGCCGACAACCCGCAGCTCCGGGTGGTGGATGGGGAACCGCGCTGGATGACGGGTGAACGCGGTCACCGCATGGCCGCGGGCCAGCGCCAGCTCGGTGAGCAGCCGGCCGGTCTGGCCGTTGGCGCCAAACACGGCGACGCGCGCCGGCTGGGGCGCCTTACTACGGGCGGCGCGCAACTCCGCACCTCGTCCGTTCGGTTGCCGCCCCCGACCCGATATCAGATCCTCCTGGAGACCGGCCAACCAATCAGTTGATTGGTCAAGGGCCACGCTAGCACGGCCTCGCCGCCATGTCAATCAACTGATTGAGAGCTAAGCTAAGGGGGTGCCTGCCGCTGCCGGGACCAAGGTCCCGCCACCGCGTCGCCAGACCCTGGTCTTAGCGGCGTATCGGCAGCTGGCGGAGCACGGTTTCGAGGGGCTGCGGACCCGCCAGGTGGCAGCTGCGGCGGGGGTCAACGTGGCCACCCTCCACTATTACTTCCCCAGTAAGGAGGCTCTGATCGAAGCCGTGCTGGGGCACACCATGGAGCGCTTTCGCTCCACTGTCGGGGGCAGCGCCAGTACTGGAGACCAGCTGCGCCAGCACTTCGCGGGCATCCGCCGCCTGCAGCGCGAGGAGCCCGAGCTCTTCACGGTCATGGGCGAACTGGCACTTCGGGCGGCCCGCGATCCTGCGGTACGAGTCCTGTACCAGAAGACCACCGCCATCTGGCGGCAGACGGTCCGGGCCATGCTGGTCAAGGCTAGCGCGGACGGCTCGCTGGCCGAGCTCCGGGACCCGGACTCCCAAGCGTCTTTGGTGGTGGCCACGATCATGGGAGCCTGCATGATGCCGGTGGGCCGACCGGCGACTCGCCGCGAGGCCCTGCAGGAGCTGCAGCGCGCCCTCGGGCTCGACCCCAGGTGACGGCTTCTGGGTCGCCGCCTGCCGGCGCGGCGCTACGCTCGCTGGGCGGGTCCGAGCGATGCCGCCGATAGTCCTCGACGATGAGCTGGTTGCCCGCCGGCTCGACGCCGGGACCGCGGTTACCGCGATCCGAGAGGCACTCCGCCTGGTTGAACGTGGCGCTCTGGTCGCTCCGCCACGGGTCTACGCGGACCTGGGCCGGGGGCGGCTGCTGTTCACTGCCGGCGCCCTGGAGGGGCGCTGGTTCGGCTACCGCTCGTACGACACCTTCGACGCCGATCCCGGTGAACAGATGGTGGTGCTCCACGACTGGGCATCCGGAAGGGTGCTCGCGGTCGCCGTCGGCAACGAGCTGGGACGCCGTCGCACCGGCGCCACCGGGGCTGCCGCAGTTCGCGCACTGGCCCGAGCGGACTCCGCGCGGCTGGGGCTGGTCGGCAGCGGCCGGCAGGCTTGGGCCCAGCTCTGGGCGATCCGGGCGGTGGTGCGCCTGGATGAGGTGCGAGTCTGGAGCCGCGACGCCCACCGCCGCACCGCCTTCGCGGAGCGGGCGGCCGAGGAGCTCGGAGTGCCTGCCCACCCAGCTGCGAGCGCCGAGGATGCGGTGCGAAACTCCGACATCGTGGTCTTGGCCACGCCCAGCCCGACTCCGGTCATCGACCCGGACTGGATCGCGCCCGGGTGCCACGTCAACGCGGTTGGACCCAAGCAACAGGGGCGGGCTGAGTTCGATGCCCGCCTCGCCGAGCGGGCTCAGCTGGTAGTGACCGACTCGCTGGCCCAGGCGAGCTCATACGAGCCGCCGTTCGTGCTCCAGGGAACTGCCGCGATGGGGCGGCTCCTGAGCCTCGGCTCGGTGCTGGTGCAGCCCCGGCGGGGTCGGACCCGCCCCGATCAGATCACCCTGTTCTGCTCGGTCGGGCTGGCCGGGACCGAGGTCCACCTGCTCGCGGCTCTGGTCGACAGCCTGTCCACGCCGCCGTAGTTCGCTGGGCCGGTCCGGCTGGCCGCGCCCTCCCGGCCAGCCCGACCGAGCCCGACTCCGGGGGACGGCCGAGGACGCCTTGAAGAGC
>JBOHUH010000017.1:0-62395 GCA_050733915.1 Candidatus Dormibacteria bacterium | reverse complement strand
GGGCATCAGTCGGAGAGCCACACGGTGCTCTCGTTCGCCGATCTCGAGATGGACGAGGATCTGCTCGAGGTGCGGCGTGGAGGAGACTTGGTGGAGCTGACCGCGACCGAGTACCGGCTCCTGCGCTACCTGCTGATCAATGCCCGGCGGGTGCTCACCCGGGCCCAGATCCTGGACCACGTTTGGAAGTACGACTTCGGCGGTGACGCCGGCATCCTGGAAACCTACGTCAGCTACCTGCGCAAGAAGGTCGATCGCAAGGAGCCGCCCCTCATCCACACAGTCCGTGGGATGGGGTACGTGCTGCGGCTGCCCCGAGCCTGACATGTCGCTGCGCCTGCGGCTGCTCCTAGGCCTGATGGCGCTGGTGGTGATCGGCCTTGGGGTTACCGATGCGGTCACCTACCTGGTGCTGCAGTCCACCTTGAGTCAGCAGATCGACCAGCAGGCGAACAGCGTCGCCAGCCAGGTCGCCGGCGACCTGGCCTTCGAGCAGCGCACCGGTCTCCTGCGCCGCGGCAGCCCCACTGTCCCCAGCGGCAGCTGGGGCGAGCTGGTGGGCACGGGCGGCTCCTTCTCCGCCTCCTTCAGCAATGGAGCGCCGGTACCCCAGCTGCCCCCCGGGTTGGGCCGGTCCCCGCTGTCCGGATTTCGCTACATGACGGTGCCCGCCTCCAAGGGGGGCGGCGAGTTCCGCCTGCTCTTGGCGCCCACCAACGAGCAGGGGGTCAACCTGGTGCTCGGGCTACCCCTCACCTACGTCGACCAGACACTCAACCAACTCCGCTTCCTGGAGATCCTGGTCGGCGCGGGAGTCCTGCTGGGGATGGCCGCCCTGGCCTGGTGGATCGTCCAGCTGGGGCTGCAGCCCCTGGCCCGCATCCGGGTCACCGCCCGGGCCATCGCCGACGGCGACCTCACCCAGCGAGTCGAGGCCGGCAACCCCAACACCGAGGTGGGCCAGCTGGCCGCCAGCCTCAACGAGATGCTCAGCCAGATCGAGCAGGCCTTCGGGGCGAGGGCCGCCTCGGAGGCCCGGATGCGTCAGTTCATGGCCGATGCCTCGCACGAGTTGAGAACCCCGCTCAGCGCCATCCGGGGGTACGCCGAGCTCTTCCGCCACGGCGCCCGCCAGCGCCCCGGGGACCTGGACAAGGCGATGAGCCGGATCGAGAGCGAGTCGGCTCGGATGAGCCAGCTGGTGGACGATCTCCTGCTGCTGGCCAGGCTCGACGAGGGTCGGCCGCTGGAGAAGCGGACGGTGGACATCTCCCAGTTGGCGGTGGACGCGGTCGCCGACGCCTCGGTGGCCGACCGCCACCATCCGATCCGGGTGAGTGCCCCAGAACCGGTGGTGGTGATCGGGGACGAGGCCCGACTGCGCCAGGTGGCCGGCAACCTGATCCGCAACGCCACCGTCCACACCCCGGCTCAGACCGCCATCGAGATCTCAGTGGAGCAAGAGGCGGACGCGGCGGTACTCAAGGTTGCCGACCACGGCCCGGGGGTCGACCCCGAGGTGGCGACCCGGATATTCGAGAGGTTTGTACGCGCCGATCGCTCCCGCGGCCGGGAGCACGGCGGTTCGGGGCTGGGCCTGGCCATCGTCTCGGCCATCGTGGCCGCGCACCGCGGTGTTCTGCGCCTCGATCCCACCCCCGGGGGCGGGGCCACCTTCTCGGTCCGCCTGCCGTTGGCGGGCGCGGAGGGTGCGGTCAAGCCCGCCCCGGCCACCTGAGGACGGCCTCCGGGCGGCTTCTTATCCCGGGGCGAGATGGGAGAATCCCAAGGTGCCAGAGAGCCAGCCGCCCGCAAGCACGGTAAGCGGGTCGGCAGACCAGGGCCGAGGCCCTCGCTGGGGACCCTTTCTCTCGATGCGGCAGTGGGGCACGGTCCGTGAGGACTACAGCGCGGACGGTGACTCCTGGGCCTACCTGCCCTTCGAACAGTCGCGCAGCCGCGCCTATCGCTGGGGCGAGGATGGTCTGCTGGGCATCTGCGACGACCACCAGCTGGTCTGTCTCGCCTTCGCCCTCTGGAATGGCCAAGATCCCATCCTCAAGGAGCGGGCATTCGGGCTGTCCAACGCCGAGGGCAACCATGGCGAGGACGTCAAGGAGTACTGGCACTATCTGGACGCCCTGCCCGACGGCAGCTACCTGCGTGCTCTCTACCGCTATCCGATGGCGCCCTTCCCCTACGAACAGCTCAGGGCCCGGAACGCGGTCCCGGGGCCGGAGCTCGGCCTGCTGCCACTCGGCGCCTTCGAGGCTGACCGTTACTGGACGGTGGAGGTGGAGTATGCCCAGGACCGGGACGGGCTGGTCGCCTGGCGGCTGAGCGTGACCAACGAGAGCTCGGAACCGGCCGAGCTGCACCTCCTGCCCCATCTTTGGCTGCGCAACACCTGGGCTTGGCAGGAGCCCCGCGGCGAGCCACCCCAGCTGCGCGTGCAGGATGGGGTTCTCGAGCTCACCGGACTGCCCGACTTCGCCAACTACCGCCTCCGCGCCGAGAGCGGATGTGACTGGCTCCTCTGCGACAACGAGACCAACAGCGAATTGCTCTTCGGCTCTCCGAATGCCAGTCGCTTCCCCAAGGACGCCATCGGGGACGCGGTGGTCCAGGCGGATCCGGGGCGCTGCAATCCAGAGCTCCGAGGCACCAAGGCGGCCGCCCACTACCGCATCCAGCAGGAGCCCGGCGAGTCAACCGTGCTCCGGCTCACCTGGGGGGCAGGAGGTGAGGGAGCCGCCAGCCGGGTGGACGCTATCTGTGGTGAGCGGAGGGCGGCGGCGGACCGCTTCTACCAGGCGCTCTGTCCCAGCGGCGACGCCGACGACCGGCTGACCCAGCGCCAGGCTTTCTCGGGCCTGCTCTGGACCCAGCAGTACTACGAGTACGACGTCGCCCGCTGGCTGGCGGGTGATCCTGGCCGGCCAGCGCCACCGCCCCAGCACGCCCAAGGGCGCAACCAACGCTGGGACGGACTGAGGGCGGCCGACGTCATGGTCATGCCAGACAGCTGGGAGTATCCCTGGTTCGCGAGCTGGGACCTGGCCTTTCACGCGCTGGCGCTGGAGCCACTGGATGTGGCCCTCGCCAAAGAGCAGGTGCTGCTGCTGCTGCAGCCCCGCTACCTGCGAGAGGACGGCCAGGTTCCCGCCTACGAGTGGGCCTTCTCGGACTGCAACCCGCCCACCGCGGTGCTGGCCGCCTGGCATATCTTCATCGCCGACCGCAACCGCACCGGAGTGCCTGACCGGGCGTTCCTGGAGCAGGCGTTCCTAGCGCTGCTCTTCAACTATGGCTGGTGGGTCAACCGCCATGACCCGCTGGGCAACGACATCTTCTCCGGCGGTTTTCTGGGTCTCGACAACATCTCGGCGGTGGATCGCAGCCACCTGCCAGCGGGGGCCAGCATCTCCGAGGCGGACGCCACCGCCTGGATGGGGATGCTGGTGGTCAAGATGTTCCGGATGGCGGCAGAGCTGGCCATCGAGGAGCCGCAGTACGAGAACATGGCGATCCGCTTCTTCTCGCACTACGTCCGGATCGCCACCGCCCTCAACGGCCGGGGCGGCCAGCCGGGGCTCTGGGACGAGAAGGATGGTTTCTACTACGACGTGCTGCGGCTGGCCGACGGGCGCACCGAGCAGCTGCGGGTGCGCAGTCTGGTGGGCCTGATGCCCCTGACCGCCAGCGAGGTGGTCCACCGGCACACTCTGGCCCGGCTGCCCCGACTCAGCCAGGTCCTCGACGAGGCCGCTGAGCTCGGCGTCCTGCACTACCGCTCCGCCCGTGGCGACGACCCGTACGCCTGCCTCAGCCTGGTGGGGCCGGAGCGCCTGGGGCGCCTCCTGGACCGCCTGCTCGACCCCTTGGAGTTCCTCTCGGAGCACGGTCCCCGGTCGCTCTCCAAGAGCCACCTGAGACAGCCCTTCCAGAGTCGCCTGCTGCCGGAGATGCCCCCGGTCCGCTACGAGCCGGGGGTGTCTCAGGAGCGTATCTATGGTGGCAACTCCAACTGGCGCGGGCCGGTGTGGTTTCCCACCACCTACCTCCTGGTCCAGGCCCTGCGCCTGTTGGGCACCGGGCTGGGGCCCTCGGTTACCCACCCCTTCCCGCATCCCGATGGTCCCCGGGTCACGCTGGGTCGGATCGGGGACTCCCTGGCCCAGCGGGCAGTCTCCATCTTCCGCCGCGACCGCGCAGGCCGGCGCCCGGTGTACGGCCAGCTGGAGAAGTTCCAGACCGACCCCAAGTGGCGCGACAACCTGCTCTTCCATGAGTACTTCGACGGCGAGACCGGTGCCGGCCACGGGGCTTCCCATCAGACCGGGTGGACCGCCCTGGCGGCGCTCATGGTCCAGGAGTTGCGCTCTCCCTGGAGACCGCCGCGGGCCGGTCGCTAAGGCTCGAGCCGGAGAGAGCCGGCCGGGGTCACGAGGTCCACAGCGGTGGCGAGGTGGCGGTGAAGTTGAGGTCCTGGGTCACCTGCTGGGCGGGGCGGGGCTTGGGTGAGGTGGCGTTGGGTACCCACCAGAGCTGGAAGGGTGAGGACTTGTCGCTGAGCAGGGTGTTGAGGTAGAGGACGCCCTTGCCATCGGGGGACCAGGTGGGGCTGGCCGGCTCGGGGCCGCTGCAGATGGTGACCAGGGGGCCGAGGCTGGTCCCGTTCCAGCTGGCCACGTCCAAGGTGGTGGTCTGCTGGGCGTTGCTGCTACAGACCATGGCGATCTCGGTACCGCTGGGGGAGAGCGCGGGCTCGCCGCAGTCCTCGGCCGCGGTGGTGAGGAGGGTGGGGAGAGCTCCGGGGTAGGCGGCATAGGCCAACTGGCCGTAGGTGTCGCCCTGGTCGCTGCCGGCGGCGGTGTTGACGTCGTACTTGGTGTAGATGAGCGCCCCGTTGGCCAGCGGGATCGGATCCACGTCTCCGCCCTGGTAGTAGAGGCCGGCCTCGCTCCAGACCACCGGGTTGGCCGCGGGGTCGGAGAAGGGCACCGCCTGGATCTGGAAGTCGACGTTGTACTGGTTCCCCGGCTCGTACCAGTCGGCGGCGTAGAAAAGACTGGCGCCGTTGGGGCTGACCCGGGGGTAGTAGGCCCAGTGGTTGTTGAAGTAGTAAGAGGAGCTGTTCGAGAGCAGCTGGCGCACCACCTGGCCCTGAGCGTTGAGCAGGTAGACGTTGGTGTACATGCTGGCGTAGGCGACCGCCAGGATGTCGCCAGCGGGGGCTGGCGCCACCTGAACCCAGTCGTACGCGGGGGCGTTGAGCTTGGTGAAGTTCAGGCCGTGGAGGCTGTAGATGGCACCGTCCTGGACCACGTCCACGGTGCCCGCGAGCGCCACCAGGGCCTGGGATTGGGTGGGCTTCTGGCTGAGGTGCTTGTTGCTCTTGAGCGTCCCCAGCACCGAGTAGACCCCGAAGCCGAAGAGGGCCATCACCCCGAGCATCGCCAAGATGGGCAGCAGGCGCCTCATGTGGTGGGGAAGTACTGGGCCACCAGGCTGTGAATCGCCGACCAGTCAGGCAGGAGCACGTCCTGACCGTCAATCTGGTACGTGGGTGAGGTGAGGTAGGGAGAGCCGGTCATGATCACCTGCTTCACCTTGCCGTCGCTGACCGCCTGGGCCAGAGGCAGCAGCCCGGTCACCTGGCTGACGCTCATGTCGGTCTTGACCGAGTTGCCCAGGGCCCCGGCGACGCTGGGCACGTCGGCGAGGCCGATGTCGTTGGCGGAGGCCTTGATGTCCAGCAGGAGCTGCTGCTGCTTCTGGGAGCGGCTGATGTCCGAGAGCACGCTGCCGTGGCGGGAGCGGGCGTATTCCAGGGCGACCACCCCATCGACCCGCTGAGGGCCGGGGAGGATGGCGATCCGAGCCTGCTGGTAGGGGTTGTTGCCGGTGAGGTCGTTGGGGTATTCGTCGTCCAGGATGGGCATCTGAGCCACGATGTTGACCTGGTGCAGGTCGTTGACAACCTGCACCAGGCCGCCCAGGCCGATCCAGACCCAGTAGTTCACGCTGACGTCAAAGTTGTTCTCCACCGTCGCGATGGCCTCGGCGGCGCCGCCGTCGGAGTAGGCGGCATCGATCTTGGCCTCGGACTGGGTGTCCCCGATGGGAACCCAGAGGTCACGGGGGATGGAGAACATCACCACTGACTTGGTCTGGGGATTGATCCGGACCAGGATCATGGTCTGGGTGAGGACGTCGTCGGCCTGGAACTTGGTGTCATTGTCCGAGCCCAGCAGGAGCACGTTGAAGGGCTGGTTGGAGTTGGAGAGAGGAGCCGTGCTGGGGGTGTCCACCGGGTGCGGGCCGTTCCCTTGGGCGGGCTGCCCGGTCGCGTTGAGGGCCGCCGCGATGGCGGGTAGGAAGTAGGCGACGACGCCACTAACCCCTGAGAGGCCGAAGCCGACGACCAGCAGCGCGGCCACTAGCATCCGGCGCCGGCCCCAGAGGAAGGACGACTGATGTGACTTGAGCCCGGCGCGGCGGCGCCGTGGCCTGGTCCCGGCAGGCATGCGGCCGGATTGTACAAGCCCCAGCTGAGAGGGACGTCAGGTCAAGTCCGGCCCCGGACGGGTCGTCGGGGGAGGTAACCTGCCTCCCATGCTGCTAACCGGCAAGCGGGTCCTGGTCACCGGGGTCCTGACTCCCTCGTCGCTGCCCTTCGCGGTGGCCCGCCAGGCGCAGGCGGACGGCGCCGAGGTGGTGCTCACCTCGTTCGGCCGGGCGATGCGGCTCACCGCGCGCAGCGCGGCCCGACTCTCGCCCAAACCGGAGATCCTGGAGCTGGACGTAACCAAGGACCAAGACTTCGTCACTCTGGCGGAGCAGCTGGCCCGACGCCGATGGCGGCCCGACGGCATCGTCCACGGGGTCGCCTTCGCGCCCGCGGAGGCCTTGGGAGGTGCCTTCCTCAGCACTCCCTGGGAGGCCGCCGCCACCGCCTTGCGCACCAGCGCCTACTCCCTGAAGCAGCTGGTGGTGGCGCTGGAGCCGCTGCTGCCGGAGGCGGGGGGCAGCGTGGTCACCCTCGACTTCGACGCCAGCCAGGCCTGGCCCGGCTATGACTGGATGGGTGTCTCCAAGGCGGCGCTGGAGGCGGTGGTCCGCTATCTGGCGCAATACCTGGGTCCGCGCCGGATCCGGGTAAACGCAATCTCGGCGGGCCCGGTCTACACCACGTCCGCCAAGGGGATCCCCGGATTCCCTGCCTTCCCCGAGGTCTTCCAGCGCCAGGCGCCACTGGGATGGGACGCCAGGGACTCCGAGCCGATCGGGCGCGCCAGCGTGGCCCTGCTCTCCGATTACTTCCCGGCCACCACCGGCGAGATCATTCACGTCGACGGCGGCTACCACGCGGTGGGGGCCGCCCCGGTCGCGTCCCCCTCAGGTTCCGAGCCCAGCTCGGACTAGGGCGGGCAGGGGTCTCCCGCGGGCCTCAGTCGACGCACGCTCGGGTGGACACCGCGGCGCTCCGGCTCTCGCCCTTGGCGATGTCGGGGAGGATCTCCGAGGCGGTGAGGGCGTAACCCTCGTCGCTCACCACCAACGACTTGGCGAAGACCACCCCCAGGACCTGGCCCTTCAGGTTGACGAAGGGGCCGCCGGAGTTCCCCGGGATGACGGTGGCCTGGAGAACGAAGATCTCCCGGCTCACCGTCGCGCTGGAGTAGATGTCCCGGCCCACCGCGTCCAGCTCCCCCCGGATCGCCCCCGGAGCCACCTGCTCGGGCCCACCTTGGGGATAGCCGATGACGGCTCCCTGGGTAGCTCGGGTGCCGGTGGTGGAGATGGGCAGCGGCGCGAGGGTGAGGCCGGGGACCCGGAGCAGCGCCACATCGCGGCGGGGGTCGAAGAACACCACCTCGCCAGCCAGCGAATCCGCCTGACCGGGCACCAGGACCCGCGATCCGTGGCTCCCCGCCACCACGTGGGCGTTGGTGAGGATCATCCCTGGGGCGATCGGGAAGCCGCTGCCCTCGAGGAGTCCCCCGCAGCCCACACTGACCACCTTGACCGTCTCGGCGGCGGCGGCAGTCACCGCGGGCTGGTTCGCCAGCGAGGCGGGCACGGCCACCGGGGCCGGGAGGGGCGGGATCAGATTGGCGAAGACCTCAGGGAAGGGGACCGCGCTGAAGATGTGCTGGAGCTCTCCCAGCCAGGTGGGGTCCTCGGGGAACTGATCGGCTAGGTGGTGCAGTACCGCGGACTTTTGGATCTGGGCCGAGAGCGGCGGCCAGGGCCCGGCGGCGAAGGTCAGACCCAGGTACCAGCTGGCGACCAGCACCACCAGTAGTCCCCAGGCCACCCCGAGCAGGGAGTCGAGCAGCCCCAGGTGGGTGCGGATGGTGCTGAGCCGAAGGCGCAGTCCGAGCCAGGTGCCGACGCCGTCCCCCAGCAGCGCCAGGGCCAGCAGCAGACCAATGGCTATCCCAGAGCGCACGGTCACCGAGAGGTTGTGGAGGAGGGGGGGCACCGAGGTGGCCAGCCAGGCCCCCAGTGCGATCCCGGCCAACAGCCCAAGGAGGGAGAGCACGGAGTAGCTGAAGCCTCTCCGGTAGCCTCTGATTCCGGCGTAGAGCAGGGCGGCGATGATGAGGAGGTCGATCAGGTCCATGGGCGCTGGTCATCATCCCGGTTCCAGCGGATCTGGAGCTCCCCCGCCAGTGAACTGGTCACAATGCTCGCGTCCAACCCGAGCTGAGGAGACGTAGGCACGGAAAGGAACGGTGCCGGACGGGTGAGCCGGATCCGGCGCAGCCGAGGTCCGGTCCAGAACGGGCTCTTCATCCCGCTGCCCGAGGATTGGCGCACCTGCATCCTGCCGGTGATCGGCCTGGCCACCCCGATGGGATTGCTGGTGGTCAACTTCTCGGCCTGGGTGATCTCCCAGCTGGGTGCCTTCCGCTGGGGGGTCGCGGTTAGCGCCTTCATCAGCGCGCTGATCCTCAACAGCCTCACCGCGATCAACGTCTACCGCTACGTCCGCAACCGCTGGCCTGCCTTCGTGATCAGCCGTCCGGAGAACGGCACCTGGGTGCTGATCGGCGCGATCACGGCAATCCTGGTGACCGCGTTCCTCTCCTCGATCTTCTCCTACGTCGGGATGGCCAACCCCCGCCACCTGCCCGATGGGATCGCGGTGGTGACCGGGTTTCTCGGGGTAATCATCCCGCTGGGGTTGGCCCTCGGTCTCAACCGCCGCCGGCGGGTGACCGAGGAGCCCCGGCTCTAGGCGCCCGTCGGCGGCGTGGGGCGGTGCCGCTCGAGGTCACCCAGAACCTTGACCTCGCCGTCCTCCACGACCATGACCGCGGTGGCCAGGCCCAGAAACAGCCCGTGCCCCAGCACCCCGGCGATCCCCGCCAGTTGTCCTGCGGCCGACTTCGGCTCGTCCAATCCCCGGGGCAGGTGCAGGTCGAGCACAAAGTTCCCGTTGTCGCTGATGAACGGCTCAGCCCCCGGCGGGCGGCGCTCCGCCCGACCCCCGAGGCGGGACTCACAGAGAGCAGCGGTCCCGGACCAGTCGTAGCTCAGGACCTCGATCGGCAGGGCGCGGGAGCTGCCCAGACGGTGCACCCGTTTGCTGGCGTCGGCGAGCACCCAGAAGCGGCGGCTGCGTTGGGCCACCACCTTCTCGCGCAGCAGGGCGCCGCCTCCGCCCTTGAGCAGATTGAGCGACTCGTCGTACTCATCGGCTCCGTCGACGTCCAGGTCGAGCTCGCCCTCGCTGCTGTCCAGCAGCCCAATGCCCACCTCCCGGGCCAGGTCCTCGGTGGCTCGGGAGGTGCAGAGGCCGCTGACCCTGAGCCCGGCGTCCACTCTTGGCCGCAGCGCCTCCACGAAGGCGGTGGCCATCCGGCCGCTGCCGAGGCCGAGGCGCATCCCGGGCTGGATCAGGGCGGCGGCCCGGGATGCCACCGCGCGGGCTTGGGCAGCGAACTCTTCGGGGCTCAGATCCACCTCAGCCGCTCGTGTTGGGGCCGGCGTCCTCGATGTTCAGTCGGAGCAGGACCCGACGCTCCTCGACCATGGCCCGGCGGTAGTCGTCCCAGTCGGGATGCTCGCCCGAGACCCCGCGGTAGTAGTCCACCAAGAGCGGGAGCGCCTCGGGCAGGGAGACGATCTCGGCGTGACCCCGGGCCGAGACCCAGGGGCCGAAGAAGTTGTTGGTGAATATGGCGATGGTGTAGTGGTGGTCGCGGCGCAGGTTGCGCAGCTTGACCGCGGTCTCCCTGGTGCTCACGATCAGCCGCCCCTCCGGGTCCACCCCCACCGTGACCGGGGAGAGCTGCGGGCTGCCGTCCCGGCGCGGGGTGGCCAGCACCGCCTGGTGGTGCTGGGCGGCGAATTCCCTAACCGCTTGTGGGTCCATGGCTGGCTGCCCTCCTCCCTTGACCTTCCCAACGCAGGGGCCGGGCCCCGGCGCGCCTGATCAGCTGCTCTTGGATGCCATCGTCGCCGGACTGGGGGTCGATCCGCAGCCAGCGCCCGTCAGCCTGCAGGCGCCAGCTCTGGCGACGATCGGACCAGGTCAGCTCCAGCACCCGGCGCACCTCGTCCCGGGCCTGGGGATCCAGGAGCGGGACCACGCACTCCACCCGGCGGTAGAGATTGCGACCCATGAGGTCGGAGGAGCCGATGTGCACCTCGGGGTGCCCACCGTTCTCGGCCACGAAGGCCCGGCCGTGTTCCAGAAAGCGACCGACCACACTGTGCACCTGGAGGGTCTGGCTGAGCCCCTCCACCCCGGGACGCAGAGCGCAGATTCCGCGTACCAGCAGCCGGATCGGCAGGCCTCGCTGGGAGGCTCGATAGAGGGAGCGAATCGCCCGCTCGTCGGTGAGGCCGTTGACCTTGATCAGCAGCCCCGCGGGGCGGCCGTGGCGGTGGTGGTCGAGCTCGCGCTCGACCAAGGCCTCAAAGTTCTGGATGGCGTTGATGGGGGCCACCCAAAGGTTGCGGTAGTCCCGTTTGCGGGAGTAGCCGGTCAGGTAGTTGAAGAGGTCGGCGATCTCCTCGGTGAGCTCGGCTCTGGCGGTGAGCAGGCCGAAGTCGGTGTAGAGCCGGGCGGTGACCGCGTTGTAGTTGCCGGTTCCGATGTGGGCGTAGTAGCGAACCCCGGCCTCCTCCTGGCGGACCACCAGGACCAGCTTGGCGTGGGTCTTGAGCCCGGGCACCCCGTAGGCCACGTGGGCGCCCACCTCCTCCAGCTGGTGCGCCCAGCGGATGTTGTTCTGCTCGTCGAAGCGGGCCTTGATCTCGACCAGCACCACCACCTGCTTGCCGTCTTCGGCGGCCCGGGTAAGGGCGTCGATGATCGGGGTGTCGCCGCTGGTGCGGTAGAGCGTCTGCTTGATGGCTACCACCTTGGGGTCCCGCGCCGCCTGCTCTATGAAGCGCTCGGTGGTGGCCGCGAAGGAGTCGTAGGGGTGCTGCACCAAGACGTCCCCGCGACGCAGCACGGCGAAGAAGTCGGGGTCCTGGTCGTGCATGGTCAGCAGCCGGGGCGGGGTGGTCCCGGTGAACTGGGGGTAGGCCAGGTCGGGGCGCTCCACCGAGTCGGTGACGCTGAGTAACCCGGTCAGGTCCAGCAGCCCGTCCACCTCCTGGACCTGGTCGGGACCCACCCCCAGCTCGGTTTCCAGCATGGTCAGGATCTCGGGCGAGAGCCCGGGAGCGGTCTCGACCCGGACCACCGCTCCGAAGCGCCGTTCCCGCAGTTCCTCCTCGATCGCCGAGAGCAGGTTGGGCTCGTCCTCATCAACATCGAAGTCAGCGTCGCGGGTGACTCGGAAGAGTCCACGGGAGACCACCTCCATCCCGGGGAAGAGCCGGTCGAGGCGCTCCGCAATGATCCGTTCGATGGGCACGAAGGGCCCCCGGCGACCGGCTCGGAAGAAGCGAGGAGCCGAGGACGGGACCTTGACCCGAGCCACCCGGGGTGCCTGCTCATCGGGCTCCGCGAGCATCACGGCGATCGAGAGCGAGAGGTTGCTGAGGTAGGGGAAGGGGTGGGCGGGGTCGATCGCCAGAGGGGTGAGGAGTGGATAGAGTTGCGACTCGAAGTAGGCGTCACACTCGTGCCGCTCGCCCCGGCTCAGCGGTTCTCCCTTGAGCAGTAACCGGACCCCTTGGAGCTCCAGCAGCGGGGCCAGGTCCTCGCGCAGGCAGCGACACTCGAGCGCCACCAGCTCGCGCGAGCGTTTGCCGATGGCCCGCAGTTGCTCGGTCGGGGTCAGGGCGTCGGCGTGGGTGCTTTGCACCCGCTCCGCCAGCTGGCGCTTCAGGGAGGCCACCCGGATCATGTAGAACTCGTCGAGGTTGCTGGCGGTGATCGCCAGGAAGCGAAGCCGCTCCAGCAGCGGCACCCGCGGGTCTTGGGCCTCGGCCAGCACCCGGGCGTCGAAGTCGAGCCAGCTCAGCTCCCGGTTGATGTAATTGTCTGGGTTCCCCAGTCGGTCGCCCGCCACCGCAGGGGCGGGTATTGGGAGCTCCACGATCTTGGGTGAACCGGCCGAGGTCTTGTGGCGGCCCGCGTGGGTCGGCGCACGTCGCGATTTCGACTCGGTCATGGCGGCTACGCTATCACCGCCTCCTCGCCGCCAGGGTCGGGGTAACGATCTGCTCGCAAATTCGTGGGCCGGTCACAAGCCGATGGGTTTGGGGTAGGATCGAGCCATGAAAATGCCGCTTGCTCGGGCAGCCGGTGCCGGGCTGGCAGCGGCCACCCTGGCCCTGGCTGGTTGTGGTGGCACCAGCGGCTCGGTGGTGCACGGGCCCGCGCACGCAATCCTGACTGCCGCCGACCAGAAGGCCCTCGCCAGCTCGTTTGAGGCGACCTTCACCGGCCAGTTGCAGGTCAACCTGAGCGGGGTCAAGCCTTCTGCGGGCACCTCCAGTGACGAGCTCGCCCTGCTCCAGACCGAGATCGACGCGGCCCGTCTGAGCGGAGTAATCCAGTTCCAGAGTAAGCACGCGGTCGAAGTCTCGGTCTCGCTGAGCCCGCTGCTGGCCCAGACCCTGCGAGTCCTCGACCTCGACGGAAATGAGTACGTTTTCGAGGACGGCAAGTGGTACGCCTCGTCTCAGACCGGCTCCGCGGGGGCCAGTGCCCCCGCCGCGGGCGGCCTCAAGGCGGAGATCAAGAGCTTGGAGTCGCAGTTGACCAAGCAGGCGGTGGTGACCAACCTCGGCGAGACCCAACTTGCCGGACAGTCAGTCGACCATCTCCGATCCACTCTCAGCGGCTCTGCGGCGAACGCTGCCTTCGCGCAAATGCTCAGTGGGATGGCCAGCCAGGTGGGGGCCAGCGCCACCCCATACCTGGCCAAGCTCCCCGCGATCGAGTCGATGCTCCAGTTCGGCCAGAGCAGTTCCGACAGCTACGTCCTCAACTCGACCGGCCAGCTGGCCCGGACCACCGTCACCTGGCCCATGACCATCAATCTGGCTGAACTGGCGACCCTGCTGCCGACTACCACCGGGCTGCCCTCGGGTTCGGCCAGTTTGACCTTCAGCTTTGCGGCCAACTTCAGCGACTACGGCAAGGACTTCAACCTCCAGAAGCCGAGCCAGCTGACCCCGGGGGTGCCGCCTGATCCGGCTGGGGGCCTCAGCGCTACCTAGAGTTCAGTCCCCGCGGGGTGCCCAGGACGGGATGGGGGTGGTGCTCCCTCTCTGGCTCAGCGGGTACATCACTGCATGGGACCTAGCGGCAGCGCCACCCGGACCGGCGCCTTGGGGCACGCCGCCCCCACCAGGGTGGCGAGAGCGCTGGCCCGGCCCGGGTCAGGAAGGTAGCTGAAGAAGGCGCCGCCACTGCCGGTCATCGCCCAGCTGCTTCCCGGGGTGGCCTCGGCGAGACGTGCCAGCCTCGCGCCCAAGGGGGGAACCGCCCGAAGCGCGGCTGCCTGCAGGCTGCTGCCCAGCAGCTCGGGGTCCAACGGTGCTCCGATCTGCATTGCCGCCGCCAGCGCCGCCACTCGGCGGCCGTCGCTGAAGTCCTGGGGTTGGCTGGCGGCGTAGGCGGCGGTGGTGTCGACCGAGTCCAGGACCACGATCACGAAGGCTCCCTGGCGCAGTGTGGGGAGGGGGGAGACAACCTCCCCGACGCCACCCACCTGGCCGGCCCCGCCGCGCAGTCCGAAGGGCACGTCGGCACCGCAGGTCAGGGCGAGCTCCTGCCGTCGCTCCGAGGCCAGCGCGACTGCGGCGAGGCGAAGCACCGCGGCGGCGTCGGCCGAGCCTCCGCCCAGCCCGCTCTGGGTGGGGATACGCTTCTCCAACCCGACCCTGGTGACCGGGGTCACCACGGTCTCGCCGCGGAGCAGGATGGCGGCGCGCAGCGCCAGATTGGATTCACCAAGCGGCACCCGATGTGCCTCTGGTCCCCAGACCTGGAGGTGGGGCGGTTCTCTCCCTGGGTCACCCTGCTCCACGGCGACGACATCGCTCCAGTCGATGGTCTGAGAGATCGCCGCCAACTGGTGGTAGCCGTCGGCTCGGCGACCCAGCAGCTCCAGGCCCAGGTTCAGCTTGGCGGGGGCGCGGCCGCTGCGCAACACCCCTGCCACTCTAGCGCTGGGTTCGGGAGACCCAGGGCACGATTGCTATACTGCGGCGCTGCCCACCCCATGGGCGGCGCCTACCTTCGGCCCGGACCGTCCGCGGCCCCAACCAGCAGCTGAGAGAGCATGGCCAACTCCAGTTCCGCCCGTAAACGCATCCGGTCCTCGGCCCGCAAGCACGAGCGCAACCGCCGGGTTCGGACTTCGGTGCGCACCGCGGTCGCCAAGGCACGGCGGGCGGTGGACGATGTCGAGGAGGGCTCGGAGTCGGCGATTCGGCAGGCGGCTTCGGCATTGGACAAGGCGGCGGCGCACGGGGTGCTGCATCCCCGCAACGTGGCCCGGCGCAAGTCGCGGCTGATGCGGGCTCAGGCGGCCGCCTCGGTGCCTCAAGAGGGCGGGGTCGCCAGGACTCCGGTCCAGCGCGGATCGGCTCAGGGGACCAAGCCCAAATCGGCAGGCGGCTCACGGAAGACGGCGGTTGCCAAGGCCGCCCGGAGCACCACCAAGACCGCTCGCACCTCGAGCTCCCAGCGCCGTACCGCGGGCGGGGCCGGCAAGGGGACCAAGGGCAGCTGATCCTGGTCCGCGGTCAGCTGCCCAGCTGGGTGGCCATTCCGGCGAGGAGCAGGTCCAGGCCCTCCTGACCGTCAATCGCGCCGGTGCGGGTCGACCAGTCGAGGTCGGCCAGCTCTACCAGCCAGCGCCGCAACCGCGGCTCGCCTGCCCGTCGCAGATGGGCGCGCAGCTTCTCCTGTCTCCAGTCGGGCAGGGCCGAGCCTCGCCCATCGGCGAACGAGATCAAGTCCCGGAAGACGCGAGCCAGGGCGCCAACCACAACCGGTGGGGGCAGGTCCGATCGGCCCGCGATTTCGCTGAGCCGGGCCCCCACACGTCCCGGAGCCTCGAAGAGGGCGTCGGTGAGGCGGTACAGCTCGGTAGGCGGTGACGAGGTCACCAATTGCAGGCCCTCGGCGTCGGAGATAGACGGGCTTCCCAGACCGAAGAGCTCGAGTTTCTCCAGCTCCTGGTGAAACTGGCCCAGATCCTGGGCGGCCACCTCGACCAGCCTGGCGCGGACCGGCTGGCCCAGGCGCAGTTGCTTCTCCCTGACCGCCTGGTCCACGTAGCTGCGCAACTCCCCGCCCCGAGGTCTGCGCATCAACCGCACTTCGCCCAGGTGATCACGCACCGCCCGCAGCAGTGGAGAGGTGGCGGGCAGGACTCCCCGATTGACCACCAGGGCGGCGGTGGTCTCCAGGCGGCCCCCCAGGAGCGCTCCCAGCTCCCCGGCGTCCTTGGGAGAGCGCTGTCCGGCGGCGACCTGAGGTGGGTCCCAGATCACCACCAGGCGGCGGAGAGCGAGAAAAGGTGGGGTCGCCAGGCTGCGCGCGATGGCGTCGAGGTCGCGGGCGCCGCGGAACTCCTCGAGCCCGAGGTCGGCGATCACATCGGCACCCAGCTGGGCACGTAGCCGGAGGCCGCAAGTGCTGACCAGGTAGGGGTCGTCTCCGTGGACCAGGACCAGGGGCTCCACCAGGAGCCGATTATCGTGGCGCGGACGGTCGGGGGCTCGGGAGTTGCTAGCTTGGGAGTTGCCTTGCGGCGGGTGGTGCCGTCAGCATTGAGGCGAAGTGCTGCCCTCCCTGATAGTCACGCCCATCCCGAGGCTGCCCTTCGGCACCCTGGGGGCCGAATTCGCGATCGGGGCGGCCTTCCTGATCCACATCGCCCTGGTCGGCTTCATCCTGGCCGCCACGGCGCTCGCGCCCTTCATGGAGCTTGCGGGACGGCGCCGTGGGGGAGACCCGATGTGCCTGCGTTACGCCAAGGGGCTCTCGCGGGCGATCGTCTACCTCTACAGCTTCGGGGCCACCTGGGCGGTGCTGGCGGTGGTGCTGCTGGTCGGGCTCTACGGGCGGCTGATCGCTACGTTGCTGAATCTGCTGCTGCTGCCCCTCACGATCGCGTTCTCCAGTTTCTTCGTGGGCATTCCGCTGCTGCTTCTCTACGTCTACGGCTGGGACCGGATCTCGCCACGGCTGCACCTGGCGGTGGGTTTCGCCTTCACCGCCGTCCAGTACGTCTTCCTCTTCACCATCGTCGAGCTGGACAGTTACGCCCTGGACCCAGGCACCGCCACCAGCGCCTCTGGCGCCGCCTTCTCGCCCTCCTACCCCTGGCTGCTGCTCCACTATGCCGGGGCCAACCTCTCCTGGGCCCCGCTGCTGCTGGCGGCGATCGCAGTCTGGCGGGGGCGGCGGGCCAAGTCCGCGGCAGAGGTCGCCTACCAGAGGTGGGCGGCACGGATCAACTTCGGGATCGGCTCGGTATTCCTGCTGGCCCAGCCGATCACCGGTTTTCTGCTCGCGGAGACGGTCAAGACCAGCTCCTTGCCCGCCTTTGACAATCTCTTCGTGCTCAACTCCGCCAGCCTCTTCATCGGTCAGGTCGCGCTGCTGGCGGTGCTGGTGGTGGGGGCCAATCTGGTCTTCTGGCGTCACCACGACGCCAGTGGGCGCGGCCCCGGCGGGGGATCTTTGACGGTGCTGGCCCTGGTCGGGATGGGGGTGACCGCCCTCCCGGCGGCGGTGATCCCGTCCAACATCATCGCCCTGCGCTATGTCGCGCTCCTGGTTGCCTTCCTGGCCACCGCAGCCAACCTGGTGGTCTACCTGCGCTCGCTGCACGGCACCAGCTCCGACCGGATCAGCCCGGTGGCCGCCCGAATCATCGGGGTGGTCGGGGTCTGCGCCCTGGCTCTCAGTCTCTACATGGGAGTGATCAAGGAGAACGCCAAGCTGCCCTGCGGGATCGACGCCAACACCGGCCAAAGCAGCTGTCTGCTGAGCCTCAACCAGTCGACCCAGAACTTCAACCCGCCCCGAGGGACCCTGCCTTGAACTATCAGGACTTCGAATCCGCCTGGTACCTCGGCATTCTCGTGACCGCGTTCTTCTTGGTGATGCTGGTGGGGTTCAACTCCGTCCTGCGCAACGCCCGCCAGCTGGCTCAACAGGAGGGGAGTGGGATAGCCTGGATGGTGGTCGCGGGAGGGGCCTTCACCTTCCTGCTGGTCTTTGCGTGCTGCATGGCGCTGCTGATCGGGATCGTGGTCATGGCCGGTGGCTGACCACCAGCAGGAACTTCCCGGCCGGCGGGTCTCCCGCCGCCGCTTCATGATCCTCACCATCAACGGGGTGGGGGCGGGTACCGCCCTGCTGATCGGCGCGCCGATCGTGGGCTCGGTGCTGAGCCCGCTCTTCGTCAAGCGCAAGACCGCCTGGGTAATGGTGGCCGACATCGCATCGGTGGCGGTCGGGGTGCCCACCGCCTACGTGGTCAACCTGCCCATCGATGAGGGCTGGCAGGTTCCCCCGGTGCCCCGCACGGTCTACGTGGTCAAGCTCAACCTGACCGGTGCGGTGGAGCTGATCACCCTCTCCAACGTGTGCACCCACATGCAGTGCGACGTGCACTGGGACGTCAACCTTAAGCAGTTCCTCTGTCCCTGCCACGGGGGGCTCTACAGCATCAACGGCACCAACATCGGCGGCCCTCCCCCCTGGCCGCTGTTCCGCTATGAGCACAAGCTGGTGGGCAGCACCCTCTACGTGCGCAACGTGCTAACCGGTGAGGGGAGCTGACCTAGGTGGCCAGCCCCAGCCAGCTCACCCGCAGCGATCTGGTCGCCAAGTTCACCCGCCCGGTGGCGCGGCCGCTGGCGGCCACCTACCGCTGGGTGGACGAGCGCCTCGGGGTCTCCGACCTCACCCACCAGCTGCTGTACGAGGCGGTTCCGCGGCGCGGCGCCTGGGCCTACTCCCTGGGCAGCGCCACCCTGATCCTGATCGTCCTACAGATCGTCAGCGGGATGTTCCTGCTCTGGACCTACGTGCCCTCGACCACCGAGGCCTGGGAGAGCCTCAACTACATCGAGCACCACGACGAGTTCGCCGCGATCGTGCGCGGGATGCACCTCTGGGGGGCCTACGTGCTGCTGATCATCATCGGCCTGCACATGGTCCGCACCTTCGTCAGCGCCTCCTACAAGAAGCCCCGTGAGCTGAACTGGATCGTGGGGGTGATCCTGTTCCTGCTGGTGCTGGGCCTCGGGATCACCGGAGCCATGCTGCCCTGGGACCAGGCCGCCTACTGGACGGCCACCGTGGTCACCCACGTGGTCGACTACATACCTTTCTTCGGGGGCTGGGTCCAGACCATCCTGCGCGGCGGCCCTCAGATGGGCCCAGAGACGCTGACCCGCTTCTTCGCCATCCACATCTGGCTGCTGCCAGCCCTGCTGGTGCCACTGGTCGGGCTCCATCTGATCCTGCTCCGCCGCCACGGCGAGCACGGCGCCTGGGTCAACTACGAGGGGGTGGAGACGGAGAGCGAGGAGCATCGGGCCGAGCGGATGGCCAAGGCGGAATATCCCTATCCGGCGATTCCCAGCGACCCCGGGTATGCGGTGCCGGTGGACCTCGACGACTTCTTCCCCTCCCAGGTCTTCAAGGACGCGGTGCTCAGCTTCGGTCTGGTGGTGCTGATCTTCGCGATGGCGGTTGTTCTGGGAGCGCCCCTGGAGCGGCCGGCCAACCCCGCCGTGCTCACCTACGTGCCCACCCCGGAATGGTTCTTCCTGCCCCTGGACCAGTTGCTGGTGCAGTTCCCCCAGGCTTGGATGGTCCCGGTCGGGGTCTTCGTGTTGCCGGGGATCGGGACCACCATCCTCATCCTGGTACCGTTTCTGGACCGTACGCCGGACCGCGAGCCTTGGCGCCGGCCTGAGGTCATGGTGCCGGCGCTGTTCACCGTCCTCTTCCTGATCTTCGAGGCCCTGCTTGCTGTGAACCGGCTCTTCAACCTGTGAGCTTCGGCAGCCTGATCGCGGCAGCCGGCCCGCAGGTGGTGCCGGTGCCGGTCTCCACCGGCATGGCCACCGCGTTCGTGGCCCTGCTGATGCTGGTACACATCCAGTTCGCGGCCTTCCAGCAGGGCGGCTACATCATCCTCACGGTGAGCGACTTCGTAGGCTGGAAGCGCAAAGACGAGATGCAGGACCGCTTCTCCAAGAAGCTGCTCACCGCTCTCGGACTCACCTTCACCTTTGGGTCGGCGCTGGCGATCTTCGCGGTGATGATCCTCTTCGTCGGCCTCTGGAGCAAGTTCTTCGTGGAGCTGGAGCGGATCCTGTTCTGGCCCTTTGTGATCGAGGCCTTCGCCTTCATCGGCGAGATCATCTGCCTCTACCTGCTCTACTGGGGCTGGGACCGGATGGCCAAGGTGCGCGCACTCCGGGTGGGCCTGGAGCTCCTGCTCTTCATCAATGCCTCGATCCAGATGCTGATGATCAACATCGTGGCCTCCTACATGCTCACCCCGAGGCCCTCAACCAGCCTCGCCCTCAACATCCTCAACCCCACCCTGATCCCCCTCGAGATCCATCGCTTCGTGGGCAACATCGCCCTGGCCGGGGCCATGATTGCGCTGGTCGGGGGGATCCGGCTGCTCTTCGCCAAGCGGGCGGAGGCCCGGGCATTCGCCGACTGGATGGGCCACTACGGCCTGGTCTGGGCGGTGGGATTCACCATCGCCCAGCCACTGGTGGGCTGGGAGTACGCCAAGGAGATCCAGCTCCACTCGTACGCCGCCTGGTACAGCATGATGATGGGCGGCCTCAGCGTGGCATTCCTGTTCCAGGTATTCCTGCTGGGCGCCATCTTCACGGTGGGCATCTTCTATCTCTGGCGACGGGTCAAGGCCAGCGGTCTGCGATCGCCGGCGCTGGCGGTCTGCACCGCCCTTTCCTTCGCTTCTTGGCTGCTTATCGCCACCCCCTCGTCGCTGTCCTGGAGCTATGAGGACGTGGTCGCCGCCAATGCCAACGTGCCCATCTGGCAGGGAGGCCTGATCATCCCCTGGGGGCAGATGATCCCCTTCAAGCTGGTCGCCCTGATCACCTTCACCGGGGTGGCGATCGTGGCGGTGACCGTCTACCTCAAGCACGTCAGCCGGGGCCGGGTGCGCTGGGGCGATGGGGGTCGGGGGCAGGCGGCGGCGCTGATCACAGTAGCCGTCTCGGTCAGCCTGATCATGGCCGTGATGGGCTACATCCGCGAGCACAGCCGGGCGCCCTACCTCATCACCAACCAGGTCCTGATCAACCAGCAGCAGAACTTCAAGGCGCCGAGCGGCAACGGGCCGGCGATGAGTGGGACCAGCGGCGTCGGGGTGATCGTGCCCTGGGAGAGCGGACCGTGAAGCTAGTGCTGCGGCCGCTGCGGGATCCAGCCTCAGAGTACGCCGAGGTCACCGAGGAGCCGGTGCCGATCTCCTTGGTGACCTACTTTGAGGTGCGCAGCTTCGCCTTCCCCACTCGGCCCACCCTGGATCAGCTGCCCGTCTCGGTGCGGCTGGCGGCGGTCAGCCATGAGCTCAAGTCGAGGCTCATCCTGATCTCCGACATCCTGCGCCGCCTGGAGGCGCTGGAGTGGCAGGTCAAGCTGGTCGGGGACGAGGTGGTGGTGACCGCCGACGTTTCGCTGGAGGAGGGCTGGGAGATGCTTCGCAGCCAGGGCATCTCGGACCACCTGCTGGCGTGGCTGGAGAAGGGCAGCGACCTGCCGCCTCGGGCGGCGCGCGCCCGCCGCACCGGCAGGACGGCGCCGCTGCCCACCGACTAGGGCGGGCCAGCCGGGTGTCGGCGCTTGGGCTTGGCTGAGCGCAGGTGGTCGATCGAGCTGGCGGGGACCAGGAAGGTCAGCAGGTCCGCCTGTCGCAGCTCGGTGGCGCCGGTGGGCGTGAGCAGCTGGCGGCCTCGACGTACCGTGACCACCAGGGTCGAAGGGGGCCACGCGATCTCGCTCACTGTGAGGCCGCTCCAGTGGCGCGGGAGCTGCAGGTCCACCAGCCGGTAGCCCACCAGCGGGTTGCGCACCTCGGTCGCCTCACTGTGGGGATTGTCCGCGGCCCAGGCCGCAGAGCGGGCGGCGGCGCCGCTATCACTCACCGTCCTGCCCAGACGGGCCGCAAACGCGGCCATCACATCGCGGTTGTTGAGCCAGCCCTCAACCCGCTCCCCATCCGGCGAGATGACCGGGAGGCCGGTGTGGCCGTAGATGGCCAGCTGGCGGACGGCCTGCTCCAGCGTCTCCTGGGAAAAGACGGCTTGGGGAGGGGATCCAACTCCAGTCTGGGGGGCGGTCTCAGCGGCGCCCGAGGCGGCGGTGGGCGCGGTCGCCTGGATGCCAGGGAGCCTTCGCATCACCTCGTCAACCCGCAGCTGCTGCATCAACGTGGACGGGCGGGTGCGGTCGATGTCGGTGCCGCGGCGGAGCAGCTTGGTGGTGTAGATGGTCCCGTGGGTGAGCCTGAGGCTGACCGCGGTGGCCACCCCCACAGCCAGCATCGCGGGCAGCACCAGCCGGGTGTCCCCGGTCATCTCCAGGGTGGCCGCGATCGCGGTGAGAGGCGCGCGGGCGGCCCCGGCGAAGACGGCTCCCATGCCCACCATCCCGAAGGCCCCGGCCGCGCCGATGCCCGCTCCGAACCACATGTGGGCGATGAGGCCGAAGCTGATTCCCAGCATTGTGCCGATGAAGAGGGAGGGGGCGAAGATGCCGCCGGAGCCCCCCATCGCGATGGTGATGCTGCAGGCGAGGATCTTGCCCGCCCCCAGCGCGACCAGAAACCACAGCACGTAGCCCGAGGTGATGGCATGCTGGAGCACCGGGTAGCCGACCCCGTATAGCTGCGGCAGGGCCAGCAGTACCGCCCCCAGCAGCAGCCCTCCCACGGCTGGGCGGGCCCACTCGGGCCGCCCCCCCCAAAAGTGGTTCCAGCCGTCCTCGAGCAGGTACAGGGTCTTTTGGAAACCGACCCCCGCCAGTCCCGCCAGCAGCCCCAGGCAAGCACAGAGTGGGAGGGCCCAGCCGCCCCCGATGGTCAACTGGGGGAGGTGAAAGAAGGGGTGGGTGCCGAAGGCGAGCTGACCCACCGCGTCGGCCGCCATCGAGGACAGAACCAGGGCGACCACGGTCTCGGCTGAGACCTCGCGGAGGATCAACTCGAGCCCGAAGAACGCTCCGGCAAGCGGAGCGTTGAAGGTGGCGCTTATCCCGCCCGCGGCGCCGCATGCCACCAGCAGCCTCAGGCGCGACTCGGGCATGCGGATCCACTGCCCGAAGGTGGAGGCCAGCGATGACCCGATCTGGACGATCGGCCCCTCGCGGCCCACTGAGCCGCCGGTCCCGATGCAGAGCGCCGACGCCAGTGCCTTGATGGCCGCCACCTGAGGTCGGATTCGACCTCCACTCTCAGCGACCGCGACCATGACCTCAGGCACCCCGTGGCCTCGGCTCTCACGGGCGAAGAAGTGGATCAGCGGGCCGTAGATCAGCCCCCCGACCGCAGGGGCCAGAAGGATGAACCAGAAGCCCAGACCGGGAAGGTGGGGGCTGCTGACGCGACCAGCCTGCCCGTAGTTGGGATGCCCGGTGACGAGGAAGGTGAAGAGGAATATCAGATAGCGGAAGACGACCGCGCCGGCGCCGGCGCCAACCCCCACCGCCAGGGCCGTCAGGAAGAGCCCGCCCCGACTCGTGCGCAGCGGGGTGAGGAGCAGCCCACTGAAGGCGCTTCGTCCTCCCGGACCGACGCCGCCGGGCGCCGCCACCGAACCGGCGTCAGTCACGGGCCGGACCGCGTGGTGGCAACGCCGGAGCCCTGGGTCGAGCCAGGTGGCTCATAGTTCAGGCCTGCGACCCGCTGCAATGTTGCTCCCGCTGACTTTGATCCTCCTCAACCGTCAAGTTCGGCCACTCTCGCGACGAGGCGGGTGAGGGGGCCGCACCCGGCGCCGGTTGCGGGCGCGGTCACCACCCTGCCTGACCTGGGCACCCGGGCGTCCAGGCGGCTAGCCCGACTCAACTCGTCCGAGCCGACCGCCGCGGTGAGCCCTTGGACCGTCAAGTGCCACCTCCAGCCATCATAGAAAAGTGAAGGTGCGGGTACCTGCGGGCGTGGGAGCTGGCGCTCGCTCTCATGCCTTCGGGGAGGACGCGTGCAGTCGGCGGGGACGCCGAGGGGGACCGGAGCCGGCGCGATGCTGTTCGGTCCACCGGCGCCCTGGACGCTATCGCCTACTGGAAGGCGTGGATGGCGTCGGCGCCCTTAGTGGAGAAGGGAGTTCCGATCAGCCAGTCACCACCGTTCCCCTCCTCCAAGACCTGGACCACGACCTTGGTGGGGCGGCCGGCGCCTGCGGAGTGAACCGCGACCGTGCCCTCGACCTCGTTGGCGGAGATCACTTTGAGCGAGGCGATCTTGAAGGTCGCCCGGCTGGCGTTGACCCCGGCGAAGAAGGCGTTGTAGTCGGTGCGCTGCTCAGCCTCCTGGGTGAGCAGGGTGTAGGCATAGGCCACCTGGTGGGCCTGAACGTCGGCGAGCCACTGGTGCAACGCCGCCCCCGCCGCGGGCGCCGGTCCTCGGCAGGACGCGAGCGCCAGCGCCAGCAGGGCGACCAGGGGAATTAGGGCCAGCCGGCCCCCGGGACGGCGCCAGCTATCCCTTGACAACCACCGTGCCCTGCATGCCGGGGTGGAGAGTGCAGTAGTAGTCGTAGGTGCCCGGGGCCATGAAGCGGACCGCCCAGCGGTAGCCGGCACCCTTGGTCGGGGAGTTGATCAGGTCCTGGTCGATCCACCAGACGTTGTGCTGGTCGTACTCGTCCGTCCAGATCCATTCCACGAGACTGCCGACCGGGACGGTGATCTGATCGGGTACGTACGAGCCCACGGTGTTGGCGTTGTGGTAGATGATCACCCGGTACTCTGGGTTCTTGGGGGGCTTGGCGACGGCCTCGATCTTGAGCTTGGAGTTCGCTTGGGGAACTTGATTGCCGGGCGCGGTCTGGATGTGTGCCGCGTTTGGGGTGCCGTTGTCGCCGAAGAAGCTGCAGCCGGCGAGGAGGATGCCCAGCGCCAGGCTGGCAGCCACGGCGCCGGCCGTGCGGCTACCAAGTCGGCCGCCGCTTCCGTGCCATCGGGCCGCCAGCATGGATTTAGGATAGCCGCCCCGTACATCCCGAGGCGGTCGTGATAAAGGGGGCGGGCACCGTTGGTGACCCGGCCAAACCACCCCGCTCGCCCCGCCAGCGGGCGCGGGCCACAGTCGCGGCGCTGGCGGCCAGCTACCCGGCGGCTTGCGCCCTGGAACACGACGACCCGCTGCAGCTCTTGGTGGCCACCATCCTCTCGGCGCAGACCACCGACCAGCGGGTCAACCTGGTCACCCCCGCGCTCTTCGAGCGCTACCCCACCGCCGCTGCCTACGCCACCGCCGACACGGCCGAGCTGGAGGGACTGATCCACGCCACCGGTTTCTTTCGGGCCAAGTCGCGGTCTCTGACCGGGATGGGGCGGGTGCTCTCCGAGGAGTTCGATGGGGTGGTGCCTCGGACCATGGAGGAACTGACCCGGCTGCCCGGCGTGGGGCGCAAGACCGCCAACGTGGTGTTGGGAGTCGCCTTCGACGTTCCGGGGTTCCCGGTCGACACCCACGTCGCCAGGCTGAGCAACCGCCTCGGCCTGGTCCACTCCTCGGACCCGGTCAAGATCGAATCGGCCGTCTGCCGGTTGGTGCCGCGCCAGGAGTGGACCGGACTCAGCCTCCGACTCATCCTCCACGGACGCCGGGTTTGCCTGGCCCGGCGTCCCCGCTGTGAGCTCTGCATCCTGGAGACTTGGTGCCCGGCGTCGACGCTGCGCCGGCCCCCGGCCAAGCGCGCCGCCAGGCGCCCTAGCGGTCGCGGAACCGGGGCGGGCGGTGCTCGCGGAGGGCGGCCCAACCCTCGCGGGCGTCCTCGGTAGTCAGGGCCTCGGCCTGGGACTCGGTCTCGAAGTCCAGCACCTCATCGAAGCTCGCGCCCGACTCTGCCAGAGAGAGGGTGCGCCGCAGATTCTGCAGCACCCCGCGGGGCAGCGCCGCCAGCGCAGCGGCCCAGCCGACCGCCGACTCCTCCAGTTCGGCGCGGGGCACCACCTTGTTGGCCAGACCCAGCTGCACCGCCCGGCGGGCGTCCAGGGGCTCGCCGAGGAGCAACATCTCCCGGGCCGGGCCAGGGCCGACGAGGTGGGTCAGCAGCCAGGTGGCGCCTCCGCCCGGGTGGATTCCCAGCTTGACGAAGGGGGCGGCCATGCGGGCATCCTCGGAGACCACCCGAAGGTCGCAGCAGAGGGCCAGGTTGAGGCCCGCACCGATGGCTGGACCCTGGACCGCGGCGATGGTGGGGATCCCCAGGTCGCGCAGGTCGAGAAAGGCGCGGTAGTAGTCGCTGAGCGTCTCCCGCTTGGCGCTGGCCGTGCTCGCCCCGGCTCCGAGGCGGCCCAGGTCGGCCCCGGCGCAGAATGCCGAACCGGCGCCGGCTACGACCAGGGCGCGGACGGTGCCGTCCTGCGCCAGAGTCGCGAGGTGCTGGCGCAGCGCCGAGGCCAACTGCTCGGTGAGTGCGTTGCGGTGCTGGGGTTGGTTCAGGGTCAGCCGGGCGACCCCCGGGGCAGGGCGCGACTCCACCACCAGTTGGGCCTCGGGGTCCTCGGCTGGGGGTGCCATCGAGGGCAGCATAGCCAGGGGCCGGCGGGGGTTGGAGCCGAAGTCGCCGTTGCTATACTCGAAACTGGCTGGCGAGTTCACGAACCAGGCTGGCAGCGGGGTAAGTTGTGAGCGAACGCTCGGCTGCGCGGGCAGTGGTGCTGGCCGCCGGCAGGGGGACGCGGATGCGCTCCCGGGTGCCCAAGGTCTGGCACCCGCTGGGCGGGATCAGCCTCGTGGAGCACTCCCTGCGGGCGGCCGCGGTGGCCAGCTCCAAGCCTCCCATCCTGGTGGTTGCCGACCTCGAGGAGGCCCGCCGGCGCGGACTCGGGGAGCGCGTGGAGCTGGTGGTCCAGTCCGAACCCGGGGGGACCGGGGCAGCCCTCGCAGAGGCGCGCTCCCTGGTGGGGGAGGAGGGCGCCGTCGTGGTGCTGCCCGCGGACATGCCCCTGCTGAGCGGGAAGTCCCTGGCGAGGCTGGTGCAGGCCCTTTTGGAGCAGCGCGCCGGGGCGGCGCTGCTCTCTGCCCGGCTCCGGGATGCCGCCGGCTACGGCAGGATCCTGCGCCGACCCGATGGTGGGCTGAGCCAGATCGTGGAGGACGCCGACCAACCCTGGGATGGCGCACCCGCAGAGGTCAACGTCGGGGCCTATGCCTTCGCGCTGCCCCAGCTCTGGCAGGCGCTGGAGGATCTCTCCGCCGACAACGCCCAAAGCGAGCGCTACCTCAGCTGGGTGCCCCAGCAGATCGCCGGTGGCGCGGTGACCGTGGCGGTCGGGGATCCCGGTGAGGCGATTCAGGTCAACGACCGGGTCCAGCTGGCCCAGGCCGAGTCGGCCCTGCGACGGCGCACCCTGGCCCGGCTGATGCGGAGCGGGGTCACCGTGGTCGATCCCGGGGCCACCTGGGTGGACTGCGACGTGGAGGTCGGCCAGGACACCGTGATCGAGCCCGGATCGGTGCTCCGGGGGCGGACCCGGATCGGGTCCGACTGCGTCATCGGACCGTTCGCCGAGCTCCAGGACGTGGAGGCGGGGCGGGGCTGCCGGATCGGTCGGTCTCACCTGAGCGGCTGTAAGCTGGGCGACGGAGTGGATGTCGGACCCTTTAACCACGTGCGCCCCGAGTCGGTGATGGGCCCGAAGTCACATCTGGGCACCTTCACCGAGGTGGTGCGCAGTCGGGTCGGCGAGGGCAGCCAGATCCCCCACCTCAGCTACCTCGGCGACGCCGAGGTGGGTCGCGACGTCAACTACGGGGCCGGCAGCATCACCGCCAACTGGGACGGCCAGGCCAAGCACCGAACCGTGATCGAAGACGGGGCCCGCCTAGGCAGCGGCACCATCATCGTGGCGCCGGTCACCATCGCGCGGGGCGCCTACACCGGGGCGGGTTCGGTGATCACCAGCGACGTACCCGCGGAGTCTCTGGGGGTGGCCCGGGGTCGTCAGCGCAACATCCTGGGCTGGGTCGCCCGACGCCGGGGCAAGGGCAGCGGCAGCGGCGGCGAAGGGTCCGGGTGAACGGGTCCGAGGGGCCGCTGATGCTGCTCTGCGGCTCGGCCAGCGCCGACCTGGGAGCCCGGATCGCGGAGGAGGTGGGGGTGCCCCTGGCGCCGATGCAGGTGACCCGCTTCGCCGACGGGGAGTTCGACGTCAAGATCGGGGAGTCGGTGCGCGGCCACGACGTCTTCCTGATCCAGTCCACCTGCCCCCCGGTCAACGACAACTACATGGAGCTCTTCGTCATCCTCGACGCCCTGCGGCGGGCCAGCGCCGCCCGGATCAACGCGGTCATGCCCTACTACGGGTACGCCCGCAAGGAGAAGAAGACCCAGGCCCGCGACCCCATCTCGGCCAAGCTGATGGCCAACTTCCTCCAGGTCGCCGGGGCGGAGCGGATGATCGTCCTGGACCTCCACGCCGAGGCCATCCAAGGTTTCTTCGACATTCCCGTTGACGCCCTCACCGCCAGCAAGATCCTGGCCGCCCACGTCAGGGCCCGGCACGGCCGGCAGGCGGTGGTGGTGGTCTCACCGGACGTGGGAGGCACCGCCCGGGCACGGGCCATCGCGCGCCGGCTGGACTCGCCCCTGGCGATCATCGACAAACGACGTCCGCGCGATGACGACATTGAGATCCTCAACGTCATCGGCGCGGTGGCGGGCAGTCGCTGCATCCTGGTCGACGACCTCGTCTCCACCGCCTCCACCCTGGCCGGGGCGGCCCAGGCCTTGATCGACGAGGGCGCCGAGTCCGTGGACGTCCTGGCCACCCACGGGGTCTTCAGCGACGGGGCGCTGGGCAAGCTGGAGGCGGCGCCGGTCGACGAGGTGGTGGTCACCGACAGCATCCCGCTCGCCAAGGAGGTCGCCGAGATCTCCAAGTTGACCCAGGTATCGGTGGCGCCGCTGATCGCCGAGGCGATCGTCCGAGTCCACGAGGGCAGGAGCGTCTCCGCTCTGTTTCGGTGATCGGGAGCCCCTGGTAGACTCGGGCCAAAGATGAGCTCTGGCTCACCCGCCGAATTACCCCAGCGCCAGCGGATCCTGTACCTCCCGGGGAGGGCGGGCGCGCGGGCGGCTGAGAGGGTCGTGGCCGGGTGCGGATGAGCCGGGAGCGGGGCCCTTGCCGGCCCGTTTCGCCGTGAGCGTCTGGCTGATTGTCGTCTTGGTGGTGACGCTGGTGGTGGCTGGGCTCTCGGCCACCGCCGAGACCTCGCTGACCTCGGTGAGCCGGATCTGGCTCCGGGCCCGCAGTTCCGAGGGTGACACCCGGGCGGCGGCGGTCGAGCGGCTGCACCGCAACCCCAGGGGCTACCTGGGCACCATCCTGGTCACCAACACCCTGGCCGTGATGCTGGCCTCCTCGGCGGCGACCCTGCTCGCGGAGCAGCACCTGGGGGCGGGGGCGGCGATCTGGTCGGCGGTGGCCCTGGCCATCCTGGTACTGCTCTTCTGCGAGCTGGGTCCCAAGACCTACGCGCTGCAGCGAAGCGGCGCGATCGCCCGGCGGATGGCCCGGCCGGTGGGCCTGCTCACCACCGTGCTGGCCCCGGTGGTGACCGTCCTCTCCACCATCTCGGCAGTCTTTTTCCGGCTTCTCCCCGGAGAGGGTCAGCTGCGAGGCCCGTTCCTCACCGAGGAGGAGCTCAAGCAGGTGGTCCTGGCCAGCGAGCAGGAGGGAGTGGTGGAGGAGGAGGAGCGGGAGATGATCCACGGGGTGCTGGAGATGACCGACAAGCCCGTCCGCGAGGTGATGGTCCCCCGGGTCCAGATGGTGGCCCTGCCCGCTGACGCCACGGTAGAGGCGGCGATCGCCGAGATCCAGGAGCACGGCCACAGCCGGATCCCGGTCTACGAGGAGACCGTCGACAACATCACCGGGGTGATCTACGCCAAGGACCTGCTGGGCAGCCCCGCCCAGCCGCGACCGGAGGGTCGCCAGATCGGGCAGCTGGCCCGCCGGGCCACGTTCGTCCCCGAGGCCAAACACTTGGGCGAGCTGCTCCAGGAGATGCAGCTGGCCAAGACCCACCTGGCTGTGGTGGTGGATGAGTACGGAGGTACCGCGGGGCTGGTGACCATCGAGGATCTGCTCGAGGAGATCGTCGGGCCGATCCGGGATGAGTACGACCTGGCGGAGCAGGAGGAGATCCAGCTGCTGGGGCCCACCGAGGCGCTGGTGAGCGCCTCGGTCAGCCTCGACGAGGTCAACGAGCTGCTCCACCTCCACCTTGGGGGCGAGGATTTCGACTCGGTGGGTGGGCTGGTCTATTCCCATCTGGGTCGGATCCCCTCGGTGGGGGACACGGTGGACGCCGGGGAGGGGGTCACGATCACCGTGGAGGCGATCGACCGACGGGCGATCCGGACGGTGCGACTGCACGCGGTCCGGCCCTTCGCCGACGCGTCCGCGCCGGAGGATGAGGACTCCAGCGCGGCCTCCGCCGGGAGCCAGAGCCGGCCCTCCGAGTCCAGCTAGCCGGTGCCCGAACCGGTCCGGGACGAGGGGATCGTGCTGCGTCGGCGCACCTTCTCTGATGCCGATCGCATCCTGGTGATCTTCACCCGGGCCCAGGGCAAGCTGAGCGTGCTCGCCCGGGGCGCCCGGCGGGCCCGCGCCCGCAACGCGGCGGGGCTGGACTTACTCAGCCGCTCCGAGCTGCTCCTGGTCCCGGGCCGGCAGATGGTGGTGCTGGCCCAGGCCCGCTCCCTGGGGCTGCCCTGGCCCGGCGAGGACCTGGTGCGCACCGCCTGCGGTGGGGTTCTGGCGGAGCTGGTCGACGCCACCCTGGAGGAGGGCCATGCCGACCCTGACCTCTACCGCCTGGTGGCGGAGTCGCGGGAACGGATGGCCGACCGTGCCGGCGACGGCCGCCTGGAACTGGCCCTGGTCGCGTTCCAGATCGCCAGCAGTGGTGGCTATCGCCCCGAGCTCCACCGCTGCGCCGGCTGCGGCGAGGAGCTGCAGAATCGGGCGGGCGGGTTCCTGCCCGCCCTGGGCGGGGTAGTCCAGGGCGGCTGCTGGGAGTCGGCAGCCGGGGCGCTGCCCTGCGCCGCGGCCTCGCTCCGGGTGCTGCGCCGGATCGAAGCGGATGACCTCGATCTGCTACGCCGGCTGCGCTGGACCGAGACGATGCGGGACGAGGTGGAGGCGATCCTGCTGGCCCATCTGGAGCACCACCTCGACCGGCCTCTCAAGTCCGCCCGCATCCTGCTCGAGTTTCGCAGCCTGGAGGCGTCCCGGAGCTGAGCCCGGTGGACTTCAGCGGTGGGGGGCGGGCTCGGGACTGGGGGCCAGGAGCAGGTCGGGGCGGTGGTGCCAGCGTTCGAAGAAGCGCCGGAAGTTAAGCCGGCTGAGCCGCTCCCGCTCGTCGGGATCGGTCTCCTCCCAGCCCCGGTGATGGTGCATCACCACCGGAAGGTCGGGGAGGCGGCGCTGGCTGAGCCCGGCGGCCCGCAGGGTGAGCGAGAAGTTGAAGTCGAGCATGCGGTAGAAACGGTAACGCTCGTCGAGCAACCCCACCTGGCGCAGCCGCCCCCGCGCGAAGCCCAGGCAGTAGCCGTCGATTGCGTCGACCTCCTCATCGTCGGAGTCTTGGAACTCGCGCAGGTCGTGGCTCACCGCGGCCCAGCGCCCCACCGCTCCCACCCGCTCGTCGCGAAGGGCTTGCAGCAGCGGGCCGAAACAGTCCCCAGTCAGCTCGACTCCGGTGTCCAGGAGCAGCACTACCGAGCCCCGGGCGGCCCGCAGGGTAACGTTGCGGGCGGCGCCCTCGCCCAGCTGGTGGTCGGCGTGGAAGACCCGGATCGTTGGATCGGTGCGGGCCAGCCGGTCGAGGGCGGTCCCGCCCCCGGGGGTGTCGTTATCGACAATCAGGATCTCGCCGGAATGGCCGTTGCGGTGGCGTCGGATGCTGGCCACGCAGCGCTGCAGGTCCTCCGGGTGGTCATTGCTGACCAGGCTCACCGAGACCTCGACTAGGTCTTCGGCGGCGCGCTGGTCGGGTACCTCCAGGGGGGAGGAGATCAGCCCCTGACGGCGATCCAGGGCGGTGGCCGGGCGGTAGCTGGTGCGCTCCCGGGCGTCCTCCGGGACCACCTGCCGGGCCAGCAGCGCGCCCCGCAGCGAGTCCGCCTCGGAGAAGGCGCGCTCGGCGCGCTGTGCCGCTCTCTGCTGGGCCAGCTTCCACCACCCGCCCTTCTCGGAGAGGGCCGCAGGCTCACGGCCGAGGGCCAGGCCCAGCCAGCTGTCGGCGAGGAGCAGGCCGGCCCGGCGGGTCGCCCCGTTGGTCCCCTTGGCCTTGGCGAATCTCCACGTGAGTGCCAGGGCTCGGGGCACGTCGAGGTCGTTCTCGAAGGCCTCTTGCAACTCCCGGCTCAGCTCGGCCACCCGGGCGCCGTCCTCGCCGCCGTTGGGGCCCGCGGCCAACCGGCGCAGGCGCTGCAGACCGCGCTGCGCCGCCGCCAGGGAGGCGAGGGTGAAGTTGAGCCGGCTGCGGTATCGCACCGTGGCGCAGAGGTAGCGGAAGGCGAGGGGGTCGAAGCCGCGCTCGACGAGGTCACCCAGGGTGTAGACATTGCCCTGGGACTTGGCCATCTTGACCCCGTCGGCGAGCAGGTGCTGACCGTGCACCCAGTGGCGCACAAACCGCTTACCGGTCGCCCCCTGGCTCTGGGCCAGCTCGTCCTCGTGGTGGGGGAAGATGTTGTCGACGCCCCCGGTGTGCAGGTCCACCTCCTCACCCAGGTAGGCGATGGCCATCGCGGAGCACTCGATGTGCCAGCCCGGGTAGCCTCGGCCGAAGGGGCTGTCCCAAACCATCAGCTGGCGGCCGGGCTCGGCCTGGCGCCACAGGGTGAAGTCGGCGGGATGGCGCTTGGCCGGGTCGGGCTCCGCCCCGGCCGCCTGCTGCAGCTGCTCCAGGGAGTTGCCCGAGAGCTGTCCGTAGGTCGACTCCGCGGCGGTGTCGAAGTAGACGGTGCCGTCGACCGCGTAGGCCAGGCCCCTCCCCAGGAGCCGTTCCACCAGTGCGATCATCTCGGGGATGTGATCAGTGGCACGCGGGAATCGGTCGGCGGGCTCGATGCCCAGCAGCGCCTCGGCCTGGTGGAACTCCGCCTCGAACTCGGCGGCGATCTCCTGGGGGGTGCGCCCCGCGGCCAAGGCCGCGGCGATCACCTTGTCACCGCCGCGCTCGGCCATCTCCTGGCGCATGTGACCCACGTCGGTGATGTTCTTGACGTGGAGGACCCGCCAGCCCTGGGCCCGGGCGGCCCGTTTGATCCAGTCGGCCATCAGATAGGTGCGCAGGTTGCCGATGTGCACCGAGCGGTAGACGGTGGGACCGCAGCTATACATCCGCAGCAGGGGAGGCTCACCCGGCTGAACCGGCCTTACCTCTCGGCTCATGGTGTCGTGAAGCCGCAGCACGCCCCGATGCTAGCAGTGGCTCGGACCAGCGCCGGGACCACCTCGGTGGCCCCGTGAAACAAGGGCCGGAGTTGGGGCGGTCGGGTTCCCGGCGCATCCGCGCTTGACCGCCTCGACGCGGGTCAGAACCCTGCTCCTCCTGGGCGGCAACGAGTGGCAGCAGGGCGCAGCGGCGGCCGACAGCTGGTGGTTGGCGCGGGCCTCCCGCAAGGTGGTGACGGTGGTCACCACGGCCGCCCAGGACATCCCCCAGACCCAGGTGGCCTGGGCTGCGGCCCATTTCGAGGGCCTGGGTGGTGCGGTGGAGGGCTGCCAGATCCAGACCCAGGCGGACGCCCGAGACCCGGGGCTGCTGGAGCAGCTCAAAGGGGCGGCGGCGATCTATCTCTGTGGCGGCGACCCGGCCGCCGCGGGCGGGGTTCTCGCCGGGTCCCCGGCAGGGGCGGCGCTGCAGTCCGCCTATCGCGCCGGCGTCCCTCTGGCCGGCTCCAGTGCCGGTGCCATGATCCTGGCAGACGACTACCTGCGCCCCGGAGCGAGCTTCGCCCTGGGTGGCGGTCTTCGCCTGGTCCAGCAGGTGGTGGTGCCTCACTGGAACAGTGCCGAGGGGCGCTGGGCCGAGGTGGCCCATGAGCTGGCCCGCGAGCATGAGGTGGTGGGGATCGACGAGTCCACCGGGCTCTGCTGGGACGGTGGGAAGTGGGTGGTCAGGGGTCCTGGCCGGGTGGTGCTACTGACCGCGACGGGCGAGGCCGAGGTCGGCGGGGCGGCCCCGCCTCGCCCGTAGAATGACGCCACTGCTGGATCGGGGTCCCTTCGGCGCGCCCTGCTGGGACCGCTGGAGGTACCGATGACCGAAGCCGCCACCTCCCTGGAGATGCTGGTCTCGCTCTGCAAGCGGCGGGGCTTTGTCTTCCCCAGCAGCGAGATCTACGGCGGCATCAACGCCGTCTATGACTTTGGGCCCCTCGGGGTGCGGCTGCGGCGGCGGATCCGCGACGCCTGGTGGCGGGAGATGGTCGAGCTCCGCGACGACATCGAGGGGCTGGAAGCGGCGATCCTGATGAACCCCACGGTCTGGCAGGCGTCCGGTCACCTCAGCAACTTCAGTGACCCCCTGGTCGACTGTCTTGGCGAGTGTCACCAGCGCTGGCGCGCGGACCAGCTGGAGGGCACCACCTGCCCCAACTGCGGTGGGCCGCTCAGCCCGCCGCGACAGTTCAACCTCATGTTCAAGACCTTCGTCGGGCCTCTGGAGGACGAGAGCTCCACGGTCTACCTCCGCCCCGAGACCGCCCAGGGGATGTTTGTCAACTTCAAGAATGTGGTCAACAGCTCGCGGCAGCGAGTCCCCTTTGGGATCGCTCAGATTGGCCGCAGCTTCCGCAACGAGATCTCCACCGGAAACTTTATCTTTCGGCTGCGCGAGCTGGAGATGATGGAGATGGAGTGGTTCTGTCCACCGGGCCAGGACGCCCCCTGGTTCGAGTACTGGTGCGAGCGCCGGATGGCCTGGCACCAGGCCCTGGGGCTGCGCCCGGAGAGCCTCCGACTGCGCCCTCACGGGGAGCACGAGAAGGCCCACTACGCCCTGGCCTCCAGCGACATCGAGTACCGGTTCCCCTGGGGCTGGGCCGAGCTCGAGGGGATCGCCCGTCGCGGCGACTATGACCTGCGCCGGCACCAGGAGGTCAGCGGCAAGGACCTGCAGTACACCGACCCCAGCACCAACGAGCGCTACCTGCCCTATGTGGTGGAGCCGGCCCTGGGAGTGGACCGCAGCTTCCTCGCACTCCTCCTCGACGCCTACGCCGAGGAGGAGTTGGAGGACGGTACCACCCGGGTGGTGCTCCACCTCCGCCCCCTGGTAGCCCCGTTTCAGGTGGCGGTGCTGCCACTCTCGAAGAAACCCGACCTGACGGAGCTGGCCCGGAGCGTGGAGCAGGGGCTGCGTAGTTCATTCTCCACCGAGTACGACGACACCCAGTCGATCGGGAGGCGCTACCGCCGCCAGGACGAGATCGGAACCCCCCTCGCCGTCACCATCGACTTCGACAGCCTGGAGGACCGGGCTGCGACCATCCGCGACCGCGACACCATGCAGCAGCGGCGGGTCCCCCTGGAGGGACTCGCGGCGGCCTGTTCCGAGATGCTCCGCCTGGAGGCCTAGCCGACCGGCTTAGACCCCGCCCTCCCGGGCGCGTAGGACGCAGAACTCGTTGCCCTCGGGGTCGGCCAGGACCACCCAGGTGACCTCGGCCCCCTGGCCGATGTCCACCCGGTGGGCGCCGAGGCCGATGACCCGCTCCACCTCGGCGTCTCGGTCGTCGGGGTTGAGGTCGATGTGGAGCCGGTTCTTGACCGTCTTGGTCTCGGGGACGGGCACGAAGAGCAGGGCTGGGTAGGTGTCATCATCCCGGGCCACCACCACCTCGTCGTCCTCCTCGAAGACTCGGTATTCCAGGACCGCGGCCCAGAAGCGGGCCAAGGAGTGGGGCTCCTGGCAGTCGACGATGATGGAGTAGAGGCGAGAACTCACGGCCGCAATGGTAAACGCGGGGGCCGGTCAGGCCGGGATTTGTCGCCCGGGGGCTCCTCGATGATCACCAGCCTGGCCCAGGGTGGGGGGCGGTCCTCCGGCGTGGGGCTCTGCCGGAGCAGCCCCACCACCACCCGGACCGTCTTGGCATTAGGTCCCGCTCGGGGGCCGGCCAAGTCGGTCTCCATCCCGCAGCTAGACGCGGACGGAGGTCAGCAACCCAGCCCCGGGCCTTGGAGTCAGAGGAGGAAGGGGATCAGCCGGCTTCTCTTGGCTGCGTAGGCCACATACTCCGCCCCGAAGCGGTCGCCCATGGCGCGCTCCTCGACTGCGACCCGCATGGCGTACGCCGCGGCGGGAAGCGCCAGGAGGGTGATCGAGATGATGTCGGCGCAACAGCAGAGACAGCCCGCCACAGTCAGCAACGCCCCCGCGTATCCGGGGTGCCGGAGCCACCGGTATGGTCCGGTCTGCACGAGTCGTTGGTCGGCGGAGGTGGTGACGCGGACGGTGAAGTGCCGGCCCAGCACGCGAACCGCCCACCAGCGTAGCGCCATCCCCAGAGCCATCAAGACTCCGCCTCCCGCCACCAGCGCTGAGTAGGGGTCGGGGATGCGCCCGATGGCGATCCACTGGGCCGCGGCCACGCCCCCGGCCACAGCCGCCCAGGTCCCAACGATCAACGCCGGCATGGTGTTGTGGTCAGCCTGGTTGGCGGGGGAATCTGCTTGGGATCGCGCTCGCCACTGCAGACTGACCTCGAAGCCGACCCACGCAGCGATCAGGACCCAAAAGGCGACGGCGTCGACGCCCGGGCTGAGCGGGGAGGAGGGGCTACCCACCTGCGCGACACTCCTTCAGGATCACGACTCCTCCAGCAACCGGCTGAAGGCGCGAACGTAGGAGTCGTCGCCAGAGGCTTCCCGGCGCAGCCAGTACTCCAATCCCCACAAGAGGTAGGCCGACACTGCGGGCGCGCCCTGCGGTGGCCCGAGGCCGAGGTTGTAATTGACGATCAGGCGCTCCGGTGGGCAGCTATAGGCGACCTGGCCACGCGGGTCCGGGGGAATGGTCTGCCGCTCCCACGGCTCGGCCTGACCCTCCGAGACCATGAGGGCTCGCCCAGTCGCCTCAGCGCGTGACCGAAGCCGACCCCAGGGGATCCGGTTCCAGGGCTTGTCGGCCCCGTCAAGGTAGAGGGAGTGGTCCCCAAGGGACCACGCCGCGTTGCGAGGGTAGAAGTCCAGACCCACGATGTCGGCGAGCTGGAAGGCCGCCTCCAGCGAATCCCCTTGACCCCTGGTGCGCCAGCGCTGCATGAGCCGAACCGGGATCGAAGACGTCAAGTAGCCGTTCATGAGGATTGGGCGCGAAGGATCCAGGGCTCGCACCGCGTCAACTTCGGCGGCTACGAAGTCGCGGTCGAGCCTCCAGCTGTGCTCGACCCCCAGCGGGTCCACCGCTTCGTTCTCCACCTGCCAGGCCACGATGCAATCCCGGTCTCGGTACCGCGTCACGACCCTGGACACGAACCCACAGGCCGCCGCCGCCAGCTCAGGGTTGGTTGATTTGCTGACGAGGCTACCCTCCCTGAATGGCTGGGCGAGCCGGTGTTGGGGAACGAAGAACTCGGGGTATCCGAAGGTCTTGAGCGCGCCGACTGCCATGATCACCGACCGCCCTGCGCTCTCCACCGCCGCCAGCGATCGGTCCAGCTCCGAGGGATCGAAAGCCCCGGGGACCGGCTCCACCCGGCTCCAGTACGCCCCGATCCGGATCAGATCGATGGGGAACTGCACCAGCCGCTGCAGCACCGCGCGAGGTTCGAGCCCCAGCGCCTCGGCCTGTCGCGGTCGATAGGACACGCCGATTCGGCATCCCTTCCGCTGGCGCACCGGTACCGACTTCCAAGCGGTCGTCGCCGGCTGCGCCGTTCTGTGCCAGCCCAGGTCCAGTAACAGGGGCGCTAAGGCCGCTCCGCCGCTAAGGGCCAGCCACCGACTCCCCTTCACGGGGCGGCGCTCTCGGTCACTGTCGCGGTACCTCCTCGAAGTACTCGAAGGGCTGCAGAGCGGCCAGGAGCCACCCGGGGACCAACCGTCCCACGCCATTGCCGATGGCATGGCGCTGGCTGTGGTGGCTGCGCCATGCCCGCACCTTGGCCCCAAGGCTAGGCCCAACGAAGAGCTTGGTCGTCGGGCGCGCGGGAGCGGGGCTCCGGGCGGAGTCCCGTGGGAGGGCGCCAAGGCGGACCAGCCCCCAGCGAAGCCGGTGCGGGAGCGCCACGTACCAGAGCCGAATCTTCATGCCGTGGCCAGCGCTCAACTCGGTCACCACCTCGGCGCAGGTGACGTGGTCAGGGTGCCCGTAGAGACCCGCCAGGTCGTAAGTGATCAACAGGTCTGGGCGCTCGGTGTCGATCACGGTTGACAGCAGGTGCCGGAGCTCCTGGCGGCGAAGCGAGAGGTCACCGTCGGGAAGCCCCAGTTGGATCAGGCGCGAAACCCCCAGCCAGCGCGCCGCGGCGGCCAGCTCACCCGCCCGGAGGGTACCCAGCTCAACAGGTCCTGAGTTCGGCGCGTAACCCCGCTCACCCCGAGTGAGCGCCACTAGGGTTACCCGCTTGCCGAGCTGCGTGAGTCGGTGCAGCGTGCCACCGCAACTGACGGTCTCGTCGTCCGGGTGGGGGAATACCGCCAGGACCCGCTCTACGGCACTCAGGTCCGGAGCCGGCATCCGGAGCTCGTTGACCACCCAGAAGAGTCCAACCAGGCTCAGCGCGGATGCGGCTACGCCTCGCCGCGCCAGCACCAGGTGGGGGACTGGACGACGACCCACCTAAGGCAGGGCGTCGGCCCTGGCCGCCGTGCTTGGCGCCTTGGGTGCTGGGGCGCCAAGGTGGACACTCGCTGGCACCAATTGGGCGGCAACTCTGATTGCCCAGGCCGGCAGCAGAGGTGCGGCGACCTCATCCCGGTACTCTCGGAGGAAGGAGATCCCCTCAAGCACCCACCGCCCGCGGCCTATGCCTGACGCCTGCCGGCGGCCCAGTTCCGCGCCCGCCCGGAGAACCTCTTCCATCCGCAGTGCCGGACAAGACTGGACCATGACTCGGGCGACCTGGGGCCCAGGGTTCAGGAATGTGTGGAACGTCCCCTGCGGCATCGTCACCGACTGCCCTGGGCCCGCGTGGATCACCCGCAGTCCCCGGCGGAAGCGCATCTGGCCTTCCAAGACGCTGAACGTCTCCACCTGGTGCGGGTGGATATGTCCGGCCGGCACGTGTCCGTGCGGACTGAGGAAGAGTTCGAAGGTGAGACGCGCGCCGCCACTCTGCTCGGAGGTCTCCCTGATGACGATCCGCTCGCCGCTGCTGGGGTTCTCGATGATGGCGGCCGTAGGCGACGTCGCCGGGATGCCGCGTGAGTCCTCCGTGATCCCACCAGCGCAGGAGGTTTGGGGGATTGGCGTCGACCCCGAGTTGATCACGTGGGTGACTTCACGAGCTTACGAGTGAGCCCCAGCAGCAAGTTGACCATGACCCGGAGGTTACCGCGCCAGATCGGTTCTCGCACGCTCCCGTCGACTGGGCTCCTAGCTCCGCGCACTGCCACCGGGTTGGCGCCAAGGGTCAGCCGGGCCGGGCCGCGATCCCCTAATCCGTTGGCGGAGGCAGTCGACATCCTGGGTGCTGCCAGGAGTCCCATCCGGGTGGGCGCACCGCGCGCGCGGCTAGCGCCGCGTGCCCTGACCCGAGGTGCAGAGTACGCCCCACCAAAGAGGCCGCACCAGGATCCAGCTCTGCACTCACCGCTCCACTTGCGAGCGGTCGCTCTGGCTCCCCCACGCCCGTGGGATTCAGGTGTTCGGACACCGCCAGCTTCGGCTTAGGAGCCGATCCCAGGGCCAGGCGGAACGTTGCCGCGAGCTAGGTGCTCGATGTGACGAGTTAGCGCCAAGTCTAGGGGCGGCAGCCTTCTCCTCTAGCAGAACTTCTACCGAACGTGGAGCCCCACGGCCGGGTTGTGAGCCGAGCCGGGTCTGGGCGGCCCCGCTCGGTCCTGCGTCCCAGACACCGGCGTTCGACGGCTCTCGATCAGCCGGCCACCTCCAGGGGCTGGCGGGCGAACTGCTCCAGGTAGAGGCGGGAGTATGGCCCGGCCTGGGCCATCAGCTGGTCGTGCGAGCCCCGCTCGACGATCTGTCCGTGGTCCAGCATCACGATCAGGTCGGCGGCGAGGATGGTCGAGAGCCGGTGGGCGATCGCGATCGTGGTCCGCCCCTCCATGAGACTGGCCAGGGCGTTCTGGATGGCCCGCTCGCTGTGGGTGTCCAGGGCGCTGGTGGCCTCGTCCAGGATGAGTACCCGGGGGTTCTTGAGGATGGCCCGAGCCAGCGCCACCCGTTGTTTCTCACCGCCGCTGAGGCGGTAGCCCCGCTCTCCACCGACGGTGTCGTAGCCCTCGGGCAGCTCCATGATCCGATCGTGGATGGCGGCTGCCCTGCCAGCGGCGATCATCTCCTCGTCGCTGGCCTCGGGACGGCCCACCAGGAGGTTTTCGCGGACGGTGCTGTGGAAGATGAAGGTCTCCTGGGTGACCACCGCGATCGCTGCCCTCAGGGTGGTCTGGCTGAGGTCGCGGAGGTCGTGGCCGTCCAGGGTGATCCGCCCCGAGTCGACGTCGTACAGCCGGGCCATCAGGTAGGTGAGGGTGGTCTTGCCGGCGCCGCTTGGTCCGACCAGGGCCACCAGCTGCCCGGGCTCGGCCTGGAAGCTGATCCCCTGGACCGCTGGGGTCGACCCCGGCTCGTAGTTGAAGGTGACGTCGTCGAAGGAGATCCGTCCCTTGATGGAGCTGGTGGGGATGGTGATCGCCTCGGGGCGGTCCTCGATCTCGACTGGGATGTCCAGGTACTGGAAGATGCGGTCGAAGAGGGCCAGCGCTCCCTGGAGCTCGACCTGGACATTGAGGAGCTGCCCGATGGGGAAGAAGAGGGCCGACTGGAAGGTGGTGAAGGAGACCAGGGTGCCCACCGAGACCCCGCCTTTGAGCCCGGCGTGGAGCGCCAGCCCGGCCACCAGGTAGACGCCGGCGGGGAGGATAGAGAAGAAGGTTTGGATGAAACCGAAGAACCAGCGCCCCACCATCTGCTGGCGGATCATCAGGGCGGTCAGGCGGGAGGTCTCGTTGACGTAGCGCTCCCGGGCTCGTGCCTCCCGGCCGTAGACCTTGGTGAGCAGGATCCCGCTCACCGAGAGCGTCTCCTCAGCCAGCGCCAAGAGGTCGGCCAGGGTCACCTGGGTCTGGGCGCTCACCCGCCGGCGTACCTCACCGACCCGCAAGGTGATGAAGAGGAAGAGCGGCAGCACTGCGATCGAGATCAGGGTCAGCTGCCAGCTGAGGAAGGCCATTCCGGCCAGGGTGGCCCCGGTGCGGGTGAGGTTGGCGACGGTGTTGGTGGCGGTGTTGGTGATCACCGAGTCCACCCCGCCGACGTCGTTGGCGAGCCTTGACTGGATCTCCCCGGTGCGGGTGGCGGTGAAGAAGCGCAGGGGCAGGCTCTGGAGGTGGCTGTAGAGGGCGACCCTCAGGTCCTGCATCATCCGCTGGCCCACCACGGCGTTGAGGTAGGTCTGCCAGACCCCCAGCCCGGTGCTGGCGATGGGGGTGATCACCATGATCCCGAAGAAGATCAAGAGCAGCTTCGGGTTGTGCTTCAGGATGGCGTCGTCGATGATCAGCTTGAGCATGTACGGGTTGACGATCCCCAGCACCGCCACCAACATCAGGATGAGGAGGATCCCCAAGACCTTGAGCCGGTAGGGTCGGAACAACTTGACCACCCGGCGCACCGTTCCCTTGGCGCGCGGCGTCTCCAGGGAGGGGTCCATGGCACCGGAACGGCCCAGGCCCGCCCCGCCCCGCCCCTGGTAGTGCATTCCCATCGAGTCCGAAAGGTCCTCTGAGAGTGGGCGTTGACCCGACACCCCGGTCCTGGCACTGCCGGGCGCCAGTCCGGTTAGAGATGCCGCCCCGATCCTAGCAGTGGGCCGGGTGAGGCCTCGCCGGGTTCGGGCCGAGCCCCCGGCATAGGTAAACTCGGGGCGGGAGTTTCAGCCAAGGAGGCGCTGTCAATGACAGGGACCGCGGTGGGCTCTCGGCCCTCCCCGGCGCGCCGCGCCGGACACAAGTACGTCTACGACTTTGAAGAGGGCAGCGCGGCCATGCGCGCCCTGCTGGGTGGCAAGGGAGCGGGAGTCGCGGAGATGACCAGGGCCGGTATGCCCGTACCCCCCGGGTTCACCATCACCACCGAGGCCTGCAGCGCCTACATGGAGGCGGGCGACAAGCTCCCCAAGGGCCTGCTCGAAGAGGTCAGGGCGCACCTTGGGAAGCTGGAGCAAAGGGCCGGCAAGGGCCTGGGCAACCCCAAGGATCCACTCCTGGTGTCGGTGCGCTCAGGGGCGGCCCAGTCGATGCCGGGAATGATGGACACCGTCCTCAACCTCGGACTCAACTCCGAGACCCTGGAGGGGCTGGCAGCCAAGACCGGGGACCGCCGCTTCGCCCTCGATGCCTACCGGCGCTTCATCCAACTCTTCGGCCGGATCGTGAAGGGTATCGACGGCGAGCTCTTCGACGCCGAGCTGGAGCGGGCCAAGCGGGCGGCCCACGCCAAGAGCGACGCTGAGCTGCCCGAGAAGTCGCTCAGAGCGCTCTCCGAAAAGTTCCGGGAGATCTACCGCGGGCACACCGGGCAGCCCTTCCCCGAGGACCCCTGGGAGCAGCTGACCCTGGCGATCGCCGCCGTCTTCTCGTCTTGGAACGGCCGCCGCGCGGTGGCCTACCGCGAGTACAACCACATTCCCCACACCCTGGGTACCGCGGTCAACGTCCAGGCCATGGTCTTCGGCAACATGGGCGACGACTCCGGCACCGGGGTGGCCTTCACCCGTGACCCCGCGACTGGGGAGCGCCAGCTATTCGGCGAGTACCTGCTCAACGCCCAAGGAGAGGACGTGGTGGCGGGCATCCGTACCCCCCAGCCGATCGAGACCCTGCGTCAGTCCCTGCCCCAGGTATATCGCGACTTCGCCGAGATCGCGGGCAAGCTGGAGGCCCACTACCGCGACGCCCAGGACATGGAGTTCACCATCGAGCGCGGCCGACTCTACATGCTCCAGACCCGGAACGCCAAGCGCACCGCCGCGGCCGCGGTGAGGATTGCCGTGGAGATGCTGGAGGAGGGGATCCTCACCGAGGAAGAGGTGCTGCAGCGGGTCGAGCCGGAGCAGGTGGATCACCTGCTGCACCGGGCCATCGACCCCCACGCCGAGGTCCGGGTCCTAGCCACCGGACTGGCCGCCTCGCCGGGGGCGGCCACTGGGGCGGCGGTCTTCGATGCCGACCGAGCGGAGGCCGCTGCCGAGAGGGGCGAGAAGGTCATCTTGGTTCGGATCGAAACCAACCCCGACGATGTCCACGGCATGATCGCCGCCGAGGGCGTGCTCACCGCCCGGGGTGGTCGCACCTCGCACGCGGCGGTGGTGGCTAGGGGGATGGGCAAGCCCTGCGTTGCCGGCGCCGAGGAGGTGGAGGTGGACTTGGTGCACCGCCGCTTTGAGGCCGGGGGGGTGACCGTCAAGGAGGGTGACGTCTTCACCTTGGACGGCTCGGACGGCCGAGTGATCGAGGGGGTGGTGGCGACGGTGGAGCCCGAGGTGTCGGGCGACCTGGAGAAGCTCCTGGCGATTGCCGACCGGCTACGCCGGCTGCGGGTCCTGGCCAACGCCGACAATCCCGCCGACGCCGCCCGCGCCCGCTCCTTCGGAGCCCAGGGGATCGGCCTCTGCCGCACTGAGCACATGTTCATGGAGCAGGAGCGGCTGCCTCACGTCCAGACCATGATCCTGGCCGCTGACCCGGAGGCTCGCCGCCGGGCCCTGGCCCAATTGCTCCCCTACCAGAAGGCGGACTTTCTGGGGATCCTGGAGGCGATGCGGGGTCTGCCGGTGATCATCCGGCTGATCGACCCGCCGCTCCACGAGTTCCTGCCCAACCACGATCAGTTGCTGGAGCAGGTGACTCGGCTGAGAGCCCTGCGCAAGTCGCCCAAGAAGCTGGCCCGGGCGGAGCGGATGCTGGCGGCGGTGGAGCAGCTCCGGGAGCAGAACCCGATGCTGGGCCTCAGGGGGTGCCGCCTTGGGCTGCTGTTCCCGGAGATCATCGAGATGCAGGTCCGGGCCATCGCCGAAGCCGCTTCCGAACTCCGTCGCCGGCGGGTCAGGGTGTTCCCCGAGATCATGGTCCCTTTGGTGGGCCACGTGGAGGAGCTGCGCCGCTCCCGGCGGCTGATCGACGGGACCCTGAAGCAGGTGGCCAAGGAGCAGGGAGTCCGGCTGGACATCAAGATCGGCACCATGATCGAGGTGCCCAGAGCGGCACTCACCGCCGGCCAGGTGGCCCAGGAGGCGCAGTTCTTCTCCTTCGGCACCAACGACCTGACCCAGATGACCTACGGGGTCTCCCGCGACGATGCCGAGGGAAAGTTCCTCAACCGCTACGTCGGCGACGGGATCCTGCCCAGCAACCCCTTCGAGCATCTCGACCCCGAGGGGGTGGGGCGACTGATGGGCCTGGCGGTCACCGAAGGCCGGGCTGCCAGGCCGGACCTCGAGGTGGGGATCTGTGGCGAGCATGGCGGGGATGCCCAGTCGATCGCGGTCTGTGAGCAGCTCTCCCTGGACTACGTCTCCTGCTCGCCGTTCCGGGTGCCCGGGGCCCGGCTGGCGGCGGCCCAGGCCCGGCTCCAGGGCGGGGAGAGCTAGCGCTAGCTACCCAGTCGGGCCCTGGGTCAGGACGGCCTGCGGCCCTGTCGCTCGATGTCCCGCGCTGCTGCGGTGGGGCGTAGCGACCCGATCTCCTGACCAAGAGAAGGTCGGCAGGGGGATCGGAGATCAGGCCTGCAGGCGGTCCAGGGCGGCCTGGTAGGCCTCGCTGTAGGTGGGAAAGGGCGCCACGGTGTCGCGGAGAGTTGCGAGTCGGATTTCGGCTCGGATCGCCAGCGCCGCCCAGCCGATGCTCTCATCTGCCCCCGGGCCCGCCACGGCTGCCCCCAGCAGCACCTGCTGGGCGGGGTCCGCCAGCAGCACCAGAGCCCCCCGAACGGTGCCTTCCGCGAGCGCCCGCGCGGTCTCCCGCAGCGGCAGGGTCACGCTCCTGATGGAAGTTCCCTGGTCCTGCGCTCGCTGCCGGGTGAGCCCCACCGCCGCGACCGGTGGGTCGGTGTAGACAGCTCGGGGGATGGCCCGGTAGTCGGCGATCGCAGCCTCGCCCCGAAGATTGGCCGCCGTGACCCGGCCCTGGTAGTTGGCGGTGTGGGTGAATGGTGCCACCCCGGTGACGTCCCCAACTCCAAAAAGGTGCGCCTGACCCAGGGCCCGGCAGTGCGCGTCGATGGTCAGCCGGCCCACCTTCGGGTCCAGCCCGTAAGCCTCGAGGCCGAGATTTTGGAGCCGGGGCCTGCGGCCCACCGCCAAGACCAGGATCTGACAGTCTTGCGGCGGGCCGTCGCGGCGCTGCAGCCGCACCCCAGCGGCGCCTGCGGGAGTCACCGACAACACCGGGCTCCCCAGGAGCACCTCCACGCCGTCCTCCTGGAGCTGCTCCTGCAAGGCCCGTCCCAGCTCGGGCTCCTCCGCGGGCAGCAGCCGCTCGGCCACCTCGATGAGACTGGTGCGGCAGCCGAACCTGGCCAGGAGCTGGGCCAGTTCGCAGCCTACCGGCCCTCCGCCCAGCACTGCCGCTGACTGGGGCAGCTCGGTACTGGTCAGAACCCGGTCGCTGAGCCAGTAGTCGACCTGGTCCAGTCCCGCGATGTCGGGGATGACCGGCTCGGAGCCGGTCGCGATCACCAGGTCATCAGCCTCGACGCGCTGCTCGCCCACCTGCAGCAGCCCCGGGCCCACCACCCGGCCCCGGCCTCGGATGGCGGTCACCCCTTGGGCGCGGAGCTCCTCGAGGTGCTGCGAGTCGTCCAGGTGTTCGGCCACCTGGTCGCGACGCTGCGCCGCCGAGCGGTACGCAACCGGATCCGGGGTGCGCCAGGAGCCGGGATGGGAGTCCCGGTGGCCGCGGGCGTCGTGGAGCATTGCCTTGCTGGGCATGCAGGCGAGGAAGGGGCACTCCCCTCCGAAGCGAGCCTCCTCGATGACCACCACCGAGCGCCCGCCGAGTCCGGCGCCACAGACCGCCTCGGCGCCCGAGCCGCCGCCCAGGACGGCCACGTCGAACCTAGCCATCAGGCCAGCCTACTGGCTGCGCGCACCGGCCCGCGGCCAAGTCGAGGGGGCCGGCTCCAGAGCATCTGGCGCGTCCGGCGCAGCGATCCCAGAAGCATCCTTAGTGCTCCGGTAGTGCGGCTTCAGAGTTGCAGCGACTGAGCGACCAAGAACTCCTCGAGTCCGTAACGGCCGAACTCCCGCCCGTGCCCCGACTGTTTGACCCCGCCAAAGGGGGCGGTGAGACTGAAGGCGCCGCCGTTGACCTCGACCGTGCCCGCCTGCAGGTGCCGGGCGAAGTCGATGGCTCGCTCCTGGTCGCCGGACCAGACCGCCCCGGCTAGGCCGTACCGTGTTCCGTTGGCGATCGCCAGAGCCTCGGCCTCTTCGCGGTAGGGGAGGATCGAGAGTACCGGACCGAAGATCTCCTCCTGGGCGATGGTCATCTCGGGCCGTACGTCGGCGAAGACGGTTGGGGCCACGTAGTAGCCCTTCTCGAAGCCCGGGGGCGGCTCCACCCCTCCGGTGGCTAGCCGAGCTCCCTCGGCGATGCCCACCTCGATGTAGGTGCGCACCCGCTCCAACTGAGCCGAAGAAGCCAGCGCGCCCAGTCGGGTGGACTCATCGAGCGGATCTCCCACGCCCATCCGCTGGGCGGCCTCCACCGCCGCCAGCACCGCGCGTTCTTGGTGGGTGTCCGGCACCAGCAGCCGGGTCAGCGCGGTGCAGGTCTGGCCGGCGTTGAGGAAGGCGTTGTAGACCGCGAACTTCGCGGCCTTCTCGACGTCGGCATCGGGCAGGACGACACTGGCTGACTTTCCGCCCAACTCCAGGGTCACGGGCACCACCCGCTCCGCAGCCAGCTGGGAGATCCGCCGTCCGGCTCTGGTGGAGCCGGTGAAGGAGATCCGGTCGACGAGCGGGTGCGAGACCAGTCCCTCGCCTGCGGTCTCCCCCATCCCGGTCAGCACGTTGAGGACACCGTGGGGCAGGCTTGCCGCCATCGCGACCTCGGCCAGGATGAAGGCGGTGAGGGGCGCAACCTCACTCGGCTTGAGGACCACGGTGCAGCCCGCCGCCAGGGCAGGGGCCACCTTGGCGACGACCTGCTGCAGAGGATAGTTCCAAGGCGTGATCGCGGCGACGACGCCGGCGGGTGCACGGAAGACGCGCACGTTGCCCATGTCCTCTTGGAAATTGAATTCGCGCAGAGCCGCGGTTGTGCCCGCCAGGATCTGGATCGGATTACCCACCTGGATGGCTCTCGCGTGCCGGATAGGGGTCCCGACCTCCCGGGCGATGCTCCGGGCCAGTTCCTCGGTCCGCTCCGAGATCCCTGCCGCCAGCGCCTCCAGGTATGCCGCCCGCTGCTCTGGGGTGTTCCGGGCCCACAGCGGCTGGGCCTCGGCCGCCGCCTGGACAGCGCGGTCGATGTCCTCCTCGGAAGCGTCGGCGACCTCGGCCATGACCTCGCCAGTGCCAGCCTCGTAGACCTCGATCCGGGCTGACGAAGTGGCCTCTTCCCAACCGCCCCCGACGAAGAAACGATCCTGCACTGGGGCTGCGGGGAACGCTCCCGAGACCGGGGCCGAGCTCAGGGGAACTGCTCCGCGGTCACTGACAATGGTTCCGCGGCAGCGCCAGCACAACTACCCGCGGGGCCGGTCCGAGGTCCGTAACCAGAGCTCTGCACGACGCGCTGATCGTATCAAGTGGCTGGTGCTGGCACCCGGCGCGGGCCGGATAATGAGGCCCCACAGCAGAGGTGAGTGAATTTGCGCCTAGCCCGCTTCGCCGCTCCCGAGGGTGCCCGCTTCGCCGTCGCCGACCCCGGCCGGCCAAGCGCCAAAGGTCTGCGCTGGCGGGACCTGGGACTGGCGAGCCCCGCGCTGCAGGCTGCCCTGCTCTGCGGTCGGCTACCCCTGCTGGGCCCTGAGCTCTGGCCGGAGCTGCCCCTGCTTCCGCCACTGGTGCCCAACCGAATCTTCGCCATCGGCCGCAATTACCTGGCCCATGCCAAGGAGAGTGGGCACAAGGCGCCCCCAGAGCCCATCGTCTGGGTCAAACTCAACTCCGCGGTGGTCGCCGACGGGGCCGCTATCCTGCTGCCCAGCGAGCACGCCGAGGCCATCGATTACGAGGGTGAATTGGCGGTGGTGATCGGCAACCCGGGCCGGCGGATCCCCGTTGACGAGGCGCTCCAGCATGTCGCCGGATACACCATCGCCAACGACGTCACCGCCCGTGACGTCCAGGATGCGATGCCCCAGTGGACCATCCCCAAGAGCATGGCCACCTTCGCCCCTCTCGGCCCGCACCTGGTCACCGCTGACGAGATCCCCGATCCCCAGAGCCTCAGCCTGGAGACACGGGTGGACGGGGAGATTCGCCAGGAGGGTCGGACCAGGGACATGATCTTCCCGGTGGCGACGCTGATCAGCTTTCTCTCCGGCTACCTGGAACTGGCAACCGGCGATGTGATCGAAACCGGCACCCCGGCCGGGATCGGCTGGAGGCGTAAGCCGAGGGCGACACTCCGGGCGGGGCAGCAGGTGGAGGTTAGGATCGATCCCATTGGGCGTCTGCTCAACTCGGTCCGCAACGAGGAGGGGGCCTAGGGCGACCCGCCCAGGTCCAGCCAGGGTGGGCACCAAGAACGAACGCCAGCTGGCCCCGTGGCTGATCGGCGCCACCATCGAGGCGGTGGGTCGCGTCTCTGACCGCCATTCGACTCGGGGACGCCCCAAGCAACACCGGATGCAGCGCTCGGACCGCCGGGAGCAGCTGCTGCAGGCCTGTTTGGTGGCCTTTGCCAGGGATGGCCTGGAGCTGACCACGATGGACTCCATCGCCTCAGCCGCGGGGGTCAGCAAACCCCTGGTGTACCGCCACTTTCACAACCGTCGGGAGGCCCTCGCGGCGGTCGTCGAGCGGGAGAGCGAGCGGCTCCAAGAGCTGCTCGGGATTGCCGCCGGCGCAGCCGACGCACCCTCCTTCGAGCAGCTGACCACCAGGTTTCTCCAATTCGCCGCTGACTCTCCCGCGTCGTTCCGGCTGCTGTTTCATCTGGTCGACGCGGCGGCGGGTTCCGCCAAGCGGCGGGTGAACCAACTCCGCGACCGGGTGGGCCGAGCGATGGTGGTCTCGCTGCTCTCCGAGGTGGACGCCCGGGTGTGCTCCGCCAAGTCCTCGGACCACTCAGACGCCGCCTGGCTGGCGGGGATGGTTAGCTCCATGGTCGAGGGGGTTGCTGGTGGCCTGGAGCCGGGCGAGGACCCGGCGCGGAGGGCGGGCGCCCTGCGCCAGCTCCTTCGGCCCGAGGGACTGCTGGCGGCACTCGACGAGTTCCGCAACCCCTCGCAGCCAGCGGGGTTGGTGGCTCAGGAGCGAGGCTGAGCGCACTGCGACCGCGATCTTCAGCGCCAAAACCCGGAGTCGCCGACCTTCTGGGGCCGGTCCGAGTGGTCGGTGGCCCCCGCTCCGGGAAGACCTCCCTGCTGGCGCGGCTGGTGATCGAGTGGTTGGCTCAGGGAGGAGCTCCCGAACGAGCGGTGACCGTGGTCCGAAGCCGCGACGCTGCAGCTCGATTCCGCGCCCTGGTGGGAGCAGGTCTGAGCCGTGCCCATCCCACCTTGCGGGTGCAGACCCACGAGGGCCTGGCTCGGGGCCTGCTGGAGAGGCTCGGGCCTCCATCCGGGCGGGCGCGGCTGTCTCCCGCTGGGGAGTGGCTGGCGGTGCGGGCGGCGCTGCGCCGGGCGGCCCCACTCCCTCGGCTTGGTCCGGTGGCGGAGGAGCCATCCTGCATCGACGATGTGCTCAGCATGCTCTCGGCGTGCCGACGAGCGCTGGTCGGGCCGGGGCTGCTCGCCGCACGTCTGAGCGGTGCCCCTGAGAGCTTGGGCGAGGTGGCGGTCCTGGCCGACAGCTACCAGCGGGTGCTCGACGGGATGGACGCCTACGACGGCCGCGACGTCCACCTGATGGCCCTGGAGCGCCTCCTCGACGACCGCGCCGAGGCCCAGGGGTGGGCCGACCTGCTGCTGGTGGATGAGGCGGAGGACCTGAGCCCCGCCCAGTGGCTGTTGATCCGCGAGCTCGGGGAGCGGCTGAGCCCGCCGCGGCGCCTGGTCCTGGCGGGAGACCCGTCGGAGTCCACCCCGGGCTTCCGGGGAGTGTCCAGTGAATCCTCGAGCCGCCCTTTCGTGGAGTACTTCCCCCGGGAGATGGCTCCGCGCGAGTGGCGCCTGCCCTCGGTGCTGCCCCGCTGGACCGAGGAGCTGGTGGAGGAGATCGGACTGCCGCCGGAGGGCCGCCCGTCCACCGAATTCGAGAGCGGCTCGGCCCTGGACCAGGTCCCGGAGGCTGCTTTTCGGCTCCACGCCACCGCACGGATCTGGGTCGCCGCCGACGAGACCGAGGAGGCGCTGGCGGTGGCTCGGGAGATCATGCGCGCCCGCCTGCAGGGCGAGGTTGAGTTCGGTGAGGTGGCCATCCTGGTGCGTTCCCCGGGGCGGCAGCTGGCGGCGTTGCGAATGGCGCTCGACAGTCTCGGAGTACCCTACCGACCCTGGGGCGCAACGGGACCAGGGGGGCACGCCCTGGTGGCGGTCGCCCTCAACTGGCTCCGGGTTCTCTGCCGGCCCGACGATGAGGCGGCACTGCTCGAAGCCTTGGGCGTCGGTCCTGCTGCGGTCCCCAGGGCCGGTCTGCGGGAGCTCCGCCGTCAGGCGGGACGGCGGAGCAAGCCGGTCCCCCGGTTCTTCTGGGACTGGGTGCGCGGGTTCGAGGACCCCGGGGCGGCGCCTCCCTCGGAGGGCCACGAGGTGGAGCTGCTCCGGGCCGCAGGCGAGCCCTGGCTGGCGCTAGGTGCGGGGTTGGACGAGTGGGCCTCGGCGCCGCTGGACCAGACCCGATTGCGCCTGTTGCTGGGCCAGGTCGAGCTGGCTTCCGGCATCGGCGCGCTGGCCCTCGACGACCTGGAACTGGCCACCGCCATGGCCGGGTTCGCGGGGGTCGGCGAGGCGGTCCTGGACGCCCAGCTGCGCTTGGGCGAGGTGGCCACCACCCTGCCGCGGTGGCTGGAGTCGCTGCAGCTGGCGCTGCCGCGCAGCGGAGCTGCCGAGCCCGTCGTGCCCGAGACGGCGGACCAGGTGACGGTCATGCCCCTGCGCCAGGCCAAGGGAAGAGCCTGGTCCAAGGTGTTCATCTTGGGCTGCGCCGCCGGCACCATTCCGGCGCCGCCGGATACCGGCGGCCTGCTCGACCCCGAGGAATTACAGGAGCTGGTCCGGCGGGTGCCCGAGCTGGAGGATGTCCTCTCCTCCGGGGAGAGCCAGCGGGACGCCGAGGCGCGGCTTTTTCTGCTGGGGCTGACCCGGGCATCCTCCGAGGTGACCTGCAGTTGGGCCCACCGCTACCTGGGTCAGGGCGTGGAGCGCTCCTCGTTCATCGAGGCGCTGCTCCGCTGCGGACAGATCGAGGTTCCGGCGCCGCTGGCGGAGCTGGTCCATCCCGACGACCTGGTGCAACGCGTGGCCCTGTCGCGGCAGGCTGCCAGGGGGCTGGGAGAGCTGGGACGGCAGGCGTTGGAGTTGCGCCATGCGCTGGAGCCGTGGGACCCGGTCTCGGAGGGACCGGACCCTCGGCTGGAGCCGCTCACCCTCAGCGCCACCTCGGTCGCCACCTGGCTGGCATGCCCCCGCCAGTACCTGGCCCAGCTACTGATCCAACCCGGCGAGCCGGACGTCAGCCTGACCCTGGGCAGCGCGGCGCACCGGCTGCTCCAGAGCCTGCAGCGCCAGCGGTCCAGCTGGGCCGGTGACCAAGGCGCCTTCCGAGCCCTCGCCATCACCCTGATCCGAGACGAGATCATGCCCGGGGTGCGCGGGGAGCACCCGGACCCGCTCGAAGTCACCTTCATCGCACTCTGGCTCACGCAGATGGTGGCCCGCTGGGATCGCCAGATCGTCTCGAGGGGAATAGAGCAGGTCGGCGAGCCGATTGCCGCGGAGGTGGAGTTCGCGGTCGAGCGCCAGGGCTGGCAGCTGCGGGGGCGGGTGGATGCGCTCTGGCGACACCCCGACGGCAGCGTCGAGTTGCTCGACTACAAGACCTCAAGGGAGGCGGCCAGCGCGGGCAAGCTGCGGAGCGAGCTGTTCGGCAAGCCGCCTCAGGGGCCGGTCCAGTGGCAGCTCCCGATCTACCAGTTGGCGGCCCGAGAGGGTGCCTTCGAGGCGGAGCTGGGAGACCAGCTGCCGACCCGGATGCGCAACTGGTACGTGGGCGTTGACCCCAAGCAAAGGGCCGCCGATCCCATCCTCGCGGCCGGCTTTCGGATGACCCAAGGACCTGATCCGGGCGCGGCCGGCAGCCTCACGGAGGCTGAGCTGGGGCGAATCGCTCAGGCTGTAGACCAGGTGGCCCGGGCGATCCTGGGAGGGCGGTTCCCGGCCCGCCCGGGCCACGACGTGCGCACCTGCCGCGACACCCACCGGGGGTGCCCACTGCAGCTCTGGTGCGATGGCGAGGGCAGCGTGGGAGCGGCCCATCCCATCCCCGCACTCCGACCTTGAGCACCGCCGAGCCGGTCAGCGCCCGAGCCCAGGTCGCGCCCACCGGGGAGCAGCAGGAGGTGATCGCCAAGCTGGGCGCGGGTCCGGTCAAGGTCGCCGCGGCCGCGGGCAGTGGCAAAACCACCACCATGGCCTGGCTCTACGCCGCCGCCCTGGCGGGCCAGCTGGGAATGGACCAGATCATGGCGGTCACCTTCACCGACCGCGCCGCCGCCGAGCTGCGACGCAAGGTGGCGGCGGTGCTGGCCGAGGCCAGGCTGGCTGTTCCCGGAGTCGGGGTGGCCGACTTGGAGGGGGCGTGGATCGGCACCTTCCACCATCTGGTGCGGCGTCTGCTCAGCGAGCGCGCGTACCTGGCCGGGCTTCCCCGCGACTTGGAGCTGATCGACGAGGTCAGCGCCGAGCTGCTGATGCGGGAGACGGTCTCAGACGTCCGCCGGCGGTCGGTGCAGCCCAACTCCTGGCTGCAGCTGCTCCCCCCGGATCCAGGGCCCCGGGCCGTTCTGGCCCTGCTCGAGGGGGTGACCCAGGCGGTGCGCCGGCTGCGATCCACGGCACTCGATCCCGACGCCTGCGAACGGCTCTCAGAGCAGGGGTATCGGGTTGCCCGGGCCCTGGGCGACCCGGCCTCCGAGCTGGCCTGGCATGGGGCCGCGCTCCGGGTCACCCTCGCCGTCTGGCGGGACTACGAGCGCCGCCTGGCGGCGCGGGGCGCCACCGACTTCGACGGCCTGCTCCGAGAGGGACTCTTGGCACTGCAGGGCTCGCCCCGTCTTCGCAACTGGTGTCGCGCCCAGTTCCGCCTCGTGATCGTGGACGAATTCCAGGACACCAGCGCGCTGCAGGAGGAGCTGATCCTCGAGCTGACCGGCCCCACCCAGCGCAGCCTCTTCATGGTGGGGGATGCCCGCCAGTCCATCTACGCCTTCCGGGACGCCAAGCCGGGAATCATGGCGGAGGCGGCAGGGCGCACCCTGCCGATGTTCCGCAACCACCGCTCCCGCGAGCACATCCTCAGCGCCGCCGACCGGGTGATCAAGCAGGACCCGCAGTTCGCGGCCGACCAGGCGATGGAGGCGTACCGGGCGGCGGAGAGCTCGCTGCCGGTATTCATCGCCGAGGTTGAGACTGTGGCCGAGGAGGCCGAGCTGATCGCGGCCGCCCTGGCGGGGATCCACCGCCAGGGGATCGCCTACCCGGATGGCACCAGGCAGGCGGTGGCCTGGCGGGAGATGGCCGTCTTGGCCTACACGCAGGGCCGCCTGGGCCCGTTCCTGGAGGAGGCGATGCGGCGCCGGGACATCCCCTTCCAGACTGCCACGGGAGGGCTGCTGGCCCGCCCCGAGGTACGCGACGCGTTGGCCCTGCTCCGGCTCACCGCCGATGGGGCAGACGACCTGGCCTGCCTGCGGGTGTTGCAGTCGCAGGTGGTCAGGATCCCGGACGCCGGCCTGCTCGCCTTGAGAACTGCTGGGGGACACCCGAGGGTGCCCCTGGCCGAGCGCCTGCGAGAGCACCTGGAGCGGGGCGCACCGGGCTGGGAGCGACCCTGGGCGGATCGTGGCCACCGCATGCTCCAGCTGATCGGAGAGCTGCGACTGCAGGCCCAGTCCGCCCCGGCGGCGGAGGTGCTCTCTCGGGGCATGGAGGAGAGTGGGCTGCTCCCGGCCCACCAGGCTCGGGCCGACTCGGGCGACCCCGGTGGTTGGCGGGCCGTGGCGTCACTGCGGGAGCTGCAGCGACTGGCCTGGGCGGCCGCTGCGCCGGGGCGCTGGCTGGAGCTGGCGGCGCTGCTGGATCGGCTGGTGCTGATGAGCGACGAAGCCAAGACCGCCGAGCCCCCGCTGCAGACCGACGAGGACCTGGTCACCCTCAGCACCATCCACCGGGCCAAGGGGCTGGAGTGGGAGGTGGTGGTGCTGGCGGACTGTCGTCCCTTCCACCCCCGGGGTCCGGGGCGAATCCTCTGGGACCGTCCGGCGCAGCAGATCATCTGCACCGATGCCGGCGCCGGGGCGACCGCTGCCTACCGGCGCTGGAAGGCGACCCCGGCGGCTGCGGTGGAGCGTGAGGAGCACCGCCGCCTGGTTTATGTGGCGATGACCCGGGCCAAGGACCTACTCCTGGTAACCACCAGCCGAAAAGGTAAGGAAGGGGAGTTCTTCGAGCTCGCCGAGGCCGCCGAGTCCGGCTCGCCCTGGGTCTGCCAATGGCCCCAGTTCCCCGGGGCGGAGCGGCTGACCTGGACGGGGGAGGTGGGCACCCCGTCGCTGGCTGGAGTTTCCCGCTCGCGCTCTCCCCAGCCCCCTGTCTCCCCCTCCCAGCTGACCCATCGCTGGGAGGAGCTGGCCGGGCTGCGGCGCCGGCGCCGGCGTGGCCCGGGTATGCCCGAACAGCTCAGCTTCACCTCGATCGAGCTGCTCCGCCAGTGCCCGCGCATGTTTTGGTACCAGCACCTGGCCCACTTCCCGGAGCCTCTCGCCGAGACCGCGTCCGCAGGTAGTCCCATGGAGGACGCGCCTCGGGCGGCGGCGCTGCAGCTGGGGGTGGTGGTTCACGCAGCGCTGGAGCGGCTCCACACTGGCGCGGAGGCGGCGCCGGCCGCCACGGCCCGAGTGCGATCGCTAGTGCAGGAGCTCGGCGACGGACTCAGCCCGGCCCAGCGCTCGGAGGCGGAGGCGATGCTCAACACCTACCTGGCCTTGCCCACTGCCGCGCTGCCGACGGTGGCGACCGAGTTCGCCTTCACCTGGAGCGACTGGGCCGGACCGGGCTGCCCACCCTTGGTTGGCCTGATCGACCGGATCGCTCGGCTGCCCCAGGGGGGTCTTCTTCTCATCGACTACAAGACCAACCGCAGCCTCGGCGCAACCGAGCAGGTCACCTACGCACGGCAGCTGCAGCTCTACGCCGCGGCGGTGGAGGCGGGGGTGCTGGGCGCTCCGGTCGCCGCGCCCGCGACCGCTTTGGTGATGCTCCGCAGCGGCCAGTTGATCCCGGTGGAAAGCGGTGCCCAAGAGCGGCGCCAGGCGCTGGAGTGGGCAGGGTGGGCGGCGGGACGGGTGGCGAAAGGCGACTACCACGCCACCGACGGATTCCCCGAGCGCCCCTGCCGCGACTGCGCCTTCCAGGCGCGCTGCCCGGAGCGCCGCCAGGACCTGGCCCCGGACCTAGTCGGGCATCTGGAAGAGACCTGAGAGCCGCATCGCCAGGCCCATGTCCCCTTTGAGCTTGAGCTTGCCGGTCATGAAGGCCATGGTCCCGTCCAGGCGCCCGGTGATCAGCTTGACAAAGTTCTGGTCGCTGATGGTGATGGTGATGTTGGCGCTGGGGGAGCTTCCTGCGGTGACCTGGCAGCGCGAGTCCTTGATCTCGGCGTACCACTGCCCGCCCAAGCTGCCGGTGATGTCGAACTGAAAGGTCGCCTCCAAGTCCTGTGCCTTCTCCGCCCGGAAGGCGACCGGGATCTGGTCGATGATCTGCTGTGGGGTCAACTCCGCCTCGGCCACGCGACCTCCTCTTGCTAGTTGCGTTCGGTCTGGGGTGAGTGGCTCAGGCGGCCAGCTTGGGCCAGCGCCGGGGACGTTTCAGATAGTCGAGGTTGCCCCACATCGGGCGTGGCTGGAAACCGAAGTCGGTCATGACCGCGTCCACCCGGGTGACGTTGGGCTTGGCCAGCATGTCCAGTTGATCAGCGGTGATCAGGGGATTGGGCAGCGCCTTCTCCATCAGCATCGCCCCCGGGCGGATCATCCGCGGATCGAGGTGAAGCGGCCGTCTCTTGGAGATCCCGAACCACTCCTTATCGGTGACCCGGGCGACCTCCTTGGTGATCTCCTCGAGGGTCACCTGGTCCGGCCCGCCGATCTCATAGGTCTGCCGGGATCGGGCTGGCTCGGTGATCGCCGCCTCCAGGCAGCGGGACACGTCGTCGGCGTGGATCGGCTGGAAGAGCGCGGTGCCGTCCCCGGGGATGATCAGGAAGGGTGCGGGCAGGGCGATCGCCTTGGCCAGCTGGGTGAAGAACCCCTCCCCGGTGCCGAAGATGGTCGAGGAGCGGACGATCACCCAATCCCGGGTGCTGGCCATCACCGCCTGCTCACCGCGCCACTTGGTGAGCAGGTAGGGGAACTTGGGATCGGGGTCGGCCCCGATGGCGCTGAACTGGACCAGCCGGCCCACCCCGGCCTTGGCCGCCGCCGCGACCACGTTGGCGCTGCCGTTGGCGTTCACCGCCTCGAAGGTCTGCGACCCCCGCTCGCGGATCACCGCCACCAGGTTGACCACCGCCTCCGCCCCCTCGAAGGCCTGATCCAGCCCCTCCCCGCTGATCACGTCGCCCTGGGTCGGGGCCAGTCCGGGAGGAAGGGTGGCCGCGCGCGCCCCGCGCCCGACCACCCTCAACTCATGCCCCGACTTGAGCAGCCCTGCCACCAGGTGGCTACCCACGAAGCCGGTGCCCCCGACCACCGCGATCCGCATCTTTCTGACCTATACCAGCCGCGCCGGGTCAGCTGCGCTTGGTGCTGCGACGGCGGGTGGTGGAGCGCCCTGCCACCGCCGCCTTGAGGGCGGTCGAGGGATAGAAGCGCACCTTCTGGGAGGCGGGAACCTGGACCATCGCCTGGGTCTGGGGGTTGCGCCGGCGCCCCGCCGGGGTCTGGCGGATCTTCCAGCGACCGAAGCCGGCGACCGAGACCTCACCGCCGCCCTTGAGCTCCGCGGTGACGATCTGGAAGATCAGCTTGAGAGTGTCGTCGGCCAGCATGAAGCTTGAGAAAAATGGCTCTTGCTTGCCCTGCTCGTTCTCGAACTGGATGCGCTGCTGCAGGTTTTTGGCTAACTCGCGGCGATTCATGGGATGGCAACCTCCTGTGGCCAAACGGGGACAGTCAATGCGACGCAGGAATACTAAGGAAAACGTGGGTGGTTTCGCAGTCGGGTAGGGAGTTTTGCGGGGTTCTCCCGGCTGTTCCCCTCGGGCTCGCCCCGCGCTTGCTTTACCGAACAGACGTTCGTACAATCAGGGAAGCCCGGCAGGGGCGGCGAGTCCCGGTTCCGGTCCGAGCAAAACTCAAGCGGGTGGTGTCGCAGTGTCCGCAGAGCCGACTCAGCTGGAGCGGGCGGGGGCAGTCGAACCCAAGGCCGGGGCCCTGGCCCTGGCCCTGGCCTCGCTCAACTTTCGCTACGGTCCGGGAGCGGTTCGCGCCGGAGGCCCGTCGTTGCCCCTGGGGCTGGCCAGCGGGGTGTCCGCTCTGGACGACCTCACCGGCTGCCAGGGGTTGCCCATAGGCCGGATCAGCCGTCTGGCGGGAGGCTGGTCATCCGGGGCGTTCGACCTCGGCCTGGCCCTGGTCGCGGCGGTGTCCCGGTCCGCCGCCGTGGCCCTGGTCGACTTTACCCTGGAGCTGGACCCCGGGATCATCGAGTCCTACCGGGGTGATCTGAGCAACTGCTGGCTGGTCAGGCCGAGGCGTCCCGAGGAGGGCTGGGCGGCCGCCCGGGCGCTGGCCAGGGCCGGGGTCGACCTGTGCCTCCTGGTGGCCGAGGACTGGTCTCGGCTCACTCCCAGCCCGGCCCCCTCCGCATTGCTGACGGCGCTCGCGGAGGGGGGCGGTGCCGGGCTGGTGCTGGAGGGGGGGCTGATCCCGGCCGCGCTCAAAGAGCGGATCTGCCTGGAGCTGGAGTGCGGGCGGCTGGATTGGATTTGGGCGCACGGAGACATCTGTGGTCTCCAGTTGGAGGTGCGGATCCGCCGCAGCCATCTCGGGGCGCCTGGGGCTGGCTGTCGGCTCCAGCTCAAATTCCCCCGGCTCTACCAGCGGCGGCCCGGGCTCGAGGAGCTGGAGCCACGACGGGCGGACGTGGAGCCGGAGACCGAGCCTCTCCGGCTGCTGGCCGGCTCAGGCCGGTGAGCCAGAGCGGCGGCTCCGTCCACCTCGCCTGCCTGAGCTTCCCCAACCTCGCCTTGGTGCTGGCCTGGCGTGCCCATCCGGAGCTCTCTGGCGAGCAGGTGTTGGTGCGCGGTGAGACGAGGGCCGGCCGGGCGGTGGTGCTGGCGGCCTCCCCGGCGGCCTGGGCCCTGGGGGTTAGGCCGGGTCAGGACTGGCGCCGGGCTGAACTGCTCTGCCCGCTGGGGGCCCGGCTCACCTGCGATCCGGTGGCGCTGGCCGAGCTGCGTCGGGAGTGCCGCCTGGCGCTGACCGGCTGTAGCCCCCTGGTGGAGTGGGTGGATGACGCCAGCGCCTATGTCGACCTCTCCGGGAGCGACCCCAACAGGCCGGATGAGATCCTTCGAGCCGCTCATTGTGGACGGGCGCTGCAGGCGGCGCTGGGGGTCAGCCCCGGGGTGGGTCTGGGGCCATCTCGCTTTTCGGCCTGGGTGGCGGCGCAGCGGGCCAACCCGGGCCGGGTGTGCCGGGTGTCCGAGGGGAAGGTGGCGGAGTTCCTCGCCAGCTGGCCGGTGACGGCGCTGCCGATTCCGTCCGAGGTGGGGGAGCGGTTGCTGCAGTTCGGTCTGCGCACCTGCGGCGACTGCGCCGGCATCGCCATGGTGGATCTCCAGCGCCAGTTCGGGCCGGACGGGATTCTGCTCCACCGCCTCTGCCGGGGCCTGGACGCGACCGGGATCGATCCCTGGCGTGAGCCTCCCCTGTGCGGGATCCGCCGCGCCCTGGCGGGGGGAGTTGAGGACTCGGAGTCACTGCGCTTCGGGGCCGCCGAGCTGGCTCGAGGGCTGGCTCAGGAGCTGTCCCGGCGAGGGCGGGCGGCGGGGAGGATTCGGCTGGTCTTGCGAGGCCAAGAGGATCCCTCCCCACACCGCCCCGGGGAGCCGCAGGTCTGGTGGGGTGAGATCGCCCCGCCACTGCCCATGGCCAGCGCCGAGGAACTGTTGGGACCGCTGCTCGGCCTCTTCGCCAGGGTGCATCCTCGGGCGCCGGTAACGGTGGTGGAGCTGGACGCGTTCGACCTGGTGGACCCCCCGGTGCGCCAGGTCGGCCTCTGGCAGGGTCGGGCCCCCGATCGGGAGGCGGTGCAGCGGGCGGTGGACCGCCTCCACGACCGGTTCGGAGTGGGCCTGGTCTGGCGCATCGAGGTGCGGCCCGGGCATCCCGGGGACGTTCCCGAGGAGCGGCTGGTCTGGAGTTCGGGGTGAGCGCGATCAAGGTCCGGGTCGGGGGAGCTCCCTCGCGACCGTTGGCGGTGAACCTGGGTCGGGGCTGGATCGAGGTGGCCGCGGTGGTTGAGCGCTGGCGGGTCGAGGTGGGGTGGTGGCGGGTGATCCCGGAACGACCGGTGCGCCGGGACTGCTGGCGGGTGCTGCTCCAGGATGGGCGCTGCCTAGACCTGCGCTTGGAGCTGGGCTCCCGGCGCTGGAGGCTGGAGCGGTGCTGGGGATGAAGTCACACCCCATCTGCTAGCGTGCCCACCATGGCCGCTGACCCCAACGTGTCGCCGCCGAGATCCCCTCAACGTCCTCCCCAGGGGCGCCCACCGAGCAGCTGGCGCTCGATGCGCAGTTGGATGCCCTTGCTGGTGATCCTGGTCCTCAACGTCCTCATCGTCAACGTCTTCCTGGCCCCCTCCAGCCACAAGACCCTGACCATCCCCTACAGCGCCTTCGTCACCGACGTCGGCAACAACGACGTGGTCAGCATCACCGCCAGCTCGGGGACCATCTTGGGCACCTTCCGCCATCCCACCGGGAGCTCCGCCAAGGCCAAGACCAAGGCCAAGTACTTCACCACCCAGGTGCCCAGCTTCGGTGGCCACGGGCTAGAGGCCCTGCTCCAGAAGCACAGCGTGACGGTCAACGCCCAGTCCACCCTGACCCCCTTCTGGGAGGAGTTGCTGCTCAGCTTCGGCCCCACCCTACTGATCGTGGTGGCCTTCCTCTACCTGATGCGTCGCGCCGCGGCCTCGGCAGGGGGAGGGCTCTTCAGCATGGGTCGCAGCCAGGCCCGGCTCTATGACGCCGAGCGCCCGGCCACCACCTTCGCCGACGTGGCCGGCATCGAGGAGGCGGAGGAGGAGCTCGAGGAGATCGTCGACTTCCTGCGGCAGCCCGGCAGGTACCAGCGCCTGGGCGGGACGGTACCCAAGGGGGTGCTGCTGGTGGGCCTGCCGGGCACTGGCAAGACCCTCCTGGCCCGGGCGGTGGCCGGCGAGGCCAGGGTTCCCTTCTACAACCTCTCCGCCTCAGAGTTCATCGAGATGATCGTGGGGGTGGGGGCCTCCCGGGTCCGTGACCTGTTCGCCAAGGCCCGCGCCGCGGCGCCGGCGATCATCTTCATCGACGAGCTCGACGCCATCGGGCGCAGCCGTGGGGTTGGTGCCAGCTTCGGGGGCCACGACGAGCGCGAGCAGACCCTCAACCAAATTCTCACCGAGATGGACGGTTTCGACTCCCGCGAGGGGGTGATCGTCCTCGCCGCCACCAACCGCGCTGACGTCCTCGACTCCGCCCTGCTCCGGCCCGGCCGTTTCGACCGTCGGGTGATGGTCCAGCCCCCGGATCGGGTGGGGCGCGCCGCCATCCTCAAGATCCACACCCGTGGGGTGCCCCTGGGAGGGGACGTGGACCTGGACAACTTGGCGTCGCAGACCCCAGGCCTGGTGGGCGCTGAGCTGCGCAACCTGGTCAATGAGGCGGCGCTTCTGGCCGCTCGTCGCGACCGCCCAGCGGTGACCCAGACGGACTTCACCGACGCCCTGGAGAAGGTCCTCCTGGGAGCCGCACGGCGGATCGTGCTCAGCGAGGAGGACCGGCGCCGGACCGCCTGCCATGAGAGCGGCCACGCCCTGCTCGGGCTTCTGGTCCCCGAGGCTGACCCGGTGCGGCGGGTCTCGATCGTGCCCCGCGGCCGGGCGCTCGGGGTCACCGTCCAGTCCCCAGTCGACGATCGCCAGAACTATCCCGAGACCTACCTCAGGGCCCGGATCGTCGGTGCCCTGGGGGGGCGCGCCGCGGAGAAGCTGATCTACGACGTGGTCACGACCGGGGCCGAGAACGACCTGGGGCAGGTCACCATGATCGCTCGGCAGATGGTGGTGCACTGGGGGATGAGCCCCCTGGTGGGCCCACTCAACCTGGCCGAGGAGCCCGACAACCAGGCGCTGATGATGCCCCAGCGTCCCTACAGTGAGGCCACCGCCCAACTCATCGACGCCGAGGTCAAGCGGATCGTGGAGGAGTGCTTCACCGAAGCCCAGGACCTGCTCACCCGCAACCGGGACAAGCTGGAGGCACTCACCGAGGCTCTGCTTCGCGAGGAGTCCCTGGACGAAGCGGAGATCCTAAAGGTGACCGGACTGGCGCCCAAGCCCAGTGCGACATCGCCCAAGTCCAAGCGTCCCGAGAGCTCCGAGGGCGCCCCGGAGGTGGTGCCGGAGCCGGTCCTGCCCGTCCGCTGAGCGCACCCGGCCGGGCGCGCGGCGAGGGTGCCCCGGGGCGGGAGGGGGTGCTGGCGGTGGTCGCCGTTCTGCTGCTGGCCTTCAACCTTCGGGTGGCGGTCTCGGCGGTCCCACCGATCCTGGCGGACCTCCGGCTGGACTCCTTCGGACAGTCCCTGCTGGTGACCGTGCCCGTCCTCTGCTTCGGGGTGGCGGCCCTGGCCGGCCCCCGGCTGCGCCGCCGCTTCGGGGAGGAGCAGCTGCTGCTGATGGTGATCGCGGCGCTGGTCCTGGGGCTGCTCATCCGAGCCCTCTGGCCCGGCGCCGGGCTCTTCCCGGGCACCGCGGTGGCCGCCCTGGCGGTGGCGATCATGAACGTCGTGGTACCGGCGGTGATCCGGGGTCGCTTCCCAGAGCAGGCGGCCCTGATGACCTCAGCCTATACCGTCTCCCTCAGCATCGGGGCGGGACTGGCCGCCGGGCTCACCGTGCCCATC
>JBOHUH010000016.1:0-7444 GCA_050733915.1 Candidatus Dormibacteria bacterium | reverse complement strand
GGGGTGCTGGGCTCGCCGGACCGCGCCTCCCGCTGAGTCAGGATCGTGATCAATGGGATCGAGGGCATGGCGGGTGAGGAGGCGGTCGTCTCGGTCGCCATTCCCGGAAGGATCCACCTCGGGGCTGTGCGCGCCCGGGGTGAGGAGTGGCCCGCCCTCAGCGCTCTTGGCGAACCCATCGCCAAAGACGTGATCGTCAGAGTCCTGGAGGTGAGGGGGGGCCATCTGGTGGTCACACCCAGCTAGGGGTTGGCCCGTCGCCGCGGTCTAGCGTGATACATCCGCTACGCCAGTGGACCCCGTGGCCGTTGAGCGTGGTTTTCGGGAAAAGGCCAGCGACCGACACGGTGAATTTTCCAAGCCCGTACCAAGAGGCCTCCCGGGCGGGCCCTTCCTAGCCGCTAGCGACCAGGGCGGCGACCAGTCCCGGTTTCGCGAACGGCAGCGTATGGCCCTGCCCCTCCACGACCGTCAGTCTGAGTTCCGGATGAAGTTCTAGAGCCGCTCGAGCGCCAGCCAGCGGCAGCTGGCGGTCACGATTCCCCCAAACCACCAGCGTACGGTCCGCGACCAGTCCCAGGGCCGGGAGCAGCAGTGACTCGGGGTGCAGGCGCAGGGGACGCGCCAGTCTTGCCAGCAGGGCCAACTCCGAGTCCGGGCCGAAGCGCAATGCTACTCCGCGCCGGTAGGCCACCATCGGGGACGGCGGCGGCAGGGGTGCGCCCAGACCGCCGGTCCCACCGGGGCTCCTGCTGAGCATCCGGATCCGTCGCGCTCGGTCGGCGGCCGCGAGCAGGTCAAGCGCTCCTGGAAGCAGCAGCAAGTTCCACCGCAACGGGATGCGCCGTTCAAGCCCAAATGGGCTTAGCAGGACCAGCTGCTGGACTCGCTCAGGGTGGGCGGTCGCGAAGGCCCCCGCCGCTAGGCCGCCCACGGAGTGTCCGACCAAGATGAAGCGCTCCAAGCCTAGTTGGTCGGCGATGGTGGCAAGTATCCGAACCCAGGGATGGCGAGGGTGACCACTGAAGCCAATCGGGTCACTTAGCCCTGTCCCGGGTCGGTCGATCGCCACCACTCGGCAATGGCGTGCCAGCCGCTTGATCAAACGTCCATACTCCCCCGCCGACGCGCCTAGCCCGGGGACCAGGAGCACAGCACGCTCACCCTTACCCGCCTCCAGAACGTGGACCTGCCCGACTTCGGTATGGAAGTAGCGGTGTCGGGCCGACACCTCGAGGTCAGCCATCCAGCCGTCCAGGTGAGACTCCAGTTCGCCGAGGTCAGGGTTAGCCCCCCAAACGGTCCGGGCCCAACCCACTAAGTTGGCGTAGCCGAGAGCGCCCAGTGCTGCCAGCCCAAGCCCCGCTGGTAGTAGCTCAACCGCGGGTCGCTGGGATCGTCGGATGGAGCTGACCATGTAGTCCTCGGGCCCGAGGCCCCCACTTGATGGGTTTGAACGAGTCTGACCGCTAAACGTCGGAGAAGACGCCTTGGTGTTCCACCCCGGCTGGTTTCCGGGAACGGCTTGCCAACGCGTTGGACGACGCCCGTGGCAGCCTGATCCCTCAGAACGGAGCAAGACCACCAACCAGCCCGGGCCGTGCCCGACCACGTTGACCGCCTGACCTGACCTTCCGGCGCCGCTGGAGTGGGCGGACGTTGCCCTCGACACTCTGCTTGGAGACTCGTTACCGGTCGTCGGCCGACCGATCTTTCGCGGATTTCGACGTCTTCTAGGCGCTGTCCTGACAGCCCGGGACAAGCCGGCCCAAACGTTGGAAGTCATCCGCGAAGGCGATCTGACCGCCAGCAGCGGGTACGTGGCCCGGCTTGGGGATACGATCGCAGCACTCGCCGTACTACTCGAGCGGTGCTAAGCGAACCAGAAGGCGAACTGGGCGTCATCGTCCGGTCGTCGAGGCTAGAACCGCGAGGGGGTCCACACAGCTCCTGAGTCAGTGGTGGTCCACAGGGTGCTCGCTGGTCCGATCCACCTGCCGTCCGAAGGGTTCTCGAACCCTAGAAAGCTGAGGGGCAGGCCGGTCGACGGCCCCTTCTCGTCGACAACGGTCTGCCAGTGCTGACCACCATCGCCGGAATGAAGCAGCAAGTAGGTGACCGAGTCCAACGCTGTGCCGTCAGCATTGCCCACTACAAGGCTGCTGGAGCTTGCCGCGGCCAACTGGAACCCGCTCCCGACGGGTAGCGCCTGACGGGGGCCGAAGGCCATGCCTGCGGTCGCGGAGACGATCAGGAAGTTGGCGCCTACTGGTCTTAGGGTACATAGCACCACCAGTACCCCCTGGGGAGCCGCGGCCATCGACACGGCGTCGTCGGGCATGGTGCCCGTGTACCCGCAGGGATCATCCTCGTGCTCCCAGACAGTTCCGCCGTCCTGTGAGATGTACAGATCCGCATGCTGAGGATTACCTCCACCACCCGCTGGGTTCCCCGGGAAGAGGCTGTACACATCGGCTCCCTGGCGTACCAGCTCCGCACCATCCTGGTACGTGGGTGTGGGGACGAAGGCGGTGGTCCACTCATTGCTCCCAAGGGGAGCGACGTCGATGGTCGGGTCGCACGGTCCGGGGCATCCGCCGTGCGGTGAACTGATACGCATGGCTTCACCGCCGCTGACATCGAGGGCGACAGTGTAGCGCCCGGGCTGCACGCTTCAATCGAGCCCCCCATCGGTGGTCAACATCATTGGCGAAGCGCCGTAGATGGCGCCGTAGAGATAGCCGATTTCGGCAGTCGCAAAGCGGATGTTGGACACGACGTCGGCGCCGACTCCGCATTCGGTGAGGCAGGCGTCCAACTGGTCCAGCGTGGTCCACTGCTGGCCTCCGTCGGTGGTGCCCAACACGGCAACGCAAGAGATTCCCGCGCATGAGGGGGAAGTCGCTAGTGTCCCGTTTCCTAAATGCCTTACTCGTTGAGGTCACCCGACACGATCGGAGTCGGACGAGCCGGAATGTGAAACCTTCTTCTGAAACGGGACACTAGGGCCCATCCCTGCTGTTCGCTCACCCAGGTCATGTCCACGGCTTGGATTGGGCCGCCGGCCGATGACGAGGTCCCGCTCGGACTTGGGGTAGCTACCGCCGCGCTAGGGGAGGAGCGTCCCAGCGTCGCCGTTGCCGGGCTGCACCCCACCAACAAACCGCCGGTTGAAAGGAGACCTAGAGCGAACCAGATTCCATGTCGGTGAGTCAGCACGTGACGATTGCACTGGGTCGCCTGGCCTGTACCATTGGGGTCCTCCTATCCCTGACGGGACGATGACTTCGACCCTGGTCCAATCACCTTTGGTTCGGAAGCAGAACGCGCGACTTAGACCACGAGTTACGGCACGGCTCCCTGACGCACCCCAGCACCATCCGGTACGGGCTCGAGGCACGGTAGTCGCCCTCGCTTTTGGTGGTGGTGCTCGCGGCGATCAGGTCAATGATGACCGAGTAGCTGAGCGATGCCTTGCCGCGTCAGTTCTGGGTGATGAAGGAGAACAGCCGCTGCTCGATCTCGTTCCACTTGCTGGTCTCCGGCGGGGAGTGGCAGACGGTGGTTACCCGCGCGGCCTCCTGAGCGAACGTGCGGCCCACGCCCACGGGCATGGCCATCCCTGCGTTCGGCTCTGGCATCCCGCGCCCGCGTCTACGCCGAGGCGGTGGTCCTCTCGATCCCGGCAAGCGGCTCCGTGCCCGGACGATCGGGCAGGACGCACACCATGCCCTCGGAGAAGCCTGCCGAGCCGATGCCAAAGGCTGCGTTGAAGCGGTCGAGGTTGACGACGGTCAGCAACGCCGTGATCTCCACCAATTGCTCGTTGGTGAAGTGCTCTCTCATGCGGGAGAACAGCTCATCGCTCACATCTACCGGCGTGCGCATCACCCCAACCGTATAGTCGAGGGCCAGCTTCTCGCGCTCGGTGAAGTATTCGCTTTGCCGGTAGCTCGGCAGCGCCAGCAGCTCCTCATCGGACATCCCCGAGTTGCGGCAAACCTGCGAGCCCAGGTCGACGCAGAACTCGCAACCGATCATCTGGGAGCCTTTTAGCTCGACCAGCATCTTCAGTCGCTCGTCGACGGCCTTTCCCTTTCTCACCGCCCCCTGGAACTTGCCCTGACCGCTCAACATCTTCGGCCGGTAGGCCCAGATCTCGACCGGCTCGATACCGCTGCCGTGGGCAGGCTCACGTCCGGTCATCTTCCTCATGCCCCTGCGCATGAACCAGTAGACGAGCTTCACGACGGGTCCGGCCTGGGCCCGCCCGACACCTTCTATCCGCGCCATCGACTCACCTCCTGTCACATCGGTCAGTATGTTCGGGTCTACCACCTATGACCCCACGCCAGGCGGAGGTGTGACATGGATCGGCTCGAGCTGGCGAACAGGTTCGACCGCGAGCGGCGACGGCTGCGATCCGTCGCCTACCGGGTCCTGGGATCCTTGAGTGACGCAGATGACGCGCTCCAGGAGGCGTGGCTGCGACTCCAGCGGGCGGATTCCGACGAGATCCACGACCTCCAGGGATGGCTGACCACCGTCGTCGCGCGGATCTGCCTGAACGTCCTCCGCGAGAGACGGACCCGCCCTGCAGAGCCACTCGACGGGTTCCTACCAGAGCCGATCGTCTCCACCGACGCCGGTGGTGACCCTGAGCACGAGGCCCTCCTCGCCGACGCCGTCGGCATCGCCCTCCAGGTCGTCCTCGGATCTCTGAACCCGGCTGAGAGACTGGCATTCATCCTGCATGACATGTTTGCCGTGCCATTCGGCGATATCGCCGCCCTGATCGAGCGCTCTCCCGAGGCAACCCGGCAGCTCGCGAGCCGGGCGCGGCGCCGCGTCCGAGGAGCCGCGCCCGCGCCCGACTCCAACGTCGAGCATCAGCGGGCGGTCGTCGACGCCTATTTTTCAGCGGCCCGCGAGGGCAACCTCGACGCCCTGGTCGCCGTCCTCGATCCGGACGTCATCGCGCGCTCTCATGTCCACGCCGGGCTGACGGAGTTGCGAGGCGCCGACAAGGTCGCGCGGGCGGCCACGCTGGGGGTCAAGTTCGCCACCTCTGTCCGCCCGGCTCTGGTCAACGGCACCGCCGGTGCCGTGGCATTCGATGGCGAGGTACCGGTCGCCATCCTCGCCTTCACGGTCGTCAGTGACCGGGCGGTGACGATCGACATCTTCAACGACCGGACGCTGGTGTCACGTCTTATCTGGCTGAAGGGAGTGGGCCCGCAACCTCAGTCCGGCAGGCACGAGGGCCCTTGAGGTCGACCGTCGCCCAGACAGATGTCGGCATATGCTCACGATGACTCGGCTCACAGGCGCGCCCACGATCCGATTTGACGCCACCCTGAACACGATCGACAGATGGACCATGGTGCAGTTGCCTAAGAAGGGGAGCGCGTAACTGGCGTCGCGCGGCCAAGTGGCGGTGCAGGGAACCATCAACCGCCACGCGTTCCCGACGGTGTTGGCGGCCCACGGCTCCGGTGGCCACTGGATGCGGGTTGACGGAGAGGTGGAACGGGCCGCACTGGCTGGCTTGCGGATGGGCCACGGACCAGCCCAGGGACCAGGCCACTCGCAGGTGGAACGACCGGAGGCAGGTCAACAGAGTGCCAGAATGACCCCGTGGCCAACGACCTTCGATTGCTTCGGTTGTTGGTCTCTCACTTGGAGCGAGCTGGCTTCTCGGTGCTTGTCTTCGGAGGCTGGGCAGAGGATCTACTCGGACTCACGCCCCGCAGCGGTCACCGGGACGTCGATCTGATTCTGCTCGACCCAGAGGAAACGGCGCTAGACGACTTCCTTGGTCTGGTAGGCGAGATTCCTGAGAAACACGCAAGCCACAAGCGAGCTTTCGAGGTCGAAGGAACTCTGGTGGAGCTCTTTATCGCCAGCAACGAGGGCGGCGCGTACGTCACCTGGTTCTGCGATCAACTGAGGTGGCAGTGGCCGATTGGGGTGGCGGCGAAGGCTGCTGGCCTCCCTGTCGCTAGTCCGGAGGCGCTGGCAAGCTACCGCACCGATTGGGCAGCGATCCAGGCGGTTCGGCAGCCCTCCCTCTGACCTCCGGCTTCCCCCGAGGGACAACCGCCGCGGATCGCCCGACCGGAGCGGGCTTCCCGCTAGCCACATTGGCTCGACGCGTAGGTCGAGGGGATTCCGGGGCCACCTTGCTACACAGCGGCACCCCAAGGGCCAGCTCGTTTGCTCTGGCGGCCCGGGAATGCGTGTGATCTCCCAGGGGCAGCCTCTGCCAGACACTGAGGCACACCGACAACAGGCCCCACCCTGCCATGGGGGGCAAGGGCGAAGCGGCTAGACCTTGCTGGGGGTGGTCTAATGGACATGATGATCCCGCTAGTCTGTGTCGGTATCCCGAAAGGGTATGGGGCGCTTCTACTGTGAGCGCCAGACCAGGCGAAGGGCCCAGTCGTGATCGTGTTCCTGCATCCACTATTTGCGAGCAGGGAACACTGTTCAGTATTACTGGAACATTGCCTCCACCGATGGAAGCGGTGACGGCTACGCGATCATGGCCGGTACGGTAGCGTGACTCCACAAGTCAGGAAAGTAGCGCTCGCTCGTACCCTGTGGCTGGTTTCCCTTGAAGCGGACGACGTCGGATTACGACTGCGCTATAAGATAGATCCACCATTCCCCGAGCAGCTTCCTGGCTCCAAGGCGCCAGAAGGATACAACGAGATGCAGGAGTGGGCGTACGAGGTAGAAGATGACCTCGGGACGCTGTACCGGCAGGCGGGTGGGGCACATGGGCTGACCGAAGGTGTAAGGACAGTGGTTCCGCCTCCACCCGCATCGGTCAACCGCATCACCGTGAGACTTCACGCGTACTCGCACCCGCGACCCGCGTTTACGTTCAGGATCACTCCACCGGGTAGGCCACCCTGGAAGCTCCAATTGGACGATGCCCTAGGGGACGGTGAGCTCCAACCATCTGACTATTAATTCGGGCCCCGTTACACGGCGCCCCTGGGCGGCCGATTGGGATGAGTGACGACTCGATCAAGACGTTGCAGATGCCCAAGCGGAGGACCTGCCGGAACCCCGTTTCCGAGGGCACACATTTCCGTCGGCGACCTTCTACCAGCCGTTGGTCGAACGGACGGCAACAGTGACGGCAACCGGGCCGCACCGAGGCGGCCGGAGGCGGACAGCGACGGACTTCCGAGCCAGGGTGGGAACTCGCCGCGGACGATGGCGGGCGTCCAAGGACGGTTGCGGTAGAACTTGAAAACCGCTGAGGCGGCAACGCTTCCGGGGGTTCGAATCCCTCTCCCTCCGCCATTGTCGTGTCTCAGGACATCGTGGACACATGTCTCACGTCATCGTGGACAACTCTAGGGCGCCCGGAGGGAGTTCCCAGGGGTTGGTAATCGCGAGCAGGATCGAGGACCAGCTCGCGGAGCAGCGA
>JBOHUH010000015.1:0-6955 GCA_050733915.1 Candidatus Dormibacteria bacterium | reverse complement strand
GGGCGGTGGGATCTCTTCCAGGCGGTCGCGCAGGAAGGGCGCAGCCTGTGCTTCGTGCTGCGGCGGCCCCGCAACCTCGACCTGGGCCGGCGGGTGGGGTTCGCCGGCCGCGACGAGAGGTCCGGCGGGGGCTAGTCATTAGGACTGCACGCTGCAGCTTGGCGTGACAGGCGGCACCGCGGTGCTGGGCACGGGCGCCTGGCAGGTTGATGCGGCGGGTCGCCCCAGTCGAACGCGAACCCGGTTGACCGTCCGCAGAGTTTGCCAAGGTGGCTGCATGGATCACGCCCAGCCCCCCGGCCGGCAGCCACGCTTGGTGGTTCCCCGCTCGTGAGTTCCGCTCGTGGCGGCCAACCCATGGGCACCCGTCCGCGGGAGTACACGGACCTGACGATTCGCCCGACCAGCGGAGCACGCGAGGTGCAGCTCTTCTGTGGGCTGCCCTACGTCCTCAACGAGGAGGTAGCGGACGACCTCTACGCGGCTCGGCGCAGGCCCGAATGGCTGTGGATGGCCCTTCGAGGTGACCGCCTGCTGGCGAGGGCGGGTTGGTGGGGGCAGCCAGACGAGGCCACCCCGTCCGTACTCGACATCCTTGACCTCGACGACGACCCGAATGCAGTGGACATCACCGCTCGACTTTTGACCATAGCCATGTCCGAAATTCTCCCCCCGGAAACCCCTGCGCCCGAGTACGTGCGGTTTGTTCCCTCCGACTGGCGCGACCAGCCATCGACAGCCCGCGGCATCGAGGATCGAATGGAAGCCCTGGAGCGAACCGGGGCCCACCTGCTCGTCGAACGGCTGCGCTTCGAGTGGCGATCGGGCACGCCCGTCGCAGCTCCGACGGGACGCCTCTCGTTCCAGGGGGTCTCCGACAACGCCCAACTCCTCGATCTAATGACCGCCGCGCTGGAGGGGACCCTGGACGCTCAGAGCCGACTTGATCTGGCCCGAGGCTCCGCTCGAGCTGCTGCCGTCAGCCACTTCGAAGGTGAGCTCGCTCGCTACGCGAGCCCTCGAGACTGGTGGCGGCTCGCAACCCTACCTGATCGGGAACCTGTCGGCTTCGTTATCCCAGCCCGCAATGACTACCACTCGATAATTGCCTATCTCGCTGTCCTGCCCAAGCATCGAGGCAACGGCTACGTCAGCGACCTCTTGGCCGAGGGCACTCGCATCCTGGAGGGGCAGCAGGTTCCCCGCATCCGGGCTTCCACCGACATCCAGAACGTCCCCATGGCCAGGGCGTTCCTACACGCCGGATGGCTCAATTTCGAACGCACGATCAAGATGACCTGGTAACCGCGGGCTGGTCCCAGAGCACCACGGCCATGGCGAGATCCAAGGCGGGGGCGCTGTGAGTGAGCCGGCCCACCGAGATGTAGTCGGGCCGGGCGGCGGCGAAGGCGGCGAGGTTCTCCAGGGTCACCCCGCCGCTGACTTCGACGTGGGCCCGGCCGGCAACCAGAGCCACCGCCTCGGTCACCTGCTCCGGGCTGAAATTGTCCAGGAGAACCCGGCCCACCCGGAACTGGAGCGCGTCCTGGAGTTCCTCGCGAGAGCGCACCTCCACCTCCACCTCGGCGGGGGGGTGGTGCCGCAAAGCCCGGCCCAGGGCCGCCTCCAGCCCCCCGGCTAGGTCGGCGTGGTTGTCCTTGATCAGGACCGCGTCGTAGAGCCCCATGCGGTGATTGCGGCCGCCGCCGGTGCGCACCGCGTACTTCTCCAGCTGACGCAGCCCAGGCACCGTCTTGCGGGTGTCCAGGATCACAACTCCATAGGGCCGGGCGACCGCAACGAAGCGGGCGGTGAGGGTGGCGATCCCGGAGAGATGCTGCAGGAAGTTGAGGGCGGTGCGCTCCCCCGCGAGAACCGCCCGCGCCGGGCCCGTGACCTCCAGGGCGACACTGTCCCGCTCCACCGCGTCGCCATCGGCCAGCCGATCCTCGCAGCGCACCCGGGAGTCCACTTGGCGGAACACCTCGTGGGCCAGCGCCAAGCCGCAGAGGACCCCCGGCTCCCGCGCCAACACCTCAGCGCGGCAGTCCTCCTCGCCGAGCACCGCGGCCGCGGTCAGGTCACTGCCCCGGTAGTCCTCGGCGAGGGCCTTCTCCACGGCCGCCGCGATCTCAGCCCGGTCCGCTGTGCTCAATCTGCCTGAACTCGACCGACTCCCCGAGGCGCTGCACCACCGCGCCCAGGAACCGGCTCTCCGCCTCGGGGTGGTCCCGCCGGAAATGGGCCCCCCGGGTCTCGGCCCGGCAACTGGCCGCCTCGACCAGGAGTGCGCTGGTCCCCAGCATCCCCCGGAGCTCAGCCAGGGCGGGGGCCACCGGAACCTCGGGCAGTCCCTCCCGGAGCTCCTCCAGGCGGGTTGCGGCATGGGCCAGCCCCACGCTTTCCCGGGCGATTCCCGCTCCCGCCCACATCTCCTGCTGCAGCATGCGGCGCAGCTCCGCCAGTGGCTTCTGGGGCATATCCTCCAGCTCGAGCTCCCCGGGCGGCTCCGGGTCGGCCAGGCGCCCCCGCTCCCCAGCGCCGAGCACCGCCTCCACCGCCCGGGCCGCGAACACCAGCGACTCCAGCAGGCTGTTGCTGGCCAGACGGTTGGCGCCGTGGACCCCGGTGGAGGCCACCTCGCCCGCGGCAAAAAGCCCGGGCACGGAGGTGGCGCCTAGCAGGTCGGTGCGGACCCCCCCCATCTGGTAGTGCGCGGCGGGGGCCACCGGGATGGGCTCTTTGGTGATGTCGATGCCGTGACCGGCGCAGGTGGCGACGATGTTGGGAAAGCGCACCCTGGCCCGGGTCGCACCCAGGGGCCGGAGGTCCAGCCAGACGTGCTCCAGGCGGCGCTCCGCGAGGCGCTCGCTGATGGCCCGGGCCACCACGTCGCGCCCGGCCAGCTCCCCGGCCGGATCCGAATTGAAAAGGAAGCGCTCACCCAGGTCGTCGACCACCTCGGCGCCCTCGCCGCGGACCGCCTCCGAGATGAGGAACGGCGGCGCCCCAGCCAGGGCCAGCGCCGTCGGGTGGAACTGAACGAACTCCAGATGGGCCACCTCCGCCCCCGCCTGGTAGGCCAGCCAGACCCCGTCACCGGTGGAGGGCAGGGGATTGGTGGTGTAGCGGTAGAGCCGGCCCAATCCACCAGTGGCGAGCAGCACCGCCCCCGCCTCCAGGCGGTGCAGCTCGGGGCGCCGCCGGGAGATTGCCTCCACCCCCCAGCAGCGTCCGCCGCTGATCAGCAACCGGCGCACCTGGTGCTCCTCCAAGATCAGCTCGACCATGCTCTTGGCCCGGCGGGCCAGGAGCTCCTCGACCTCCCTGCCGGTGGCGTCGCCACCGGCGTGGACGATGCGGGCTCGGGAGTGGGCGGCCTCCTTGGCCACCAGCAGGACCCCGTGCTGAGTGTCGAAATGGACTCCCAGGTCGATCAGTTCCCGGATCCGGCCCGGGCCCTCGTCGACCAGGACTGCCACCGCCCGAGGATCACAGAGACCCCGGCCGGCCGCGATGGTGTCCTCGGCGTGGAGCTGGGGGCTGTCCTCGGGGTCGATCGCCGCGGCGATCCCCCCCTGGGCGTAGCGGCTGCTGCACTCCTCCATGGTGGCCTTGGTCAGCACCGCCACCTTGAGTCCCGCCTGGGCCGCCTTGACCGCGGCGAACAGGCCGGCGATGCCGCTGCCCACCACCACCAGATCGAAGCGGCGCGGCCGCGGCGCGACCTCAACCCGCGCCCCCATGTCAGTCGCTGAACTGGGGTGGCGCGCCTAGCAGCGCGGTGTCGATGAGATGGACGCCCTCCACCGTCGCCGCGACCAGGACCCGCGTCTCGGCGCTGGCCCGCTGGACCGAGGAGAAAGACGCGGGATCCACCACCCCAGCGTAGTCGAGTTGGGCGAGTGGCTCACTGCGGATCACCTCCGCCGCGAGGTCGGCAAGCTCTCCCCCGCCGCCGGTGCCGCCGGTGAAGCCCAGGCCCGCCGCCAGAAGGGCTCGGGGAAGGCAGCGGGCCGCCCGCCGGCCGCCTGCCGAGAGCAGCTGGTTGCGACTGCTGAGGGCCACCCCATCGGGATCCCGCACCGTGGGCCGCACCACCACCTCGACCCCCAGGTCGAGATCCTCGGCCAGGCGGGCGACCAGGACCGCCTGCTGGGCGTCCTTCTCCCCGAAGAACGCCCGACAGGGCCCGGTGGCGCTGAACAGCTTGGTGACCACCGTCGCCACCCCCACGAAGTGGCCCGGTCGCCACCTCGCCTCCCACAGCGGCTCGCCGGTGTCCACCTCGACCCGAGTGGCGAACCCGCTGGGGTAGATGTCCTCCACGCTCGGGCAGTAGCCGGCGTCGACCTTGAGACGGGCGAGCTGGGCGAGGTCGGAATCCAGCTGGCGGGGGTAGCTGAGATAGTCCTGCTCCTGCCCGAATTGGAGCGGGTTGACGAAGATCGAGACCACCACCCGCTCACAGGCGGCCCGGGCCGCCTGCACCAGGGACAGGTGTCCCCGGTGCAGTGAGCCCATGGTGGGCACCAACCCCACGGCCTCCCCGGCGCCGGCCCAGCGGGAGGTCAGGCGACGCAGCTGGGCTGGCGTCCTGGGGACCTCCAGCGGCCGTCCGGCCACCGGTGCCGCCTCGGGGCCGGCCTCAGCCGTAGGTTTGCTCCGGCGCCGGGAAGGCCCCCGACTCCACCTCGGTCTGGAACTGGGCGGCGGCCGCCGCGATCAGGGGTCCCAGCTCAGCGAAGCGCTTGACAAACTTGGGCACCGGCCCGACGGTCAACCCCAGCATGTCGTGGACCACCAGCACCTGGCCGTCACAGCCGGGGCCCGCCCCGATCCCGATGGTTGGGAGCGCCGAGACCTGGGTGATCTCCGCGGCCAGAGCCGAGGGGATCCCTTCCAGCACCACCGCGAATGCGCCCGCCTGCTCCAGGCCGAGCACCGCGTCTCGGATTCGGGAGGCGCCCTCGGAGTCCTTGCCTTGGGCCCGGAGGCCACCCATGGCGTGGACCCGCTGCGGGGTCAGCCCCAGGTGGCCCATCACCGGGATCCCGCGCTCCACCAGGTGGGCCACCACCTCGATCATCGGTCCACCGCCCTCCAGTTTGACCGCCTCGACCCCTGCCTCCTTGAGCAGCCGGCCCGCCGAGCGGGTGGCGTCATCGAGGCCGAGGTGGTACGAGAGGAAGGGAAGGTCTCCCACCACCAGGGCGTGGCGGATGGCGCGGGACACCGCCTGGCCGTGGTGGATGATCGCCTCCAGGGTGACCGGCACCGTGTCGTAGCCACCGTCGCGGAGTCGATGTCCCAGCATCACCCCACCCAGGGAGTCCCCCACCAGGAGCACCGGGATCCCCGCCTGGTCGAGCCAGCTGGCGGTGGGGTAGTCGTAGGCGGTGAGCATCGCGAAGTGCCTGCCCTCGCGCTTCCAGCGGGAGAGGTCGGTGATCTGAATCGGCTTGCGCTGGGTCACTGGGTCATCCATACGGTCAGCCTCCTGCCTCGGTCGGGTCGGCCGGAACTGTCCTGGCCGCCTCCGAGATGTTGGTGTAGAGCTGGGCCAGGGCGGGATCGACCCGGCCCAAGGCCTCTAGGTGGGAACGGACCGTGGCCTGGTCCTGGCGCTGCTGGGGCCCACTCAGGCCCAGCTGGGGTCCGAGGCGGCCCACGTTGTGGGCGCTGGCCAGGTGCAGCGCCCGGAGTCCTTCGGTGAGGTCCGCGTTGGGGCTGGCGAGGTGGCCCAGTCGCTCGGCGAGGCGCTCCAGCAGCACCGGCAGGACCCCCGCGAAGACCGCGGCGGCGTGGTAGAGGGAGCGGTCCGGCCCATCCAGCTCGATCACCCGGCAGCCCAGCCGGGACGCCAGCTCCCGCAGCGCCGGGCGCGCCGTGGGCTCGGCCTCGATCGACACGAACGTGCCCTCCAGGCACCTCGGGTCGCCGTCCGGTACCGGAGCTAGGGGATGGAAGACTCCGGTGGCGCCCCCGCGCTGCGCCAGCGGTCGGAGCAGCGCCAACCCCTGGCTCCCCGAGCAGTGGGCCGCCACCCGGCCCTTCCAGACCGACAGGCTCGCCAGCTCAGGGACCAGCGGGCTCAGCTCGGCGTCCGGGACGCAGAGCAGGACCAGCTCTGAGTGCGAGACCAGCTGGCCGAGTCCGGGGACGGCCCGCCAACCCCAGTGCTCGGCGAGTGCGGCCGCGGATTGGGGGCGCCTCGAGAAGATCAACCCGGTGGTGCCGTCCGCAGCCAGTCGCCCGGCAATGGCGCTGCCCAGACGGCCCGCGCCGACAATTCCGTAACCCACTTCCGTCTCGGTCACCTCTGGGATCCAAGCGGATTGAGGTCGTGCCAATAGACCACGGCGGCCAAGGCCATGATAAGCGCCGACCCTCGGGTGCTCGGTGCCTCCCCCAGCGGGCTCAGCTGGCGGCGGGCTGCGCCTCCTCGCTCTGCTGGATCACCGCGTCCATCTCCTTGCGGTCCATGGACTCCACTTGAATCAGGTGGTCCGCCAGAGCCAGCAGTGTTTGCCGCCGCAGGGTCAGCACCTTCTTGGCGGTTAGGTAGGCGTTGTCCACCAGCGAGTGCACCTCCTGGTCGATCTCGCCCGCGACCTCCTCTGAGTAGTTGCGCTGCTCGCCGAGGTCGCGGCCCAGGAACACCAGCTCCTCCTTGGTGCCGAAGGCGAGCGGGCCGAGCTTCTCGCTCATCCCCCACTCCGTCACCATCCGGCGGGCCAGCTTGGTCGCCTTGCTGATGTCGTCGGAGGCTCCGGTTGTGATGTTGGTGTCGCCCAGGTGGATCTCCTCGGCGACCCGGCCGCCCAGGATCCCGGCCAGCTGGTCGGTCAGCTCCGCCTTGCTGACGAGGTACTTGTCCTCCTCTGGCAGGTTCATGGTCCAACCCAGCGCCATCCCGCGGCTGATGATGCTGATCTTGTGGACCGGATCGCAG
>JBOHUH010000014.1:0-6201 GCA_050733915.1 Candidatus Dormibacteria bacterium | reverse complement strand
AGGACGGCGGCTCGGCGGCCGTGGTGCGGCGCTCGGTCGGGGAGACCGCCGCCGGTTTGGGGGTGGACGGGCCCACCTACCGCCACCTCTTCGAGCCTTTGGTGCGACACGCCGACGAGATCGGGGGTTGGGTCTTCTCCTCCGAGCGGCGCCTTCCGACCAACCCCCTCGCTTTGGCCGGATTCGGACTGCGGGGCACCACCTCAGCCAGCTCCCTCGCCCGACGCTTCCGCACCCCGGAGGCACGCGGCCTGGTGGCCGGGGTCTCGGCCCACGCCATGCGCCCGCTCACTAGCCGTCCCACCGCCGCGGTGGGGCTGCTGCTGACCATGCTCGGTCACAGCGCCGGCTGGCCCTTCGTGGAGGGGGGCAGCGGCCAGCTCACCAGAGCACTGTTGGAGGCGCTGCGGGCAGGCGGAGGACGTTTGGAGACGGGCCGGTGGATCGGCTCCCTGGAGCAGGTGCCGCGAGCCCGGGCGGTGCTGCTCGACCTCAGCCCGCGCCAGTTCCTCGACATCGCTGGGAGCCGGCTCCGCGGGCGCTACCGGCGCTCGCTGGAGCGCTATCGCTACGGGGCGGGGGTCTGCAAGGTGGACTTTGCCCTCTCCGGCCCGGTGCCCTGGAGCAACCCCGACTGCCGGGAGGCGGGCACGGTCCACCTGGGGGGCACCTTCGAGGAGATCGCTCGGGGCGAGGCCGCGGTCGCCGCAGGCCGGCACCCGGAAGCTCCCTACGTGCTGCTCGCCCAGGCGGGTACCGCAGACCGGACCAGGGCCCCCGCGGGTGGCGAGACCCTCTGGGCCTACTGCCATGTCCCGAGCGGCTCAGACGTCGACATGACCGACCGCATCGAGGCCCAGATCGAGCGCTTCGCCCCGGGGTTTCGGGACCTGGTGCTGGCCCGGGCCCACCGCACTGCCAAGGCCCAGGAGGCCCACGACCCCAACTGCGTCGGGGGCGACATCGCCGCCGGAACCCAGGACCTGCGACAGACCTTCCTCCGGCCCGGCCTGCTCTGGGACCCCCACCGCACCCCGATTGAGAACACCTACCTCTGCTCCTCCTCGACCACCCCGGGCCCCGGGGTGCACGGCCTCTGCGGGGAACTGGCCGCTCTCTCCGCGCTGCGGTACACGTTCGGGATCTTCCGGCGGCCGGACCTGAGGCGCCTCGGCCGGGCGCCCCACGAGTCGCCGGCTCCGAGCTGAGGTCTCGGAGGAGGGACTCAGGCGGTCGCGGCCAGGGGCTCTGGCTGGACCACTGGAGCGCTCGCCGAGAGCCCCCTCCGTGGGCTGAGTACCTCGTCGATCAGGCCGTACTCCAGGGCCTCGGCGGCGGTGAGGTAGTAGTCGCGATCGATGTCACGCTCCACCTGCTCCAGGGGCCGGCCCGAGTGATGGGAGAGTATCTGGGCCATGCGCTTGGTGTTGGCCAGCACCTCCTTGAGCTGGATCTCCATATCGCGGGGGGCGCCCCTGGTCCCCGCCGATCCCTGGTGGATCATGATCTTGGAGCTGGGCAGGGCCATCCGCTTGCCGGGGGCGCCGCCGCAGAGGATCATCGCCGCCGCCGACATCGCCATCCCGATGCAGAGGGTCGAAACCTCGCACTTGACGTGCTGCATCACGTCGTAGATGGCAAGTCCGGCGTACGCCAGCCCGCCCGGGGAGTTGATGTAGAGGTGGATGTCCTGCTCGGGGCTCTGGCCCTCCAGGTAGAGGATCTCCGCGACCAGCAGGTTGGCAATCTGGTCGTCGACCTCCTGGCCCAGGAAGACGATCCGCTCTTTGAGCAGGAGGGAGTAGATGTCGAAGGCGCGCTCGCCCCGCATCGACTGGTCCAGGACGGTGGGAATCACCGATCCCAGAAGGGGTTGGCCGGCATTCTGATCCCGGTACATTGTCCCAACTGACCTCCCGGCGTTATATCGTAGACGTGATCTTGCAAGTAAGATATCAGGTATGAGATCGGAAGATCGGAACCGGGCTCCACGACCCGAGGGGAGCGAGCGGACGCACGACCCGGTCTTTCCCGGCTTCAGCGAGATGGCGGCGCGGCGCCACAGCCTGGCCCGGACCCTGCTCGCCCGGCGCATCGACCTGGGTCTCTCCCAGACCCAGGTGGCCGCCAGGATGGGCACCTCGCAGTCGGCGGTGGCCCGGCTCGAGTCCGGCAGCGCGGACCTCAGGCTCTCGACCCTGGAGCGCTACGCCGCGGCCCTGGAGCAACGACTGGACTGGCGCCTAGAGGGTCCTGGAGGCGACGGCGATCCCTGAGCGAGGCCGCCCCAGCGGACCCTCGCCGGAGGTGGGGCCCGGTCCCGCGGCGCCCGGGCTTCTGGGCGGGGGCTCCCCCCTCGACGAGTGGCTGGAGGCGACGATGTTGGAGCGCCGGGTGGTCTGGCTGAGGGGCCGGCTAGACGACGAGGCGGCAACGGCCGTGGCGACCCAGCTGATGACCCTGGACGGGTCGGGGGACGGCGCCATCCGCCTCCACCTCAACAGCGGTGAGGGCAGACTGGGCGCCGCGCTCACCCTGATGGACACCATCGCCGCCCTGGGGGTGCCGGTCGAGGCGGTCTGCACCGGGCGCTCCGAGGGGGCCGCCCTGGGGGTGCTGGCGGTGGCCCACCGGCGCCAGGCGGCCAACCACGCATCGCTGCGCTTCCACGACGAGGAGATTGAGGCGGTGGGCTCGGCGGAGCAGGTCTCCCGGGAGCTCGCCCAGCGCCGGCGGCAGCTGGAGCGCTTTGTGGAGCTGGTCGCCGCCGCCTGCCGGCAGCCCGCGGAGCGAGTCGAGGTCGACCTCGCCGAGAGTCGTTACCTGGAGGTCGAGGAGGCCCTGGAATACCGGCTCATCGACTCGATCTGGCGCGGCGCTACCCGTCTCAGCTAGTGGCCGCCAGGGGCACTCGCCAGGCCCCTTCAAGCGATCGCCAATATCAAGGGGTTTGGGCGACGACCCCAGGCGGCCGCTGGGTCGGGGGCGGTCCCTCCCCCTTGGTGCGCGATTCAGGAACTCGGCACGTGCGCGAACGTTCGCTCCGAGAGGGTGCTGTCCCCGGGCCTCTGAATCGTGTAGCTGCTGCCGACGGGGTCAAATCCCAGCCGGAGGTAGAGCTGCTGGGGCCAGTCATCGGCATCGGCGTAGAGGAATATCAGCTGGCACCCTGACTCCCGGGCCAGGGCGATGGAGTCCAGGACCACCGCCGTGGCGTAGCCGCGGTTGCGCCACTCGGGTTCGGTCTCCACGTCCTCAACCTGGGCCAAGGGGGGGATCCGGTAGAGGTCGCAGCGAGCTGCCAGGCCGGCTGGCCCGCGCACCGCGTGATGGGTCACCTGGCAGGCGCGGTGGGTCACCAGGCGGCGGTCCACCAGCTGCCGGATCGTCCTCTCCGAGGCGGCCGGGAGGTAGCGCCGCCAACTCGCCTCGACCAGGGGCATAAGGTCTCGGTAGGGGAGCCGCTCCACCGCCGCCATGGCGCCGCGCGACAGGCTCCGCCGCCACACCATGGTCAAGTTGCGGTGCACCTCGAAGCCCAGGTCGCGGAACCGATTCAGCCACGCCTCGTCGACATCCTCCCGCTCCAGCTCGATCGCCCGGTGAGCCAGACCCGCCCCGCCCAGAATCCGGTCGGCCTCGGCGATCAGCTGGTCCGCCTCGACCCGGCTGCTGACCACCAGACAGTTGTGCTCGAAGGAGTCGGGAAACTCCCGGTTGAGCACCGCGAAGCCACCGTGCGCCGGGAGCACCTCCGTGGACGACCCCCGCATCACCGCGTTGGTAAATTCCCGGATCCGCTCGAGCTCGTCCGCAGTGGAAGAGCCGGTCGGTGCGGGTCGCGGTGGCGCCATCCACTGATCATCGCAGGGGCTTTCAGGGCGGCGCGCTCAGGTCGCGCGAGCCGGGACGCCGACTCTTGGCCTGCTAGCCTCTTTGAGGGCGCTGGTGGTCGGGCCGGGAGGCATTGCCTTGCGAGCGGTGGTCTACGAACACTTCGGCGGTCCCGAGGTGATGCACCTGGTCGAGCGACCGCAACCGAGCCCGGGATCGGGCGAGGTCGTGGTCCGGATCGCCCTCTCCGGGGTCAACCCGACTGACTGGAAGTCGCGCCGGGGGCCCGGCCAGGCCTCGGCAGAGCCGCCATTCCCCCAGGTAGTCCCAAACCAGGACGGCGCCGGCACCATCGCCGCGGTGGGAGACGGAGTGGACCCGAAGCGAGTGGGCCAGCGGGTCTGGGTTTGGGAGGCGGCCTGGCAGCGCGCCGAGGGGACCGCCCAGGAGCTGCTGGCGCTCCCTGCCGACCACACGGTGCCCCTACCCACGGGAGCGTCGCTGGAGCTCGGTGCCAGCCTTGGGATCCCGGCGCTCACCGCCCACCGCTGCCTGACCGTCGCCGAGGCCGGTCCCCGCCAGCTCGAGCCGGGGGCGCTGGAGGGACGCTCGGTGTTGGTTGCCGGCGGTGCGGGAGCGGTGGGCCACGCCGCCATCGAGCTGGCGCTCTGGTCGGGGGCCAGGGTTGTGACCACGGTGAGCAGTGCGGCCAAGGCGACCCTGGCCCGCGCCGCCGGGGCCGAGCAGGTGGTCGACTACCGCTCCCAGGACGCCGCCCGGGCGCTGCGCTCCCTCCATCCGCAGGGGATCGACATCATCGTCGAGGTGGCCCCCTGCGCCAATGCCGAGCTGGACCAGTCGATCCTGGCCGGCCAGGGCACCATCGCCGCCTACGCGAGCGATGCCGAGAGCCTGTCCCTCAAGGTCCGGGCCGGGATGGTGGGCAACGCCCGCTACCAGTTCATCCTGGTCTACACCGAGCCCGAGGCGGCCAAACGCCAGGCCCTCGCCGACGTGGCCGCGGCGGTGGCCGCCGGGGCGCTGCGGGTGGGCGAGGAAGCGGGGCTGCCGCTGCACCGCTTTCCACTGGAGCGGGCTCCGGAGGCGCACGCCGCCGTGGAGGGAAACGCCGTCGGCAAGGTCCTGATCGAGACCTGAGCCGGCCAGGGCGCCGCGCGACCTCACCCGTCCAACCCGCATCCACCAAGCTTTTCTACCGCTAGCCTCGGGTGGCCCGGGAACTCGTCTACGCTGAGGGCGTGCCCACCGCGCCATCTCGCCGACCAACGCACCAGGCAGCACCGCCAGGGCGCCCAGGGTGAGTCCCGCTGAAACGTCGAGGTGGCGGGGCAGGTTCAAGTCGGCGCTGCCGTACCTGGTCGGCGTCGGCGTGGTCATCGCCCTGGTGCTGGCGGTTAACCCCCAGCGCTTCGGTTTCGCCGCCAGCCGCTTCACCGCCGCCTACGCCCCCATCATCGCGGCCCTGTCGCTGAGCTACTACCTGCTCCAGGGTGTGCGCTGGCAGCCGCTCCTCCTGGCCGTGGGGACCCGGCTGCCGCTCAAGGACACCGTGATCCTCAACGTCGCCGGCCAGGCGGCGGGTCTGCTTCCCGGAGGCGAGCTCACGCGAGCGGTGTTGGTGAGTGAGGTCGCCCACACCGAGGTGGGCGCCACCATTGCCACCATCACCGTCCAGGAGCTGATTTACACGGTGCTGCTGATCGCGGCTGCGGTGCCGGGGGCGCTGCACCACAGCTTTGCCGCCATCGGGGTGGGCCTGGCCCTCGCCGGGATCATCGCCATCACCGCCATCCTCACCCTGCAACCGGTCTTCGAGGTGGTGGTCGCGGGGGTGCGCCGGCTGCCTCTGGTGTGGCGCTTGGAGTCCGACTTGGTGGAGCTGCAGCGGGATACGGTGGTGCTGCTGCACCGCTGGGACACGCTCTACTGGTCGGCCCTCAGCGCGGTCCAGGCGGCGGGCACGATCACCATGTTCTGGCTGGTTATCCAAGCCCTCGACCCCGGCCGGGTGAGCTGGCCCAGTGCCGCCTTCGCGTACGCGGTGGCGTCGATCGCCGGCGCCCTCTCGCTAGGCCCGGGGGGCCTGGGCGGCTTTGAGGCGGCCGGGGTGGGCATGCTGCTGGTGGTTGGAGTCCCCTTCCAGATCGCGGTGGCCGCGACGGTGCTGCAGCGGACGGCGGACAAGGGCCTGGGCACAATCTACGGAGGGGTCGCCTACCTCTACGCCCGCGGCCACTACGAGCTCAAGCAAGCCCGGGTGATCCGCCACGGCCAGCGCCGGCGACGCGCCGGCACCGAGCAGCAGGCGCCCACCTAGGGCGGATCGGAGTCGCGCAGACCAACCGC
>JBOHUH010000013.1:0-4160 GCA_050733915.1 Candidatus Dormibacteria bacterium | reverse complement strand
CTCAGCGATCAGCTCCGGGCCGCCGCGGAATCCTGGAGCCAGGATCACGAAGGCGGTCACCAGCTGAGTGCGCTGCGGGTCTGGCTTGCCCACCACCGCCGCCTCTGCCACCGCAGGGTGCTCAATGAGGGCGCTCTCGACCTCGAAGGGCCCGATTCGGTAGGCCGACGAGGTGATGACATCATCGGCCCTGCCCTCGAACCAGAGGTAGCCGTCCCGATCGCGTCGGCCGCGATCCCCGGTGAGGTAGAAGTCTCCCTGGAACGCGGCCCTGGTCGCCTCTGGCTCCCGGTAGTAGCCGCTGAAGAGGCCCACCGGTCGCACCGGCGCAACCCGGATGCCCAGGTTGCCCTCCTCATCGTCGGGGAGCGGTGCCCCCTGGTCGTCGACGACGTCGACGTCGAAACCGGGGACGGGCCGGCCCATCGACCCAGGTCGCAGCTCGAGACAGCGCAGATTGGCCACCACGTTGACCGTCTCGGTCTGACCGTAGCCATCGTAGATGGGCAGCCCCACCCCCTCCTGGAAGGCGCGGATCACCTCCGGGTTGAGCGGTTCCCCGGCGGCAACACAGTGACGCAGGCAACCCAGCTGCTGCCCGTCCAGGTCGCTCTGGACCAGGGCCCGGTAGACCGTCGGGGGGGCGCAGAAGGTGGTGACCCGGTGGCGGCCGATGGTCTCCAGAAGCAGCTCCGGCTCCAACTTGCCCATGTTCATCTGGACCACCGCGGCGCCCAGGGCCCACTGACCAAAGAGCTTGCCCCAGGCCGCCTTGGCCCAGCCGGTGTCTGAGATCGTCCAGTGGAGGTCTCCAGGGCGGAGGTCCTGCCAGTAGCGGGCGGTGAGCTGGTGCCCGATGCCGTAGCTGGCCTGGGTGTGCAGCACCATCTTGGGGTAGGCGACGGTCCCGCTGGTGAAGTACAGAAGCATCGGATCGGAGCTGGAAGTCGGTGCCACTGGGCCGGCGCTGGTGGGCGCCCGAGCTACCAGGCCCTCCAGTGGCAGCCAACCCGGGCTTGGGGCTTCCCCGACCACGATGCGGTGCCGCAGGGTGGGCAGCTGGTCGACCACCTGGTCGACCCTGGCCGCCCCGCTCTCATCGGCCACCGCGGCCACCGCCCCGGCGCGCTCCACCCGGTAGCGAATGTCCCGCCCGGTCAGCTGGACGGTGGCAGGCATGGGCACCGCGCCCAACCGGATCGCGCCCAGGACCACGTGGTACCACTCGGGAACCCGCGGCAGCATGACGAAGATCCGATCCCCTCGACCGATGCCCAAGGCGGCGAGGGCGTTGGCGGATCGCGCCACCGCCGCCGCGATTGCTCCGAACGTGTCCTCGGCGACCACGCCCCCGCCCGGGCCGAGCGAGAGCAGGGCGAGATCGCGAGGCCGCGCTCGCGCCTGAGCATCGAGGGTGTCGCCCACGTAGTTGAAGCGCTCCGGTACGGGCAGCAGGTCGTGTCGACGACGCTCCTCCGCGTACTTGGTCAGGTTGGGTGGGGCGTCGCGCCCGGGGCGTGTTGGCATCCGCCTCTCCTCAATTCCGGATCACGGTCGAGGTCCAGCTTGGGCCGAGGGCCGATTTGGGTCAACCGTCGTGGGAAGCGGTGTCCGCAGGTGCGTGCCCTGAAGCAGCGCCCAAGCACGGGTCAGAGCGGTTGCGAAGGCAGCGACCACCAGGTAGCACAGACCGCCCAGGCCAGCGCGACTGTGGGGGCTGGCGATGAGGAACCCTCCCACCAGAACCTCTCCCCCGAAGCTGAGCATCGACAGCGCCCAGAGCACGGGCCGGGCCTCGGCGCGGGGCAGGTGCCGGTGCAGCCGGAAGGTCTGGAAGATGCTTATCCCCCCCAAGATCGCCGCGACGTAGCCCAGGTTGACCCCGGGCAACAGACCGAAGAGCGAGATGAAGAAGGCGTTAACCAGCGAGATGAACGTGCTGCCAGCCAGCGCCCGCCCACCGGCCCCGGCCCGGTCGCCGACGATCGTGTCCGGTCGAAGCGAGATGGCCACGAACAGCAGCCCTATGAGCGCCGCCCCTGCCGAGGCCCCGGCAGCGAAGTAGCTGCCGTAGCTCTCAGGAACCAACCGCCGCCCTCGAGGTCGGTGCCGCTCCCCCCTGCACACCCGCAGTTTGGCACGCCCTGGATCCTGCGCTCACCACCATCATCTCGAGAGCCGAGTTTTGACAAACTACTCTCGAGAGAGTACTCTGCAGCGGTGTCGAACTCTCCGCCGGATCCCACCGCCGGCCTGCGACGGATCAGCGACGCCAAGACCATGCGGGCCCTGTCCCACCCGGTTCGACTGGCCCTGATCGAGGCCCTCACCCTGGACGGCCCGCTGACCGCGACCGAGGCGTCGGAACTCATCAGCGAGTCACCCACCACCTGCTCGTTTCACCTTCGCCAGCTCGCCCGCTACGGCTTCGTGGAAGAGGCGGGCGGTGGCCCTGGACGCAACCGCCCCTGGAAGATGAGCAGTGTCGGCATGACCGCCTCGGCGCGGGAGTCCGACGGCGAGGCGGACAGCGCGCTCGCAGCCCTGCGCCAGCTCTTCCGGGAGCGCTACTTCAGCCGGCTCGAGGCCTTTGAGCGCACTCGGCACCTGTACCCCAAGGAGTGGCGCGACGTGGCGGGCGAGGGCGAGTTTGTCCTCTACGTCACCCCCCAGGAGGCCGACGAAGTCCAGCGCGGGATGGTCAGCCTGCTGATGCGCTACCAGGAACGGCTGGGCCGACCCGAGCTCCGCCCCGAGGGCTCGCAACCGCTCGAGGTCCTCGCCTTCCTCTATCCCTTCCGGCCCCCTCAGGGCGGACCCACCGGCCCCCGGAGGCGGGCCCGGCGAGACCCCAAGAAGCCCACGTCGGAAAGTTGAAATGAAGCACCTTCTGGCCAACCACAATGCGCGCCTTTACCTCAGCGCAAACATCGTCTCGACCTTTGGCGACCGCGTCCTTTTCCTCGCCGCCGCGATCTGGGTGCGGGTGCTCAGCGGCAGCAACGCCGAGGCTGGACTCACCATCTTCTTCCTGGTCCTGCCGCAGATGGCCTTCTCCCCGATCGCCGGAGTTCTGGCCGACCGGTTCCGACGCCGCCCCCTCCTGATCGCGGCCAACCTGCTGGGCGCGGCCTCTGTCCTGCCGCTGCTCCTGGTGCGGGGCCCAGGCGAGGTCTGGGTCATCTACCTGGTGATGGTCCTCTACGGGGCCATCGGAACTCTGATCAGCGCCGCGGGTACGGCGCTCCTGGTCACCGTGGTGCCCAGCGAGGACCTGGGCCAGGCCAACGGCTTCATCCAGACCCTCTCCGAGGGAATGCGGTTGATCACGCCGCTGGTGGGCGCCGGCCTCTTCACCCTGGTGGGCGGGGCGGTGGTGGCCGAGCTTGACGTCGCCACCTTCCTGATCGCATCCTGCCTGCTCTGGCGGATGGTGCTGCAGGAGAGCCGCCCGGTTCCCGGTCAGCAGCACTGGCTCAAGGAGACCACCGCCGGCTTCAGCCACATCTGGCGCACCGCCGACCTGCGCCAGGTCATGGTCGCCCTGATCCTCGCCATCTCGGTGATCGGCTTCCTTGAGACCGCCATATTCGCGGTGGTGACCAGCGGCCTGCACCGACCCGCGTCCTTCGTCGGGGTCGTGGTCTCCATCCAAGGGGTTGGTGCAGTGGCTGGAGGCGTCACCGCGGCCCTGGTGATGCGCCGAATCGGCGAGCTCCGGCTCACCGCCCTGGGCATCGCCGCAATGGCGCTGGGCTCCGCGGGTCTGATCTGGCCCAACTACCTGAGTGGCTTCCCCTCCCTGGCCCTGGTGGTGGTCGGAGTGGCGGTCTTTGGCTTCGGACTTCCCTGGCTGCTGGTCGGTGCCATCACCCTGGTGCAGCTGCGGACGCCGCTGGGGCTGCAGGGAAGGGTAGATGCCGCCTTCGGGGTCCTCTTCGGGGGCGTCCAGACCGCCTCGATCGGAGTTGGCGCCCTGCTGGTGGGAGCCCTTGGCTACGTCCCCCCGGTGCTGGCGGTGGTCGCGGTGGGCTCGCTGGCGGCGGCCTACCTCTACAGTCGCCAGCGCCTGCCCGTCAGAACGGTCGCCGGGAGCCCTCTTGCTGCGTCGCCCCCGGGCCCGGTGGCGATCGGCCCCAGCGACCCCGTCGGCTGAGGGT
>JBOHUH010000012.1:0-24530 GCA_050733915.1 Candidatus Dormibacteria bacterium | reverse complement strand
CAGATGCGCGGTTCCACCCCAGGGCGCCTTCGGCAGCTCGTTCCAGTCCCACTGGATCTCCTCCCCGGGCGGGTGCTCGATCTCGATCGTCGGCTTGAACCGATGCCGGCCGCAGCCATCACAGCGGGGCCGCAGCCGCCGCAGCCGCAACTGCCGGGCGAAGGTCACATAGCTCTGCCGGTAACCCAGCTGGCGCACTTCGTCCAGCAGGGCCGTGGCCCAGACGTGGGGATCCTCCTCCAGGCGAGCTCGCAGGTACGGCTCGAACCTCGCCAAGGGATCCTCCTGCCGTCTCCGCTCTCCCGGCTGGGCCTCTCCCCGCAGATACCGCTTGACCGTGTTCCGACTTCGGCCCAGATGCCGCGCGATGCTGGCGATGCTCCAGCCTCGCTTCCGTAACGCCCAGACTTCCACGGCTTCCTCCTGTGCCAACATGAGGGGGGGCTCCTTGCTCTGACGGGTCTGTACTTACCGCCAGCTTGCAAGGGGCCCTACCCCTTTTTCACACCTTCGAAAGCCGCCCTCGACGCCTACCTCCCCTGGTCAGTTTCAGCGATCATCTCTGGTCAGTTTCAACGATCCTCGTCAGGAGGCCAGCTGATGTTCAAGGATGTCTCGATGACTCTTCGTACATCACTCGACAGGACATGGCTTGGGACACCAAACGTAGATGCGTTCGTTGACCGGTTTCGAGGAAGTCTAGTGGTACGGAGCAGTGTCTGATCGGTAGGTAGAGTTCGGATGGTGAGTTCTCCGCAGACGTTGAGCGAAGCCGACCGGCGCCTGGTGGCCGCGTGGGCCGCCGACTGTGCTGAGCGGGTTCTGCGGCTGTTTGAGGCTGAAGCGCCGGGTGATGACCGCCCTCGCGCTGCCATCGCGCGCGCTCGTGCGTTCGCCCGCGGAGAGCTGAACACTGCCGAGGAGATTCGCCGTCGATTCGTCAGTGGTGTGCCTGTCCGCGAGGTGAGGGCACCCGCGGCTGCTGCTGCCGCCCGATCCGCCGGTCAAGCCGTTGCCGTCTGTCATATGGGCGCGCACGCACTGGGCGCCGCCGCCTATGCCGTGAAGGCCACTGGTCTCGCGGCGCCCGACCGGCCGGAGGCTGTCAAGGAGGATATTCGCTGGCAGCTCAGCCACATGACGGCGGAGGTCCGGGCTGCGCTGAGCGCCCTTCCGCCTGTTGGGGAGAATCGGTCAGGCCCTCTCGGGCCGGGGCTCCTCGCGTCCGGTGAACTCGGCAGGGTCATCCGTGACCTCCAGGCCGGTCTGGCCTTGCCCGACCCCAACTGAACCGAACCACTCCGCCAATTACACCAATGTATGGGACGTGACCTACCTCAAGTGGTTGTCCGAGGCGGAGCAGACCCTTGCGGGCCATACGGCGAGGATGCCCTAGCCCGCCTTGGTGCTAGCCCCACTGGCACCCAGGCCGCGCTCTGGCCCTGTCATCCGAGCTGCAGCCGGCCGCTGGGAGCCGGTCCAGCTCTACCCCTGGGGCTGAGGCCGAGCTGGCCCCCCAGCTTCAGCGTGATCTCTACCGAAGTGGTGGTCTTCCCTGGGATTGACCATCGAACCGGTGGTCTTTAGCTAGCAGCGCTCCTTCCCAGCTCCCAGCCCCACCCAAAACCAGGCGTGACCAGATCAGTTCAAAGCTACGAAGCTTCGAGCAAGTCCGTTGAAGCGCTCGCCGGCTGAAGCGAAGAGGAAATAGAGCCTGGTGCCAGTGTAGAAGAACGACATAAGGGTGTAGGTCTTTCCGTTAGGAGCTACCAAGGTCGTCTGGCGAGCCACGTGCCCATCGAACCGGATTGCCAAGTCCTTCCTCGCAGTTAAGTCTATGGCCGCCGCGAAGGAGCGATTTGCGAGCCCCAACTGCGCCCGGAACTGGGTGGAGGGGACGGGCGTGCCGATCACTTCCACCCCCACCTCCATCGGGCTGGGTTTTTTTGTGACCGCCACGTAGACGATGAATCCGGTGCCTCCAAGAGAACCGGGCTCCTGTCTATAGGTTGGCTTGGCAGGGAACCTAGCCCGGAATTGGCCTGCCGTGTCCGTGTAAACCTTGCCAGACGGATGGTGAGCGGCTGGCGCTCCTGGCTGTGACGCACACCCAGCGGTAGCTACTAGAGCGGTGCAAGCGAGTAACCCAGCCAGAACCGTGCGCATCAGCATGAGGCCACTATCTCATGGGTCCAGGCCAAAGTGCGGCAAGAACAGACTCGTCTCCCTCCCGAGGGGCTCAGTACCGCAGCGCCCCTAGGGTCGCGAACGAGGCGCATAGCAGCTGCCACAACGAGAGCAGCGTCAACTGCGAGGCTGGCCACGCCGGCAATCATCCCACCCAGGCCATCGGCGAGCCACCTCTGGCGGATCCAGGCACCGGCCGATCGGGGTGGCGCGGGCCGAACTGGACGCCTACATCGACTGCCGCTTGGTGCCGCTCCCTTGAATCGATCTACCGGGTCGTGCCAACCCGCGCGGTCACGGGGGCCAGACACCCCCGTACCGCGGCCCTTTCTATTGCCCTAGCCGCGGTGGGGGCGATCGTATGGGTCGTCAAACCGCGCCTCGTGCCAGGTTGCCCTGTCACGGGGCGCGGACAAGCTCGGTCCGCAGTCGAGATCACCTAAGCCGGTGCTAGGCTGACTGGGGAGATGGCGTCAGCTGCGAGGCGGACTGAGATCGAGGCCCTGGTCGGTGGAAGCGCGGCCGCTCTAGCCGACAAGGAAGTCCGGTGGCGGCGCACGGCGGCCGTACCGCTGATTCTGGTGGTATTGGGATTCTTGGCCGCCGGCTTCAAGGTGCGGGGGCCTTGGGTTGATCCGGTAGTTGACCTAGCCTTCCTGCTGCTCGCCGCCTGCATCGTTCGGCTATGGCTAGTTGCACGGCAAGGTTCGCGGGCGGCGAGCAGTTACATCTCCGACAAGTTCGGGCAACCGGTGCGCGTGTCGTGGGGAGGGTCTGACCTGTCGCGGTGGCAGGCAAACATCTCGAAGGCAACTAGCGGCCGAGCCTGGATGGTCGACCCTGGCGCTGGTGACCGTGATCGGACCGCGCATGAGGTCGAGCTTCTCAAGGTGACGAAGACGGAGGTACGGCTGCGGAGACGGACGCTGTACTCGGGGGAGATTGCAGGCCTTCTATGCGTGTCCAACTTGGCGTTTGCGGCGACGCCAGCGGCGAGGCTGACCCCACCCGAGGGGGTGATCGTCGTGGTGTGGGCGGTGGTCTGGATCGGCACGGGGACTTGGGCCGCTCTCCAATTCCGCCGGTGGCGGCCGGTACGAGCGGAAAAGAGGCAGTTGGAGAGAGGCATTTCGGGCAGTCGCCGCTAGACGCTCAGCAGGCGCTCCAGGCAGTTGGCAGCGTCGTCCCCGAGGGAGGGCCGGATCGTGGCGTCGGGAGAGCTGGCGACCGTTCGCCTGGGGCGAGCGGTGCGGTATTAGTCGACGCTGGCCGCCAGATCTCGGTAGGCAGGGATGAGCTCGTTCCACCGCACCTCTGTGTCGCCGGGCTCATGCCCTGCCAGGTAGGCGGCGAGGTTCTCGGCGTGGATCTGCCACCCGGCCCCATAGGCGGAGAGCGTGTCCAGCGGGATGCCACGGACCTCGATTACCAGGACGGTTTGATTGTCGTCGGCGGTCAGCGTGGCCTCAAGGACCTCATCGAACGGCGGCGCGCCGCGACCCTTTCGCCAGGACTCGTCCGACTCCCTGGTCGTCACCAGCAGCCGCCCTGGGGGCTCGCAGGCTTCGACGAGTCCGGTGCCTTCCCAGTCATCGGACTCGATATAGACGCGGAACTTTCCGCCTGGGCGGAGGTCGCCTTCTACCTGGCCGTGCCAGCGTGCCAGCCTGCCGGGATCGGTGATCGCTGACCACAGGTCTTCGATGCCTGTGTCGAAGCGGTCTTCGATGCGCACGACTCCTACACCCTCTGCGGATCGCAGGCTGCCCAAGATTCGGTCGCCTCCACGTGCGTTGCTGGTCATCTGGTCCTCCTTCTTTCGCGTCTTCCCTGCGCCACTTCGGTGCGCAGGGCATCCAGCCGGTGCTCCCACGAGCCCCGGTACCGGGCCAGCCATTCATCGACCTCGGCGAGCGGTTCGGGTCGAAGAGTGTAGACCCTTCGCTGCGCCTCCTGGCGGACCTCGACAGGCCCTGCGGTGACTGGGACATTCGCGCCATCGCGACCAGCACGACCACCGCGACGCCGGCGACGAGGCCAGCCATGCCGAAGTCGTGGCCTGCGGCTCTCCTCGGCCGCCTACAGCGGCGGCGGGACGGGCGGCCACCCTTCGTGGAGGCAGTTGGGAGGCGTCAGCTCGCTGGCGGCGGCGCGCCCGAAAGACGGCCGTCGCCTGGGCGTGAGTAGCGCGGCAGGCCGGCCACCGGCAGCCATTGGGGTTGGCGGCAGTCCTGCTAGGGCTGATTGACTACCGGGGTGCGCATCATCCTGGTGTCGACCGCTGGGGCCGGCCACGTCGGCCCGCTACTTCCGGTCGCCGCTGCCCTGGCCCGGCGCGGCGACGAGGTTACCTTCGTGGTTCCCCCTACGGCGGCTACGCTCTTGGAGGGTCAGGGGTTTAGGGTCGTCACCGGCGTGGCACCGGCGGACGAGGAACTGCAGCCCCTGTGGCGCAGCTTGGCCGGGGCTACCGAAGAGGTGGCTAGCGCCATAGTCGAGCGCCAGATTTTCGCGATCCGCTGCACCAAGGCGATGCTGCCCTCTGTGTCGGAGATCGTGCGGGAGTGGGGCCCCGACCTGGTCGTCAGAGAGCCGTGCGAGTACGCCTCGGGAGTGACGGCTTTCCGCCGCCAGATCCCGCTCGTCACCGTTGCCATTTCCTTCGCCGCGACCGAGTGGCGCGTGCTCGACTTAGTGGCGGACATCTTGGATGGGCATGGTCCAGGATTGCGCCAGTTCCTGGGCGCGGCGCCATTCCTGAGCCGCCTGCCGGAGTCGCTCGACCCGTCACCGTTCTCCCTCACCCAGCGCTATCGGGAGTTGCCGATGGCCGCTGATGCGGCGACGCCGGCTTGCCCGCTGGTGGTCGGGTCGAGGCCACTCGTCTACGTGACGTTCGGCTCGCTGGTGGGTGCTCTGCCAGAGGCCGCCCGACTGTTTCGGATGGTGCTGGAGGCGGCCGACGGGCTCGACGCGCGCATCCTCTTCAGCGTCGGGCGCGAGTTCGAGATCTCGAGTCTCGGTGTTTTGCCAGCGAATGTCGTGGTGGCGCCATGGGTGGCCCAGGAGGAGGTGCTGGCGCACTGCGACGCGGTGCTCTGCCACGGCGGGTCGGGCACCGCTTTCGGCGCGCTTGCCCACGGTGTGCCAGTCGGGTTTGTGCCCCTGTTTGCCGACCAGCCGGCCAATGCTTACGCCGTCGCGGGCGCCGGTGCTGGCATCGTGGCGGAGGGGGTCGGGGCGGAGTCGATGTCTTCCAGGGTGGGCCAGGTGCGCGCGCCAGGGCTCAGGGCAATGGTCGAGGCGCTGCTCGGGGAGCGCACTTATCGCGATGCCGCCCGACGCTTGGGCGATGAGCTCGCGGCGCAGCCGGGGGTAGACGACGCCGTCGCGAGGCTGGCAGGGTGGGCCGCCGATACGAACGGGCTACCAGGCGGAGGCCATTGAGAGCGGGCCGTTGCGGCGCCGCCGCGCCGCAAGTTGGTGCCCTGAAGGTTCCGGGATTGCTAGGTGAGGGTCGTATCCTCTCGCCGCAACGACGCCTTCACAGCAGGGGTCGAAGCAGGTAGCCCAGCCGCTCCTCAGTGCTCTTCAGGAGGGTGCTCATCCTCGCCGTGAAGTTGCTGGCCGCCCCTTCCGACGCCAACCGCCGGATACCGACGGTGATCTGCCGATCCAGTGCCGCGAACTCAGCCCTGAGATCGTCGTCCACGATCCAGGCTGCCCGTTGGCGGGCCTTGCGCGCGACCTCGACCAGGTCCAACTCGGTTTCGGGGGAGCGGCGGGGCCGTCCCCAGACCCCCTCCGCCTTGGCGGCGACGACGTCGGAGTAGTGGACTCGGCCGACGGTCTGAACGTAGGCCGAGAGAGCTTGTTGGAAGTCGATCAGGGCTTGGCGGCGCAGGTCCTCACGCCGCTCGCGCCGGGCCTCACCGCGGACAGCGCGGTCCTGGCGACCGCGCACCACTTGGTTGGCGGTGCCCCCCGCGAATCCCACCACGGCACCGCCGAGAGTGAAGGCTCCAGTTGTGACCAAAGCTGCGTCAAGCACTTCTGAACTGATGATATGCCGCCCAGCTGAGATCTGTTCCCAGCGCCACGACCTGCCGGAGCCACTCCCCCGGGGTTGGGACGAGCTCACACCGTCGGGTGTACCGGGTGGGCTCCACCCCCCGTCTACTCCTGGTGCCGCAGGTTGGTCGCCAACTGCGCCTGGGAGCGGTCCCTCACGGCGGCCTCGGGTCCAGCCGAGCTGGTGGATGGTGGGACGACCGGGTCGTGCCCATCGCGGCGGAGACGGCTGGCCAGCTACGCATCGCGGCGCCCCCAGGAGACAAGATTCCGGCACTTGCCGGGCGGGTTGCCGAGGCGCGGCCGTGGCATTCTGCGCCTGCTCGATATGATGGCTGGCAGCGTAGGTGGGCGCGACCTGAGGCTGGCATGACGAAGAAGTCCGCGAGCGGCGCGGAGCCAATCCGCTTCCTCTCGGCCGTGCTGATCACCTCGAAGGACCCAGACCGGCTGGCCACGTTCTACCGTGACACCCTGGGAATCGGTCTGGTTGCTGAGCGGCATGGCGAGGGACCGGCCCACTGGGCCTGCGAGCTCGGCGATATCCACTTCGCCATCCATCCCGGCGCTGGCCCGTCCGGCCCCGGACCGGTGAAGCTGGCGTTGTGGGTATTCGACCTGACGGCTTTCGCCGCTCACCTGGAGGATCTCGGCGTGCCGCTGGAGTACCCGATCACCGAGCTGGGATCAGAGTCGTGGGTGACTGCCGTGCGCGATCCCGATGGCAACGTGGTCGAGCTGACCCAGATGGGTGACTCCTGGTTGTGGCACCTCGCGGATCGGCGGCGCCAGGGGTCCGACGTCACCCTCCATCTGCCCGCTCAGCGCTGATTCGACCACCGCGCCGGGCTCCCGTCTGCATAGCCGCGCCATTGCCGAGCGGCACCTCGTGGTCGGTTGGCTCTACCCGTGCTAGCTCTCAACTTCGGCGGAGCTGATCCCGATGTCCGCTGGCACCAGCTCGGGTCGAAGGTTGCGGGCCATCAGGCCGCGGACCTCCTCGGCGACCGAGCTCCCCTCGAAGATGATCGCGTGGACCGCCTGAGTGATGGGTAGCTCCACCTGGTAGCGACTGGCCAGCATCAGGGCGGCCCTCGAGGCGTTCACCCCTTCCGCGACCATTGGCGTCTCAGCTTGGGCGGCGGCAGGGCTCTCCCCCTGGCCGATTCGCTCCCCCAGAGTGCGGTTGCGGCTCAGCCTGCTAATGCAGGTGACCAGGCAGTCGCCCACCCCCGCCAGACCGGCGAAGGTGAAGGGGTTCGCCCCGGCGCGGACTCCGAGTCGGGTCATCTCGCTGAGTCCCCTGGTGATGATCGCGGCCTTGGCGTTGTCCCCCACCCGGAGGCCATCGCAGACCCCGGCAGCGATGGCAATCACGTTCTTCATGGCCCCGGCGAACTCCACTCCGAGAGGGTCGTCGTTGGCGTAGAGCCGCCAGCTCGGCGCCGCCAGGCGCTGCACGGCAAGATCGCGAGCGGCGGGGTTCACCGCCGCCAGTACCGCGGCGGTGGGCATTCGAACCGCCACCTCGGGAGCCAGGTTGGGGCCGCTCAGCGCGACCAGGTGCTGCTGGGCCTCCGGGCCCAGGACCTCGGCGAGGAGCTGGGTCATGGTCAGCGCCGACTCGGCCTCAAATCCCTTGGCGGCGCTGACCAAGAGCGAGGCCCCCCCGACCAGGTCCCGGGCTTGCTCGGCGACCCGCCTCTGGCCGTGGGTGGGTGCGGCGAATATGACCGTCTCCGCGCTCCGGCAGGCCTCCTCCAAGCTCCCGGTGACCCTGATCGCCGGGTCAAGGCGCACCTGGGGCAGGTAGGTGGGGTGGGCCCGGTTGCGGCGCACCTCCTCGGCCACCTCCGGCCGGCGGCACCAGAGCCAGATTTCGGTGCCCGGGGAAGTGAGCAGGGCGGCCAGGGCCAGGCCCCAGGACCCGGCGCCAAGGATCGCCAGCTTCACCTGGCCTGCTCCGAACGGCGCACTCGCAACCTGAGGGGGACGCCCTGGAATCCATAACGCTCGCGGAACTGGTTCTCCAGGTAGCGACCGTAGCTGAAGTGCATCAGGTGGGGGTCGTTGACGAAGAGGGCGAAGGTGGGAACCCGGCTGCGGGCCTGGACCGCGTAGTAGATGTGCAGGCGCCGCCCGGCCCGTCCGCTGGGGGGTGGGCGCCGGTCCACTGCGGCCCGAATGAACTGGTTCAGCTCGGGGGTGGGGATGTGGACAGCCCGGGCCGCCGCCAACTCGAAGGCGGTGGGCAGCACCTTGCCGATGCCCCTGCCGCTGAGAGCGCTGGTGAACAGAAAGGGAGTGCCCGGAGCCCAGTCATAGGCGGCCCGGAGCTCCCGGACCAGGCCCCGATCGCGGCGGGTATCGGCGTCGAGCAAGTCCCATTTGTTGAGGGTCACGAGGGTCGCCGCGCCGGCCTCCCGGGCCCGGCCCGCAATGTGTCGGTCCTGGGCCCGCAGCGGGGTGGTGGCGTCGACCACCAGCACCGCCACGTCGGCACGCTCCACCACCCGCAGGGCGCGCAGCAGGCTGTAGTAATCGGCGTCCTGGCTGACCCCCGGGCGACGGATCCCTGCGGTGTCCACCAGGAGAACCCGCCCCTGGGGGGTCTCGACCAGGGTGTCCACCGGATCTCGGGTGGTCCCGGCCACGGTGCTCACCAGGGCCCGGTCGGCGCCCAGGATGCCATTGAGCAGCGACGACTTGCCGACGTTGGGACGGCCCACGATGGCGCAGCGCAGAGCGACCGCCCCCGGGCCTTGGGCGTGGTCGTCGGGGGGTGGCAGCCGGCTGACGATTCGGTCCAGGAGCTCGCCGCTGCCGCTGCCGGAGAGCGCCGAGATCGGCACCGGCTCGCCGAGCCCCAGCTCCAAGAGCTCGTGGGCCCAGAGCCGCTCCTCCCTCCCCTCATGCTTGTTGCTGACCAGGATCACCGGCTGACCGGCACGGCGGAGTTCCTCGGCGACCTCGTGGTCGGGAGCCGTCAGCCCCGCTTTGGCGTCACAGACGAAGCAGATCAGGTCGGCCTCCCGAAGCGCCACCCGGGCCTGGGCCTGGGTGTTGCTGGGGAGGTCCCCGTCCGCCCGGAGCACCCGGTCCAGCCCGGCAGTGTCGACCACGGTGAAGGCCCTCCCTCGCCACTCGACCTCACCGTAGATGCGATCTCGGGTCAACCCGGGCTGGTTGGAGACGATCGCCCGTCGCCCCCCGGTGAGCCGGTTGAATAGGGTTGACTTGCCCACGTTGGGACGCCCCACCAGGGCGACGATGCCGGAGGGCACCAGTGACTGGACTTCCTCCTCCTCCCCTGCCGGGGCCTGCCCCCGCGCCCCCTGGGTCGCCGGCTCGGTCCTGCTCCGGCGCCTCGGCATCAGCCGCGCCCCACTTGGCGGAGGTCGACGCCGGTCATCTCACTGGGAATCGTGAGCCCCATTGCCGCGAGCAGGGTGGGGGCCACGTCGCTCAGCCCGCCCTTGCTGTGGAGCTGGCCGCCGGGTTCGCCGTTGGCCAGGATCAGGGGGACGCGACTGGTGGTGTGCTGGGTGAGCGGGGAGCCGTCGCTGGGGTCGACCTTGAGCTCGGCGTTGCCATGATCGGCAGTGAGCACCAACAGGTAGTCGGCGGCGGCGCTGGCCCCCGCCAGCTCGCCGATGCAACCGTCCAGGAACTCCACCGCCCGGACCGTCGCACCCAGGTCACCGGTGTGGCCCACCATGTCAGCGTTGGCGTAGTTGAGCACGATCAGAGGGAACTCGCTCCCGCGGAGCGCCTGGAGCACCGCCCCGGTGATCGCTGCCGCGCTCATCTCGGGCATCTCATCGTAGGTGGAGACCCGCGACGAGGGCACCAGGAGCCGCTCTTCCCCAGCCAACTCCTGCTCCCGGCCGCCGTTGAGGAAGTAGGTGACGTGGGCGTACTTCTCAGTCTCGGCGACATGGAACTGTCGCAGGCCAGCGCGGGACACAACTTCTGAGAGGGTGTCCTTGACCAAGGGCTTGGGGAAGGCCACCTCCGCCCTCAGGGTGTCGTCGAAGCGGGTGAAGGTGACCAGCTGGGCCAGCTCCGGCGACCCCCCACGGTCGAACTCTTTGAACTGCGGATCGGCGAGGGCGTGGCAGAGCTGGCGAGCCCGGTCCGGTCGGAAGTTGAAGTGCACCGCCACGTCTCCCGGCTCGAGGCATCCTGGGTCATCCCCCGGAGCCAGCACCGCGGCGGGTGGAATGAACTCATCCCCCACCCCCTGGGCGTACTGGTCCTCCAGGTATTGCAGGGGGTTCGAGAGCCGCTGGGGCGTGCGGCCCCTGATCGCCTCCCAGGCCTGCGCGGTGCGCTCCCAGTGGCGATCCCGGTCCATGGCGAAGTAACGCCCTCCCAGTGAGGCCAGCGCGCCGGTCCCCAGCCGCTCCAGCTCCCCGAGGACCTTCTCCAGAGCGGCCCGTCCGCTCTGGGGAGGGGTGTCCCGGCCATCCATGAAGGCGTGCACCGACACCCGCCCCAGACCCATCCTCCGGGCCAGTTCGCAGAGCGCCACCAGGTGGCGCTGGTGGCTGTGCACCCCCCCCTCGGAGACCAGCCCCAAGAGGTGCAGTCGGGACTGGCGCTGCAGCGCCAGCTCGACCGCTCCCCGCAGCACCGGGTTGTCGAAGAAGGTGCCGTCCTCGACGGCCCGGTCGATCCGGGTCAGGTCCTGCAGCACCACTCGCCCGGCGCCGATGGTGAGGTGGCCGACCTCGGAGTTTCCCTGCTGGCCTGGGGGCAGTCCAACTGCCGTACCGCTGGCGGCGAGGGAGGTCTGAGGCCAGCGCCGCCGCAGCCCGTCGAAATTGGGGGTGCGAGCCTGGGCGATGGCGTTGCCCTCGCTCCTGGGACTGCAGCCCCAGCCGTCACAGACGCAAAGGACGGCGGGACGAACGCTCTGATGGCTCACGTGGCTGCATCTCCAGCTCAATTCCCTCGGCGGATCCTGCGCTCGCCCGGGCACGGTTGGGGTCCGCCCGCCCGCGGCCGCCTGGAGAACCCGCGGGACGACTCCTGAGCCTAACACCCGCCGGCCGGCCCCCCGCCGAGCGGTCAGCTCACTGAGGCACCGGCCGCGGCCACGATGGCGCAGAACTCGTCGGGGTCGAGGCTCGCACCCCCTACCAGGGCACCGTCAACCTCGGGCAATCGGAGGATCTCGGGTGCGGCCGCGGCGCTGACGCTGCCGCCGTAGAGCACCCGCAGCTCCGACCCCAGCCCGCTGCCCAGATCCTCCAAGGCCGCGCGCACCCAGGCGAGCGCCCGGCTGATGTCGGAGAGCTCGGCGCTCTCCCCCCGGCCGATCGCCCAGACCGGCTCATAGGCGACGGTGCAGCTGTCCAGGTCAGGGCGATCGAGGCCACCCAAGCCGCTGCGGATCTGCTCGGAGAGCACCGTCTCGGTCTGGGCGGCGTCTCGTTCGGCGGCGGTCTCCCCCACCGCCAGCAGCGGCCGTAGCCCCACCGCGAGCGCTGCGTCCAGCTTGCGCCGGACCACCTCATCCGTATCCCCGAAGAGGTGGCGCCGCTCGCTGTGTCCGACCAGGACGTGCTGGCAGGAGGGGCGCAGCATCGCCGCCGACACCTGCCCGGTGTAGGCGCCCGACGGCTCCCAGTAGCAGTCCTGGGCGCCCACGCTGATCCGGGGTTCCTGGATCAGCAGCTGCTGGACCGCCCACAGCGAGATGTATGGCGGCAGCAACACCACCTCCGCCAGAGGGTCGGGGATTAGGCGCTGCCGCACCGCAGCGGTGAGGTTGAGCGCTTCCGGCACCGTGGTGTGCATCTTCCAGTTCCCGGCCACCATCGGCCGCCGCCCAGGAGCGCTCACTGTCGGGGACCGCTGGCGACCGCCTCGGCGTCTGGCAGGGCGACCACCCCGGGCAGCTGGCGGCCCTGCAGGAACTCCAGGGTGGCCCCGCCGCCGGTGCTGACGTGGGTCAAGCGATCGCTGAGGTGGAGCCGGTGGATGGCCGCCTGGAGGTCGCCGCCGCCGGTGACGCTGTGGGCCGGGCTCGCGGCAACCGCCCGAGCCAGGCGCTCCGTCCCCTTGGCGAAGAGCGGGTTCTCGTAAAGGCCGAGAGGCCCGTTCCAGACCACCGTCCCCGCCTCCCGAACCAGCTGCTCCCACCCGCTGATGGTCTCGGGCCCGATGTCAAGGATCATGGTGTCGGCGGGGATCTCCTCCACCGCCACCACCCGCACCCGACTCGCCGGCGCGTCCACCGCCTCGGCCACCACCACGTCGCGGGGTAGCCGGAGGTCGACACGGCGCTTCGACGCGTCGGCGACGAGCGCCAAGGCGCGGTCTAAAAATTGGTCCTCCACCAGGGACCGGCCCACCTCGAGGTCCGCGGCCTTGAGGAATGTTGCGGCCATCGCTCCGCCAAGGCAGAGGGTGTCGACCAGCTCCAGCAGGCTGCCCAGGAGCTCGAGCTTGGTGCTCAGCTTGCTGCCCCCGACGACCGCCATCAGGGGACGCCGTGGGTCCTTGAGGACCGCCCCCAGCTGGGCCAGCTCCAGCTCCATCAGCCTGCCCGCATACGCGGGCAGGAGGTGGGCCACCCCCTCGGTGGAGGCGTGGGCCCGGTGGGCTGCCGCAAAGGCATCGTTCACGTAGACGTCGCCGAGCTCGGCCAGTCTCGCCGCGAAGGCAGGATCGTTGCGCGTCTCCCCGGGGTCGAAGCGCAGGTTCTCCAAGAGCAGCACCTGCCCAGGTCCCAGCTCCTTGGTGCGCCGCACCACCTCGGGCCCGGATGTCTGATCGACCCAGGCGACCGGCGCCTGGAGCAAGCCCTCGAGCGGCCCCACCAGGACTCGGGTGCTGAGCCCCCGCACCGGCCTCCCCGGGGGGCGCCCCAGGTGGGTCATCAGCACCACCGCCGCGCCGCCGCGCCGCAGCTCCTGAATGGTCGGGAGCGCCGCCCGGAGCCGACTGTCGTCCCGGGGAGCTCCGTCGGGCGTAAGCGGGACGTTGAAATCCACCCGCACCAGCACCCGTTTCCCCTGGGCTTGCAGGCGGTCCAGCCCGGCCTTGGGACCGGAGGCGGAGGGCGCCACCTCAGCCCGGGGTGGGACCCGGCAGCCCGGCGCCGATCAACTGGGCCAGCTCGACCACCCGGCATGAGTAGCCCCACTCGTTGTCGTACCAGGCGAAGACCTTGAGGTGGTGATCCCCGGCGGTCATGGTGAGCGGAGCGTCGACCACCGCGGAGTGGGGATCGCCGCGGAAGTCAATCGACACCAGCTGCTCCTCCTCCACCCGCAGGATCCCCTTGAGCTCGTCCTCGGCCGCCTCCCGGAATGCCTGATTGACCGCTTCGGGAGTGGTCGGCCGGGTGGTCACCGCGGTGAAGTCGACCAGCGAAACGTCCGGGGTGGGCACTCGCAGGGCCAGACCCTGGAATCGACCCTTCAGGGCAGGAAGCACCTTGGCGATGGCCTGGCCCGCTCCGCTACTGGTGGGGATCAGCGAGACCCCCGCCGCCCGCGCCCGCCGGGGGTCCTTATGGGGGGCGTCGAGCAGCCGCTGGTCGCCGGTGTAGGAGTGGGCGGTGCTCATCAGACCGCTCTCGACGCCGAAGTGGCGGTGAACCAGCATGGCCAGCGGTGCCAGACAGTTGGTGGTGCACGAGGCGTTGGAGACCACGTCGTGCTGCTCCGGTTGGTAGGCCTCGTGGTTGACCCCCATGCAGATGGTGATGTCCTCACCCTTGGCAGGTGCGGTGATCAGCACCTTGCGCGCCCCGCCCTGGTCGATGTGCTTCCGGGCCTGTTCCGCTCGGTTGAACAACCCACTCGACTCGACGACCAGCTCCACGCCCAAGTCGCCCCAGTCGATGTCGCCTGGGGCGGCGGCGGAGAACACGCGTATCTCGCGTTCGTCGACCCGCAGGGACTCTGCTCCAGCTTCGATCTGTCCCGGATATCGGCCGAGGATCGAGTCATGGCGGAGAAGGTGGGCCAGGGTCGCCGGAGTGGCCACGTCGTTAACCGCGACGATCTCCAGGGTGGTCACGCCCTGGGCGGCGCGGAGGACATTGCGGCCGATGCGCCCGAAGCCGTTGATGCCTACCCGAGTGGCCAATCCCATCTCCCTCCTGGGTTTCCGGATTGCTCAGCGTAGGGGCCGGCGAACAGGGCAGCGCTCCCCGACCCGGAGTATAGGGGCGGCCGCAGCGGCCGCCGTCGCGGGAATTGCCAGACCTGGATCAGGGGCGCTCGGGGAGATCTCGGTGCCAGAGCAGGGTCTCGGCGCCGGCGGCGCTGAGCCGTCGAGCCAACTCCTCAGCGATGGCCACCGAGCGGTGGAAGCCGCCTGTGCAGCCCACCGCCACCCGCAGCACCCGCCGGGATCGGGCCTGCAGCTCAGGCAGCTGGCTGAGGATCAACTCCTCGGCCGCGCCCAGAATCCGGGTTGCCAAGGGCTGGCCCAGAACGAATTGCTGGACCGGCCCTTCCAGCCCCGAGAGCATTCGCAAACTGGGCTCCCAATAAGGGTTGCGCAGGGACCGGACGTCGATGCAGTGCCCGAGGTCCAGGGGCACCCCGCGGGGGTAACCGAACGACTCCAGGACCACCACCGGCGTGGCGTCGGGCGGGGCAAGCAGGTAGGGGCTGAGCTGGCGCACCCGCGCCTTGAGCACCGGGGCGCTGAGGTGGGTGGTGTCCAGGACGGTGACCGTTCGCAGCCGCGCCTGGAAGAGCCTCATCCGCACCTCCTCCAGGGCGTGGGCGGCGCTGAGGGCGTCGTGGCTGAGGCTCCACTCAGACCAGGGGGGTTGCCCCCGTTCGAGGCAGCTCGCGTCTGCCGCCTCCAGGCAGAGCAGCACCGGCGCCCCGGATTGGTCAAGCCCCGAGCCGTCCTCGGCGGGATGGGGTCCCGGTGGCGCCTCCCACCCGGCGGCCCGAAGGCCCTCTCGGGTCAGGGCCTCGACCGCCAGCGCCACTCCCGTCCCGGGCGGACCGAAGGCGAGCACCTGGGGCGGCCAGGCGGGACTCTCGAGTGGCATCAGAGGATCTCCTTGATGGCCGCGGCGACGGCCCGGGTGACCCCGGGGACCGCCATCAGCTCCTCCCCGCTGGCGGCGCGAATCCCCTCCAACGAACCAAAGCGACGCAGGAGCGCCCGCTTGCGCTTGGGCCCCAAACCGCCGATCTCGTCGAGCCGGGAGCGCACCCCGGCTTTCTGGCGCCTGGCCCGGTGTCTGGTGATGGCGAAGCGGTGAGCCTCGTCCCTGACCCGCTGCACCAGAAACAGCGCTGGGCTGCCCTCGGGGAGATGGACCGCCTCCGAGTTGGGGAGCACCAGCTCCTCGAAGCGCTTGGCCAGCCCCACGTGGGGCAGATCCGAGAGTCCCAATTGGTCGAGGGCACGCTCAGCCGCGGCCAGCTGCCCCGCTCCTCCGTCCACGATGATCAGGTCGGGGCGCACGCCCAGGCTTTGATCACGCTCCTCGGCGCGGCCGAGGTGGGCCAGCCTGCGGGAGAGCACCTCCTCCATGCTGGCAAAGTCGTTGGGGCCCACCACGGAGCGGATGGCGAAGATCCGGTAGTCGGCGGTCTTGGGCCGGGCGTCCTCGAACACCACCATCGAGCCCACGCTCTGCTCGCCCATGGTGTTGCTGATGTCATAGCACTCGATCCGGCGCGGTGGCCCCCCCAGCCCAAGCCGCCGCCCCAGGTCCTCGAGCACCGCCGCCACCCGCCCGGAGTCGAAGTCCTGGGAGATCCGGGCCTGACCCAGCGAGGCGGAGGCGGTCTCCTGGGCCCGCGCCAGGAGCACTCGAAAGCGGCCCCGTCGCGGCACGGTCAGCTCGACCCTGGCTTCCCGGCGGCCGCTCAGGTAAGCCTCCAGGAGCGCCCGGTCCTGGGGCTCGGCGGGCAGGTAGAGAGCCTTGGGCACATGGGTGGCATTGGCGTAGTACTGGGCGGTGAAGCTGCTCACCACCTCCTCCAGGCTGAGCTCCCCGACGCCCTCCAGGGGATGGCGCTCCATGCCCTGGAGGCGCCCGTCGCGCACCAGCAGAACGGCGGCCATCCCCTGGCCCCCGTCCAGGGCCAGCCCCACCACGTCCACGTCTGCGGCCAGCCTTGGGCTGGTGACCTGCTCCTGGGCCAGTTTCTCCACCGTCTTTAGGCGGTCGCGGAGGGCCCCGGCCCGCTCGAAGTCGAGCTCCTCGCTGGCCCGGGCCATCTGGGCCTGCAGGCGCGCGGTTACCGCTCCCACCTGGCCGTCCATGAAGGCGGCGGCATCGTCCAGCAGGGCGGCGTAGGGCCCGGGGGAGATCAGGCCGGCGCAGGGCCCAGCGCAGATCCCCAAGTGGTAGTCGAGGCAGACCCGGCCCCGCCGGAAGATGGCGTCGGAGCAGCCGCGGAAGGGGAAGACGGTACGAATCTCCCTGACCGAGCGCCGCAGCGACTTGGCGTCGGTGTAGGGGCCGAAGTAGCGAGCCCGGTCCGTTCCCAGGCGGCGGCTGAAACTGGGCCGGGGATAGGCGGCCAGCTTGTCCTTGGTGTCCGTCGGAACCAGCTCGGGCCGGGTCGAAGAGGGCTCCGGGATGCGGAAGTAGAGGTAGTTCTTGTCGTCACGAAGGCGGACGTTGAAGCGGGGATGGTGGCGCTTGATCAGGGTGTTCTCGAGGAGCAGCGCCTGCTGCTCCGTACCTGCCGCGATCACCTCGAAGTCAAAGACCGAGTCCACCAAGCGCTGGATCCGGGGGGGGTGAGAGGCCCAGCCTGCGAAGTAGCTGCGGAGCCGCGACCTGAGGTTGGAGGACTTCCCCACATAGATCACCTGGCCCTGGACGCCCCGGAAGAGGTAGACCCCGGGGGTCGCCGGGGCGGCGCGCAGGCGCGCCTTGAGGAGCGCCGGGCGGAGCCGCAACCGCGCCCCCTCGACCGCGGCTGGTGGGGGGATCGTCGGGGCCGGAGTCGCGGTACCGGCTCCCGGGGCGGGTGCAGCCACTAGCCGACTCCCAAGGCGCCCAGACCAACCACCACGGTAAGCAGCAGCATGAAGACAAACAGTAGGCCTACCCCGATCAGGCATGCCCCGCGCTGCCAGCCCCGGAAACTCTTGGCGGGCTCGGGGTGGGGCGGCTCCCCCCCCGCGCCGGTGGTCACACCGCCACCCGGTCCCCGATGGCACTCCGTTCGGGGCGGCCCCGGCGCAGCAGCGGCGCCAGGTAGCTCCCGGTGGACGACTGGGGATTCTTGGACACCTCCTCCGGGGTGCCCTCGGCCACGATGGCCCCGCCGGCATCCCCTCCGTCGGGGCCGAGGTCGATCAGCCAGTCGGCCGACTTGAGCACATCCAGGTTGTGCTCGATCACCACCACGGTGTTGCCCTGTTCGACCAGCCGGTGCAGCACCTGCAGCAGCCGTCCCACATCGGCGAAGTGCAGCCCGGTGGTGGGCTCGTCGAGGATGTAGAGGGTGCGCCCGGTGCTGCGCCTAGAGAGCTCGGTGGCCAGTTTGACCCGCTGCGCCTCACCTCCACTCAGCTGGGTCGCCGGCTGGCCCAGGTGGACGTAGCCCAACCCGACGTCGACCAGGGTCTGCAACTTGCGGGCGATGCCCGGCTGGTGGCGGAAGAGCGCCGCTGCCTCGGCCACGGAGAGCTCCAGGACCTCGGCGATGGAGTGGTCCTTGAAGCGCACCTCGAGCACCTCCTGGGTGTAGCGCTGGCCCTTGCAGACCTCGCAGGTGACGTAGATGTCCGGCAGGAAGTGCATCTCGATCTTGATCAGGCCATCTCCCTCGCAGGCTTCGCAGCGGCCGCCCCGCACGTTGAAGGAGAACCGTCCCGGCTTGTAGCCGCGCGCCCGAGCCGCAGGTAGCTGAGCGAAGAGCTCACGGATGGGGGTGAACAGACCGGTGTAGGTGGCGGGGTTGCTGCGCGGGGTGCGCCCGATCGGGGCCTGGTCGACGTCGACCACCTTGTCCAACTCCTCCAGGCCGTCGATCCGGTCGTGGGCCGCGGGGCGCTGCTTGGCCGAGTAGAAGTACTGGGCGCAGCGGCGGTAGAGGATGTCATTGACCAGGGTGCTCTTGCCTGAGCCGCTCACCCCGGAGACCCCGATGAGGCAGCCCAAGGGCAGGGCCACGTCCAGGTTGCGCAGGTTGTTGGCCCGGGCTCCACGGACCAGCAGCCGCGCCGTCGCCCGGCGGCGCCGCGCCGGAACCTCGATGGATTCCTCGCGGCGCAGGAACCGCGCGGTCAGGGAATCCTGGCTCTGGAGCACCTCGGCGAGGGTCCCGGCGGCGACCACCTGGCCGCCGTGCTCCCCGGCCCCGGGTCCCATGTCGACCACGAAGTCGGCGCTGCGGATGGTCTCCTCGTCGTGCTCCACCACCAGCACCGTGTTACCCAGCTCACGGAGCCGGAATAGGGTGGCCAGCAGCTTGCCGTTGTCGCGCTGGTGCAAGCCGATGCTGGGCTCGTCGAGGATGTACAGAACCCCAGTTAGCCGGCTCCCGATCTGGGTCGCCAGGCGGATCCGCTGCGCCTCGCCACCCGAGAGCGAGGCCGCCGGGCGGTCCAGGGTCAGGTACTGCAGCCCGACGTCGTTGAGGAAGCCCACGCGCTCGCGGATCTCCTTGAGGATGCGGCGCGCGATCAGTTCCTCGCGGTCGGAGAGGCGCCAAGTGGCGAGGGTCCCCAGCACCCTGTCCACCGGCAGTGCGCAAAAGTCCATGATTCCCATCCCCGACACGGTCACCGCCAGGAACTCGGGGCGCAGTCGCCGGCCCCGGCAGGTGGGGCAGGGGCGCTGCATCATCAGCCGCTCGATGCCCTCCTTGACCGCAGCCGAGTCGGTCTCCCGGTACCGTCGTTCCAGGTTGCGGATGACCCCCTCGTATTTGGCTTCGTAGTGGTGAACCTTGCCACTGCGACCCCTGAAGCTCATGGGGACGGTCTCTCCCTTGGGAAGGCCGTAGAGGATCAGGTCGCGCTGACCCTGGGTCAGCCGTCGCCAGGGTCGTTCGGTGGAGACTCCGTACTCGCGGGCCACTGCGGTCACCAGGTCGCCCATCCACTGGTGGGCGTGGCCCCAGCTCCACCCCAGCGCCACCCCCTCGCCGAGCGAGCGCTCGGGGTCGGTGATCACCGCCTCGGGGTCGACCTCGAGACGGGCCCCCAGGCCGGTGCAGTCGGGACAGGCCCCGTGGGGGTTGTTGAAGGAGAAATTGCGGGGCTGCGGCTCCTCCATGGAGAGCTTGTCGTAGACGCAGGCGAACTGCTCGGAGAAGAGCAGGTCCTCCATCGTCGCTCCCGACTCCGCGGCGGCCACCAGCACCGTCCCGCCGGACAGCTTGGACGCCTGCTCGCAGCTCTCCCTGAGCCTCGACAGCTGCTCGGGGTCCACCACCACCCGGTCCACCACTACCTCGATGTCGTGCTTGTAGCGCTTGTCGAGCACCGGGACCTCGTCGAGGCCGAAGACCCGGCCGTCCACCCGGGCCCGGACATACCCCTGACGGCGGGCCAGGTCGAAGATCGCCTGGTGCTCCCCCTTGCGCCCCTGGGCCATCGGGGCCAGGATCAGGAGCCGGGTCCCCGGGGGCAGGCCTGCCACCTGGTCGGCTATCTGCTCCACCGTCTGCCGGGCGATCTCCCGGCCGCACTTGGGACAGTGGGGATGGCCCACCCTGGCGTAGAGCAGGCGCAGGTAGTCGTAGACCTCGGTGACGGTTCCCACCGTGGAGCGAGGGTTGCGTCCTGCCCCCTTCTGGTCGATCGAAATGGCCGGCGAGAGGCCGTCGATGTGGTCGACGTCTGGCTTCTCCATCTGACCCAGGAACTGCCGGGCGTAGGCGGAGAGGGACTCCACGTAACGTCGCTGTCCCTCGGCGTAGATCGTGTCGAACGCCAGCGAAGACTTCCCCGACCCGCTCAAACCGGTGATCACGGTGAGCTGGTCGCGGGGGATGTCCAGATCGACGTCCCGCAGGTTGTGCTCGCGGGCGCCGCGAATCGATATCTGAGCCTGTCCCATCCATGACAAGCGTACCGTTCCCGGAGGTCCGGCAAACACTAGTACGGTCTGGTACGCCCCGCCGCAGCGGCTGGCAAACTCAGCCCGTGCCAAGAGCAGCTCCTCCCCCGCCCGCCTCTGAACCGCTCAGCTGGCTGGGCGCGGTCGAGCTGGCGGTACTGATGCGGCGGCGCGAGCTGGCTCCCACCGAGCTGCTGCGGGAGTGCCTCAGCCGGATCGATGAGCTCGACCCGCGGCTCAACGCCTTCGTCGCGCTCGCCCGTGACGCGTCCGCCGCCGCCGCCGCCTCCGAAGTCCGGATCCTAGGTGGCGCGCCGAGGCTCCTCGAGGGGCTCCCGGTGGCGGTCAAGGACAACCGTGCGGTGGCGGGGCTGGCGGTTACGCAGGGTTCGTTGGCCACCGTCGATCGACCGGCGGCGCGCGATGACGAGGTGGTGCGCCGGCTCCGGGCCGCCGGGGCGGTGGTGGTGGGCAAGACCACCCTCCCGGAGTTCGGGGCAATCCCCGTCACCGAGAGCCGACGCCTGGGCATTACTCGCAACCCCTGGGACCTGGACCGCACCCCGGGGGGATCCAGCGGAGGGTCGGCGGCCGCGGTCGCGGCGGGTCTGGTGCCGCTGGCAGAGGGCAACGACGGCGCCGGCAGCCTGCGGATCCCGGGCTCCTGCTGCGGGCTCTTCGCCCTCAAGCCAACCCGGGGGCGAATCCCCCTGGACGAGTCTGCCGGGGAGGACGGGGCCGGACTGGCGGTCGAGGGGTTCCTGACCCGAACTGTCGCCGACACCGCCCTGCTCCTGGATGCGGTGTCCGGGCCGGCCCCCTGGGAGTCGCAGCCCCTGCCCGCCCCGGTAGAGCCCTACTCATCCGGGGCGGCGCGGCGCCCCCGCTGTCTCCGGGTGGGATGGACCACCCAGCCCCCGCTGCAGGTCCCGGTCGATCCCGCCTGCCAGGCCGCGGTGGGCGCGGCCGCCGAGCTGCTGGAGGGTCTTGGCCACCAGGTCGAGGAGTTGGCCCCGGCCGAGAGTTACCCCGCTGCGGCAGCTGACTTCCGGCGCCTCTGGGGGGTGGCGATGCAGGTTTCGCTGCAGACGGCCGCCACCGAGGGAGGTGAGCCGCAGCGGGCGGAGCCCCACGTCCTCGCCCTGGCCGAGCTGGGAGCGCAGGTGAGTGCTGCCGAATACGCCGGCGTCCGGCGCCGGCTCCAGCTCAGCTGCGCCAGGGTGGCGCGCCAGTGGGCCGGCTATGACCTGGTGATCACCCCCACCCTCGCCCAGCCCCCCTTGAAGGTCGGCGAACTCCTCCAGGACGGTGCCGAGCGGCCGCTCGCGGTGCTGGACCGCTCGGACCACTTCAGCCCCTTCACCCCCCTCGCCAACCTGAGCGGCCAACCGGCGGCCCAGGTGCCACTGCAACTGCACCAAGGTCTCCCGATCGGGGTGCAGCTCAGCGGACGCTGGGGGGACGAGATGACCTTGCTGCAGGTGGCACAGCAGTTGGAGGACGCCACCGCCTGGCCGGAACGACGCCCGCCCCTCGGCGGGCCCTGGGAGGCGCCGGGCTAGAGCAGCTTGGCCTCGAGAAAGATGTCTGTCCCAGAGAGCGCCTTGGAGACCGGGCAAGCCAGCTTGGTGAGGTGTGCCTGCTCCTGGAACTGCTCGTCACTGATGCCCGGTACCTCGGCGGCGGTGATCAGGTGAATGGTGGTGATCCGGAACCCCTCACTTAGCTTCTCGATGGTCACCTCGGCGGCCGTCTCCAGGCGGGCCGGGGGGTGATCGGCGCCGGTCAGCGCTCCGGCCAGGGCCATGTTGAAGCAGACCGCGTGGGCCGCCCCCAGGAGCTCTTCAGGATTGGTCCCGGGTGAACTCTCGAACCGTGAGCCCCGGGTGTAGCTGGCGGCCACCGCTCCGCTCTCGGTACGAACCTCTCCACCGCCGCCGTGTTCGCCGGGCGCCCAGCTGGCGCGAGCCTTCCTAACCGGCATCCCACACCTCCTTAGCAGCGCCGCCCGGCCGCACCCCGGCAGGGTTGCTCCACTCGGGCGGGACGGGTTCATTGTGCCCCACGGCCGCGGGAGTTGCCCGACTCAGAGGGCGGCGGTGGGGCTGGAGATGAGGGATCAGCAGCCGAGACGTCTAGCGGCGACCGGACCGGGAGCGCTGGCGCGCCCGCCGAGGAGGGGCTTTGGCCTCACCACCATCCGCGGCCATCCGGCGCAGCTCGACCAGCCGGTCGCGCATCGTCGCCGCCCTCTCAAACTCCAGGTTGGCCGCGGCGCTGCGCATCGCCTTCTCCACGTCCTTGGTGAGCCGCAGCAGTTCATCGGGGGGCAGCCCCACCGCCTCCTGGAAGTCGGCGGCAGCCTCCTGGATCTCAGCACGGACCATCTCCTGCTCTCGGACCGCCTTGACGATGGTCGACGGAGTGATCCCGTGCGCCTCATTGTGGGCGGCCTGGACCTCGCGGCGGCGGGCGGTCTCGGCGAGCGCTTCGCGCATGGCGTCCGAGGTGCGGTCCGCGTACATCACCACCTGACCGTTCACGTTCCGGGCCGCCCGGCCGGCGGTCTGGATCAGGGAGCGGAAGCTGCGCAGGTAGCCCTCCTTGTCGGCGTCCAGGATGGCTATGAAGCTGACCTCCGGAAGGTCAAGCCCCTCGCGGAGCAGGTTGATCCCCACGATCACGTCGAAGACCCCGAGTCGGAGGTCGCGGATGATCTCGACCCGGTCCAGAGTGTCCACGTCGGAGTGCAGGTACTGCACCTTGACCCCGGCCTCCCGTAGATAGTCGGTGAGGTCCTCGGCCATCCGCTTGGTGAGGGTGGTCACCAGGCAGCGCTCCCCGCGCTCCGCGGTGCGCCTGATCTCGGCGAGCAGGTCGTCCACCTGACCCTTGGACTGGCGCACCTCGATCCTGGGGTCCAGCAGGCCGGTGGGCCGGATCAGCTGCTCCACCACCTGGGTGGAGTGCTCCAGTTCGTACGGGCCGGGGGTGGCCGAGACGTAGACCAGCTGACGGGTCGAGTCCGACCATTCGGAGAAGGTCAGGGGTCGGTTGTCCAGCGCCGAGGGCAGCCGGAAGCCGAAGTCGACCAGCGTCGACTTGCGCGAACGGTCGCCCTCGTACATGCCCCCGATCTGGGGCACGGTCTGGTGCGACTCGTCGACGATGATCAGGTAGTCGTCGGGAAAGTAGTCCAGGAGCGTGTGCGGCGGCGTCCCCGCGGCGCGCCCGTCCAGGTGCCGCGAGTAGTTCTCGATGCCGTTGCAGAAGCCCATCTCGCGCATCATTTCGAGGTCGTACTCGGTGCGCGTGCGCAGCCTGTGGGCCTCCAGCATCTTGCCCTGCGCGTCCAGCTCGGCCAGCCGCTCGCGCAGCTCCACCTGGATGCTCTTGATGGCCCGCTCCATCTGGTCCTGCTCGGTGGCGTAGTGGGTGGCCGGATACACGGCCAGGTACTCCAGGCGGGCGTACACCTCGCCGGTCAGCGGGTCGAAGTGGGTGATCGACTCCACCTCGTCGCCAAACAGGCTGATCCTGTATGCCGACTCCATGTTGGCCGGCTGCAACTCGATCACGTCGCCCCGCACGCGGAACCGGCCGCGGCCCAGAATGACGTCGTTTCGCTGGTAGCGGATGGCCACCAGCTTGGTCAGAATCGCCTCGCGGGAGGCCTCCTCGCCGACCGACAGGAACAGCACCTGGCTGGAGTAGCTCTCCGGCGAGCCGATGCCGTAGATGCACGAGACCGAGGCCACGATGACCACGTCGCGGCGGGCAAAAAGACAGGCCGTGGCGGCGTGCCGCAGGCGGTCGATGTCGTCGTTGATCGAGGAGTCCTTCTCGATGTAGGTGTCCGACGACGGCAGGTAGGCCTCGGGCTGGTAGTAGTCGTAGTAGGACACGAAGTACTCGACCGCGTTCTGCGGGAAGTACTCGCGGAACTCGTTGCACAGCTGGGCGGCCAGGGTCTTGTTGTGGGCGATCACCAGGGTCGGCTTCTGCACCTTCTCGATCACCCGGGCCATGGTGTGGGTCTTGCCGGTGGCCGTGGCGCCCAGCAGGGTGGAGAACTTGTCGCCGCGGGAGATGGCCGTTGACAGCTCGTCGATCGCCCGCGGCTGATCGCCGGTCGGCTGGTAGGCGGCGGACACGTGCAACTCGGCCATGCCTGCATGATAGTTGCGCCCGGGAACTGCTCACCCGGTGCCAGGTACCGGTGGGCGGCTGTGACGATAACCATCGTCACAGC
>JBOHUH010000011.1:0-19189 GCA_050733915.1 Candidatus Dormibacteria bacterium | reverse complement strand
GGAGAGATCCAGTTCTTGGCGTGCACCCCGTTGGTGACCGCCTTGATCGGCACCTCCTCGGGGAGCAGATCCGGCCAGAGCCCGGCGAACATCTTCTGGCTCACCTGGCGGTGGAGCGTGGAGACGGCATTGGCCTGCCCGGAGAGCCGCAGCCCCATCACCGCCATGTTGAAGGGGTCGTCGGTGGCCTGACCTGGGAAGTGGCCCAGTTCCATGAGCCGGTCGAGGCCGATGCCCACCCGGTCGCACCAGGCCTGGAAGTAGCGGGCCATCAGGGCGTGGGGGAAGTGGTCGATCCCGGCCGGGACCGGAGTGTGGGTGGTGAAGATGGTGCTCGCGCGAGCCGCCTCCAGGGCCTCCTCGAAGCCCAGCCCCTCCTCCTCCACCAGCTGGCCAATTCGCTCCAGGACCAGGAAGCCGGCGTGGCCCTCGTTGCTGTGGAAGAGCAGGGGCCGCTCCCGGGCCAGGGCCAGGCCCCGAACTCCGCCCATGCCGAGCAGGATCTCCTGGCAGAGCCGGTGCTCGATGTCACCGCCGTAGAGCCGATCGGTGATCCGCTCCCATTCCGGGGGGTTGTCCACTCCGGTCGTGTCGAGCAGGTAAAGCGGCACCTCGCCCACCTGCTGCCGCCAGATCCGGGCCGCCAGGGTTCGCCCCCCCAGATCCAGCTCCACCGCGACCCGAGCGACCCGGGTCATCCCCAGCTGCTCGGGGTCCTGCTCCAGGTAGCCCTCCTGCTGCCAGCCGCGCTGGTCCAGGTGCTGGTGGAAGTACCCCTCGTGGTAGAAGAGGCCCACCCCCACCAGAGGCCAGCCCTCTTCGGCGCAGACCCTCAGGTAATCCCCGGCCAGGACCCCGAGCCCTCCCGAGTACTGAGGGATCGCCTCGCTGACCCCGAACTCAGGTGAGAAGTAGGCGACCCGCGGCATCGACCCGGGGGCCAACGGCTGGGCCGAGACGGAGGCTCGTTCGACGTTGAAGCGCTCGACCGCACGCACAGGGAAAAGGTAGCGGCATGCCACCGCAGCTCGCCGCCGGAGCCCCTCGGATGGGCCAGTTCGGGGTCGGATAAGATCCCCGAGTGACAGACAGCGAGCGCTCGACCACGGCCGAGCCCGGGGAGGAGCCCGGCAGCCGCACTCGGGCCGCCCACGACCAGAATCCGCCCCCCGCACTGCTGGCCTTCATGACCAGCGGCTGGGCGCCCGGCCGGGCGCCCCAAGGTGGACCGATCACCGGCGCGGCCAGCTACCAGGCGCGGCGCGACGCGCTCTCCGAGCAGTTCCCGGGGATGCTGGTGCTGGTGCCCAGTGGAGTCGAGAAGGTGCGCGCCAACGACACCACCTTTGGCTTCCGACCCAGCACCGACTACCTCTACCTGGTCGGTGCGGGCGAGCCTGACGAGGTCCTGGCCCTCGAGCCGCTGCCCGAGGGGGGCCACCGCGCCCTGATCTATACCCAGCCGTCGGCCGACTTCGCCAAGAGCGAGTTCTTCACTGACCGCGTCAAGGGCGTCTTCTGGGTCGGACCGGGGCGGGGCCTCGAGGCCACCCAATCCCAGCTGGGAGTCGAAGCCCGGCCGACCTCCCAGCTGGCCTCCCTGGTGACCGCCCACGACCGGGGAGTGGTGCTGCGCGGGGTGGATCCCAAGGTGGAGCGGATGGCCGCCGATCTGGCCGGCCCGGACGACCAGCTGGCGGCCCGGCTCGCCGAGCAACGCCTGATCAAGGACGAGATTGAGATCGGCTTCCTGGAGGAGGCCTGCGACCTCACCCGCCAGGGCTTCGAGGACGTGGTTCGGGCACTGCCGCAGGCCCGCAGCGAGCGCGACGTGGAGGTGGCATTTTTCGCTCGCGCCCGGGTGGCCGGCAACGACACCGGCTATGCCACCATCGCCGCCGCCGGCAGCCATGCCACCACCCTCCACTGGAGTCGCAACAGCGGCGAGGTACGCGCCGGCGAACTCCTCCTCCTCGACGCCGGGGTGGAGACCAACCGCTATTACACCGCCGACATCACCCGCACCATGCCCATCAGCGGCAAGTTCAGCCCGGCCCAGCGGCGGATCTACCAGCTGGTCTACGACGCCCAGCAGGCCGCCTTCGCGGAGGTCCAACCGGGCCACGAGTTCCTGGCCCCCAACCGCGCCGCGATGCGGGTTCTGGCCCAGGGCTTGGAGGCCATGGGGCTGCTGCCGGTGAGCGCTGAGGAGTCGCTGCAGCCAGACCGCCAACTACACCAGCGCTACACCCTGCACTCGGTGAGCCACATGCTGGGGCTGGACGTCCACGACTGCGCCCGGGCCCGCGAGGAGAGCTACCGGCTGGGGAGCCTGCGCCCGGGGATGGTGCTGACCGTGGAGCCCGGGCTCTACTTCCAGCCCAATGACCTCACCGTGCCCGAGGAGCTGCGCGGGATCGGGGTCCGGATCGAGGACGACGTCCTGGTGACCGAAGACGGCCCCCGGATCCTCAGCACCGGCCTGCCGTCGGCGCCAGACGAGGTGGAGAGGTGGATGGCCCAACTCTGGAGCGACGCCAGGGGCTGAGATTGCGAGTCGAGCTCAGCTCGCGCTGAGCGCCTCGACCAGGCCCTCCTGGAGCCAGCTCAGCAGGTGCAGGGTTGCCAGGGGCGGGCGCCGGTGCTCCTGAAGGCTGTAACCGTCCTCCCAGCCGTCCGCGGTGATCCCTAACCGCTCCCCCAGGGCCAGCCGGAGCAGGTTGAGGGCGCGCATCCAGGCGACCGCCCCGTCCTCCGAGAGCAGGATCCGCTGGTCTGAGCCCAGCGCCTCCCGGACCTGGGCCAGATCGGCGGCTCGGGAGTCGGCCAGATCGGTGCCCGCCAGCCGCTGGAACTCCTGCTCGTCGCGTTCCTCCTCATAGGCTCTTGGTTGTGCCCACTGCGAGTGCTCCACCAGGGGCTCCAATCGCTGCAGGATCTGCACCAGCGCCCGACGCTCGCCGCGGCCCACCCTAACCAAGACCAGGTCACCCTGTCGGTTGATCTGGGCCAAACTCAGTCGCGCGCGAGGGTGGCCTGCAACCCGTGAGCGTGCAGCTGAGCGACCGCCACCTCGGCCCGCTCGCGGGGCTCGGAGGCGACCACCGCCTTGCCCTCGTGGTGCACCTGAAGCATGAGCCGGGTGGCGGTCTCCTGGTCGAAGCCGAAGAGCCGTCGAAAGACGAAGACGACATAGCTCATCAGGGTCACCGGATCGTTCCAGACGACCACCTTCCAGGGCCGGTCGCGACGCGCTTTGTCCTGCTCGCCGACGCCGGTCTCCTTGACCACCAGCTCGTTGGTCGCACTCACCGGCAGATAAGGTAGCGCGCCGTCTCCCAGAGGGCACGGCTTACGCTCCGGGCACGGTCTGCCCAGAGTCCCATCCGCTACTCTGATCTGGATGCACGGCGTTGGCTCAGACCCAGTCAGACCACGGAGGCAGCGCTCCTGGCGGCTGCCGGGAGGGGCGGCAGGCTGGGCAGTCGGCGTGGGGCTGGCGGCGCTGTTGGCAGGCTGCGGCGGCACCCCCTACAACGCCGCCGACAGTGGTGTCGGCTGCTCGGTCACGGTGCTGATTCCCAGCTCGGGGACGACCCTCCTGGGGACGGTCGAGGCGACCGTCCAGGGGCGCACCTTCCACTTCTCCCGGAACGTCAACACCATCTCGGTCGACTGCGGCGAGCGAGCGAGCCTCTCCGCCACCGCCGCGGACCCGCAGGCCCATCCCTTCACCGACTGGACCCTGCGTGGCAAGGTGAGCTCGGCTGCCCGCCTGACGGTAACCGTCGACGGCTCTCTCGCCATCCGGCCGGGCTTCCGAGTGCCTCGGAAGCCGACCCCGACCCCAACCCCAACTCCCTCGGCGACTCCGAGCACGGTGACCCTCGACCAGTGGGTTTCCTACGACCCGGCCACCAAGAGCGTCACCTGGAAGGTGGTCGCGGCCTACCAGGACGTCAACCACGGACTCAGCTTCGATGGCGAGGCCAGGGGGGCGATGAAGGTGGCGGTGCCGGTTGGCTGGAGTGTCACCGTCGACTTCAGCAATGTCGGCACCGTCAACCACTCCGCGGTGATCGTCACCCCCACCGGCACCACCCCGGTCTTCCCGGGAGCGGGCACCCCGAATCCCACGCTGGGCACGGCGCCCGGGCAGACCGCGACCTACACCTTCACCGCCAGTACTGCGGGGAGCTACCGGCTGGCTTGCCTCACGCCAGGTCACGAGGGGGCCGGCATGTGGGAGACCTTCACGGTCACTTCCGCCGGCCGCCCCACCGCCACCCTTTAGGAGCGAGGCTGGCCACCCAAGAGATGGCCGCCGCAGTGGTCGCGAGGCTGGGCGAACTGCCCACCTACATTCGGGTGGCGCGGCCCGATCCTGGGGTGGGCCAGGTACTGGTGCAGGTCAGCGCGGCCGCCATCAACCCGATTGATCTGCGCCTGGCAACCGGCAAGCAGTATGGAATCACTCCCGCGGTCCCCTACATCGCCGGCTCAGAGGGGGTGGGTCAGGTGGTCGCCGGACCGCGAGAGCTCCTCGGCCGGCGGGTGCGCTTCGAGGTTGCCCGCGGAGCACCCGGGGCTCTGGCCGAGTTCTGCGTCGCCGACGCCACCACCTGCGTCATCCCCCCCGAGTCGCTGCCCGCCGCCGTCGCCGCCGCCCTGGGAGTTGCCGGGATGGCTGCCTGGATCCCCCTGGTCGACAAGGCCGGGCTCCGCCCCGGCGAGCGGGTACTCGTCCTAGGGGCGACCGGGGCAGTGGGCCGGCTCGCGGTCCAGGTGGCCAAGCTCCAAGGGGCCCAGCGGGTGGTGGCGGCGGGACGGGACGTCGAGGCCTTGGCCCAGCTCGGGGAACTCGGCGCCGACGCCATGGTCCCCCTCGCGGGTCAGAGCGAGGAGGAGCTCCAGCAAGCCTTCCGGGGCGCCGCTGAGGGGGAGCTCGACGTCGTGTTCGACCCGCTCTGGGGAGCGCCCGTCCAGGCGGCGCTTCGGGCCTGCGCTCCCTCGGCCCGGGTGGTCCAGCTGGGCGAGAGCGCCGGCAGCGAGGCCACCCTAAACTCGGGGGTGGTGCGGGGCAGACAGCTGACCATCATCGGCCACTCCAGCCCCTCCACCAGCTGGGACTTGCGCGCCCGCGCCTACCGGGAGCTGGCGGAGCGGGCCGTCCGGGGCGAGATTCGCGTCGAGGTCGAGCAGATTCGGCTGGCCGACGTGAAGCGGGCCTGGGAGCGCCAAGCCGGATCGCCCCACGTCAAGCTGGTGCTGGTTCCCTGAGCGCCCACCCGGGCCTCGCGAGAGGGACCATGCTGGTGCCGCCAATTCTCCGGGAGCCCAGAGCGTGAACCCTCCCCGCATCCTCCCCACCAGCATTCGGGAAGGGCTCGCCCCCGGGATCACCTATCTGATCGAAGGCGAGCTGGTCCCGATGCTGCACTGCAGCCTGGATGGCTCCATGGCGGTGTATTTCGAGCACCACGTGGTGCTCTGGAAGGAGCCGCAGCTAACCATCAAGCTCAAGGCGGTGCGGGGCGCGGCCCGGCGCTTGGTGGCGGGCCGCCAGCTCTTCCTGGCTGAGGCCAAGGGCCGCGGCGACATCGCCTTCTCCCGGGACGCGCCGGGTCACGTGTTCCCCTTGGAACTCCCCCGGGGCGCCGCGATCCTGGTGCGGGAGCACCAGTTCCTGGCGGCGACCGGCTCAGTGCGCTACAGCACCAGCCACCTCCGAGGTCTCAGCAACAACCTCTTCGGCAACAGCGGCTTCTGGGTGGATCGCTTCGAGTCGCGCGACGGCGACGGGGTGGTCTGGCTACACGGTTTCGGCAACGTCTTCGAGAAGGTCCTGGAGGACCGCGAGGAGATCGACGTGGAGCCCGGCGGCTGGGTCTACATGGACCCCAAGGTGCGAATGCGACCGGCCGTGTATGGACTGCGCACCGGAATCTTCGCCGGAGTTGGGGAACTTGTATTCAACCGCTTCCGGGGTCCGGGGCGGGTGGGAATCCAGAGCATGTACATGCATCTCCCGAGTTCCGACTGAAGCATCGTCGGAGGGCGTCTCGACAATTGCGGACCCGGGTCGCCAGGCAGGTGGCGCTTCCGGCTCAACGCCCGAAAGATCAAGAATCCAGGGCTGCTTTGCTTTGCTTTTCGTCGTTGGCGACGTGGCTCAGGACCGTGGTTGCCGCGATCGCCCGACTGTTGGTTGCTGCCAACGCCGCGGGCGCGCTGGCGCTGGTGGCCCTAGGTCCACTCGGGATCATCGCCGGTGTGGTGTTGCGTATCCGCTCCGTCCGCGTGGTCACTGCATAACGACCGGGACGGACCGCGTCGGGCCACCCGACCTCTAAGCGGCCAGGGGCGCGGATACCGACTAGTGCTAGTACGCGGTCTCGGCGGCCACACCCACCCCGGGGGGGCAGGGCGCGACCAAGTAGAACGTAGGCCCGTCCTTGCTGACCGTCAGCCTCAAACCGGCCAACTGTCGTAGCCGCTCAGGTATCGACTAGCGGACCGCCGCCGCTTCCGCCGGGCCTGGCTCGGGTACGGGAAGGAGTTCGAGGAACGGCCGGGCACCCAACTCCTCGAAGATTTGCCTGGCTTCGTCCGCCGCCTCGCGGACCGGGGTGTGGTCCAAACCGAGCAGCAGGGCCATGTCTAGTTCGCAGAGCGCCAAGGGGAGTGGCAGGTCGAGCGCTCTCCACAGGGAGAGCGCTTCACGGTAGGTGGCGAGGGCGGCTTCACTGTCGCCGTCGAGCGCGAGGATCCCCGCCTCGACAGTGTGCCGGAGCGCCTTCCCGAACCGGCCCCGAAAGGCCGCCATCTGAACCAGTACCTCCCGGGGCCAAGCACTGTCCCTGAGCCAGAGTCCGGCTCGTGCCGAGATCAGAAACGTGTAGGCACTGTTGGACCCGCCGGGGTCGAGGGCGATCCCCTCGCGGGTCTGGCGCAGAGCCTCGTCGACGTCCCCCGAGGCGAGGGCGATCATGGCCCGGGCGTTCAGGTGGGTCATCCGCCCTGGGAGAAATGGAGAGTCCCCGATCATTGAGGACCAGGCCCCAAGTCGCTGCCGCGCCGCCGCCGTCTCGCCCCGGAGCGCCAGGAGGATGGCGCCGACGGCCTCCCGGAAGGCGCGCCAATGCTCGCTCATCTCGCGGTCCTGAAGCTCGGGCAGGACTCGATCAGGCACCGACCAGTCTCCTGCATACACCGCCGACTCGGCAGCGTTCAGCAGCAGCACCACCTCGCGGGCCCTCAGCCCGCCCCGCCGCGCGAGGGCCGCCGCCTCGAGCCACTCCCCGGCCGCCTGGCGGGGGTCGTCGGTGACCATGGCTAGTCCAAGGAAAAGGCCTATCTGGGAACGATCGGCCAGGCTGACGCCCGCCTGGGCGAGCTCGCCGGCCGTGCGGCAGAGCGCGGCCGCCTCCGCCTGGCGGCCCAGCTGGAAGGTGGCGAACGACCGCTCCAGCAAGCCCCGGACCAGCAGGGTGGGCGCCTCGACCTGACCCGCCAGGCTGAGCATGGTCTCGGCCCAGCGGAGCTCCTCATTGGATTCGCCGGCGGCTCCGAACACGCTCGCCAGCTCGCCCGCCAGTTCTCCCTTCACCTCCGGGTCCCCGTCCGCCCCCAGGGCTTGGAAAGCGGCTTGGCCCAGCTCCACCGCCTCCGAATAGCGGTCGAGGAAGCGGAGGGTCCCAACCAAGCGCGCCGTGGTCCGGGCCGCCGCCACTTCGTCCCCCGCGTCACGGTGGCCAGCGATCGCCGCTTGGTGGTGCTCGAGGGCGAGCTCCAGCCGGTCGGCGTCGGACGCCGCCTGGCCGACGAGTTCGTGGAGGAGCGCCTGCTCCGACGCCGAGCCCGGGACCTCCAGGGCTCGCTCGAAGTAGCCGAGTGCCTCCTCGGTGGAGCCCACCGATTTGGCTCGCTTGCCCGCCTGGATCAGCCCCTCGCGGGCCTTCATGGCGATCTCGTCCGCCTCGGCCCCGGGGGGAGCCACCAGGTGGGCCTCCAGGTAGTGGCCCGCCACCACCCCGGAGAGCTCCTCCTCCCCCATCCGCTCGAAGAACTGGGCTGCCGCGAGGTGCTTGGCCACCCGGTCACGGCGGGCGATGGTCCCGTACGCGACCTCCCTGATCAGCCCCTGAACGAAGCCGTAGTGACCGCGCTCGGGGGAGCGGGGATCCGCGTCGACGGAGAGGAGCTCCTTGCGCACGAGATCGCGCAGCGCCGTCTCGGCCGCCGTCGGGTCGGAACCAGACACCGCCGCCAGGGCTGACACGGTGAAGGTCTTGCCCAGGATCGAGGCGTCCTGGAGGAGGCCGCGCTGGGCCGGCGGCAGGGCGTCGAGGCGAGAAGCGATCAGGGCGTGCAGCGACTCCGGGACGTCGAGGGCGGAGACGTCGCCCACCACCCTGTAGCCGCCCTCGCTCTGGACCAGTATCCCCCGGTCCACCAGGGCCCGCACGGTCTCTACGGCGTAGAGGGGGATGCCCTCGGCCCGGTCCCGAAGCCGCCCCAGCACCTGATCTGGCAGGCCCTGGACGAAGCCCCTCAGCAGGGTGTCCATGGCTTGTTCCGACAGCGGGTCGAGGTGCAGGGAAACGAAGTTGCGCTGGTGGGCGCCCCAGGTGGGCCGCCGTTCGCTGAGCTCGGGCCGGGACAGGGTCACCACCATGATCGGGAACGTCCTCGACCACTCCAAGATCGACTCCACAAAGTCGATGAGCCCGCTGTCCGCCCACTGCAGATCCTCGAAGACCAAGACCGAGGTGCCCCGCTGGGAGATCCCCTCGAAGAAGCTGCGCCAGGCGGAGTACAGCTCCTCCCGCCCCCCCGAGGGGGCCTCGTCCAACCCCAAGAGATGCGCCAGCCTGGGTGTGATCCACTCGGCCTCCTGGTCGTCCGGGAAGAAGTCGTGGACCAGGGCCGCCAGCTTGGGCATGGCGGTCTCGGGGACCTCCGACTCGGCGATGCCGCAGCGCATTCGCACCATCTCGCCGAGCGCCCAGAAGGCGACCCCCTGGCCGTAAGAGGGGCAGCGCCCCTGGTGCCAGAAGATGGTCTCCGCAACCCCGTCCACGTATTTCTGCAGCTCCCAGACCAGCCTGGACTTGCCGATTCCCGGCACCCCCGTGATCGAGACCAGGGTGGGCCGACGCTCTCGCCCGGTGGCCTGCAGGATGTCCTTGAGCTGGCGGATCTCCTCGGCCCGGCCGGTGAAGGGCGGCTCCGGTCGCTCGCCCGCACCTCCGCCTCGGCGCTGCGCCACCACCCGCAATGCCCGCCAGACCCTAACCTCCTCGGACTTGCCTTTGAGCTGGACGTCCCCGAGCTCCGCGAAGGCGATCGCCGCAGCCGCGGCCCTGAAGGTCCCCTCCCCCACGACCACCGTACCCGGCTCCGCCACCGACTGGAGCCTCGAGGCGGTGTTGACCACGTCCCCCGCGACCATGCCCTGCCCCTGGACGCCGAGGTTCACCACCGCCTCTCCGGTCAATACCCCGGCCCTTGCCCCCAGTCCCGGCGCCTCGGCTCGGGTCCCGAGCGCCGCCACCATGTCGACCAGGTCGAGCGCCGCCCGTACGGCGCGCTCGGCGTCGTCCTCGTTGGCCTGGGGGGTGCCCCAGACCGCCATCACAGCGTCGCCAATGAACTTCTCGATCGCCCCCCCGTAGCTCTCGACCACTTCTCGACAGCCGTCGAAGTAGCTGGACAGTAGCTCACGCACCTCCTCAGGGTCGCGTCTCTCTGAAAGCGTGGTGAACCCGACGAGGTCGCAGAACAGGACCGATACCAGCCGCCGTTCGGTGCGAGCCGCCTGTCCGGGGGTCGGCGCTCCGCTGCCGCCCCGCTCCGCCACCGCGCCACAGCCGCCGCAGAAGGCGTCGTCAGCCTCCAGCGCCGCGCCGCAAGCGGAGCAGGCGGACCCCAGGCGGCCCCCGCAGCGTGTGCAGAACTGCCGGTCGCCGCGGACCTCCGCCCCGCACCTGGAGCAGACCATCGTGCCCGGCCTACCTCCCACTTCGACTGACCGGGAGAGGGTACAGCGCAGCGAGACCACCAGTTGGCCCCGGCCCACGGGTGGGTCGACGAGCGGTTTCGGGTGGCCTCCCACACTAATCGGTGGTGGGGTCGGCGCAACCCCGACCAGGACGATCTCTGGGAAAGGAGCGTGACCCTCAGCCGAGAGTTCTTCCGAGGTCACCAGGCGTCCGGTGCCGGTCGACATGGCTGCCCTGCGCAGCATCAAGGACAGTCACCTGGCGATCGACGCCTCCGTCTGGATGGCCCACCGGATGTCCTACCTGAAGAAGGAGACCCTGATCCCGTGGCAGCTGCTCGAACTCCAGTCCGGGGCTGGCTACGCGAGGACCCGCGACTTCCGACGGACCTTCGCGCTCCAGCTGGTCGAGGAGAGGTCTGTCTATCCGGTCGCCCGGTGGGAGCTGACTGCGCGGGGCCTTCGCCTCCGGCCCTCCCCGCGCCCCGATCCGCAGACTCCGGGCCGCCAACCAGGGGAACACCGCTGGTTTGCTAGCTTGATAGTTGTACGCGCATAGACTGCTGCGATTCCAGCCACCAGCTGGTCCGTCAAGGGGCCAAGGGGGGGCGGCGACGCGCTCTGCGCATCCCCGGATGGTAGTCGATCCAGTGTCCGAGAACCAGTGCTTCTCGGACAGTAGGTGGCCGAGCAGTATCGGATCAGCCAGGGAACCGGCTAACAGTGAGGCTTGGAGCGAGTCTCCGGTACCGAGGAACTGCTCTGCGACACCAGCCCCAGGGGCACGACTAGCACTTCCTAGAGGGCACGCCGTATCCGTCGACCGAAGGCCGTGGGCTAACCCGATCGTGAGAAGCGCAAGGCTCCAGGAGGGTGGCCTGAGGCCAAGGGAATGAGTGGTGCAGGCCGAGCGACGCCGCCACAGCTTTGTCACACGTCCATCCCCCCGGTCTGCCGACCCACGGAGTACCATCGGAGTCTGGGGTGGCTAGGTAGCCCACCCCCACCGGCACCGCGGGAGGTCGTCTTGGTGAAGGCTCAGCCTAATCGATTTACACCACGGCTCCCAACGCTCCCAAGGGGCGTCGCCGCCGTCCTCTTTGCGTGCATAGTCGGGGCCGGCATTGGGCTCGGTGCGCGAGCGGCGACTGTCACGACTGCCGCATTTGACTGCGGAACGAACATTGGCCAGCATCAGTGGAATGCCAATCACAATGAGGATGGGCACTACATGAGTGCGTGGCTAGGCTACTGCGCCTACACCAACGGCGTTGACTATTGGAACACTTGGTACTCGGGTGACCAGAGCAAGAACTCAGGTGGTGGGTGGTACAGCGTAAATGGCATCCAAGACGCAATGAAGGTAGTGAACTGTGGTGGGACCAAATTCAACCAATCCATCTTCAACGGCGATTCAGCCTATGCCTCTCTGCAAGGTGACGGCATCGGGTACACTCCGGGAACCTGTCCCAATTCAGCGACAGCCTCTGGCTACGAGCATAGTAGCTCCCAAAACTTTGAATGGCAGTGGGGCCTGTCGTCATGACAGGCTACGAAGGCAAGCGTAGCCCACTTCGACTTATCAAGCGCGTGGGACTCTGCGTGCTCGTCCTCGCTGCCGCGACCGCAGCATATAGCGTCCCGCAGGCTCTATCGAAGAACTCGGCACACTCTACACTCACACACAGTTCCACGATGAGTCCCACTGGGTTTCATGTCACCGGCACTTCGGCTACCAAGGCCAAACTGGTCGACGCGACATCACCAGCCTGGGTTGCCAACCTAGCCCTCACTGCAGGGATAGCAGGCGTGAAGATCGGCTCGTTGCCATTGCAGAGTCCGTCGGTTGGTGCGACTGTCTACCTTGCAGGCGCAACCTCTGTAACCGTCGCGGGACAGCAGCACGCCTACACCTCCTCCACCCCAACCAACGTGTGGGTCGTGCAGATTGTCGCGCCTCCCCAGGGGGGCTACACCTCGGTGACTGGGGTCGTGATAGTCGATGCGACAACACACCAGAGCCTGGGTTACAGTTTGATTGCCAGCGGCGGTTGACAAAACCGGCGGTAGGCTACGCCTCCTCGCGGGAGTTTCACGAGGTAAGGGGGCGATGCTCCGAAACCGGCCTGGAATTTATACTGGCAGAGCAGGTGGATTGCGGGTCCGCCGAGAGACTTCGCCCGGTCGTGTTGCGCCCAGACGTCGCTGAACGTCTTCTGCTGCTGGGCTCGGCGCAGCGATTGGAGAACACCGACACTTTTATGTGCCCGCACTGCTTGAGTCAAGGAACGGCCGAATGCGGGGCCTGCGGTCGGATTCGTTGTCAAAGGCGGGACTTCGGGCGTTGCCCCTGGTGTGGTGAGTAGTCCGCATAGTGCATCGGCGAGCCAGGGCGTGGTCAGAAGTATTCCTTCTGCCCCGCTACGGGCCTACTGCGTCCTGTCCGCGACGCGACCGAACCCGGGCGTGCATTGCCGCTCTGCCTGCCGCCCTGGGAGCCCAAGTCAGTGCCTGAGCCACCATCTCCCCCGCGGTCCGGCTCAGCCCTTCCCTCTGGCTCCAACCCCCACTCCTCTGCCCCGGCCAGGGTCAGATTCCTTCCTGCTTGACAACGTCTGGACCTCTGGTCCGCCGAGCCAGACGGAGTCCATGACCGCTTGCACGCTTAGCTGTGACTGACCGTAATCCGCAAACCTTTGCTTGAGGCGGGAACGAGCGTCGCTAGGGTAGCCAAGTACTGTACAACGACCGTCGCCGACCCTTCCCCTGGGTGAAGATGGCTGATGAGACCCTCAATAAGCGTCCGCCCTTTCTGTCTTTGACATCGCTCCCGGGACGCTGACAGGTAGCCGACCTGGAGTCCTCCCGCGCTCCCGGGGCCACTCGTGGCCGCACCACTTGACGTCTTTGGGCTGCCTGATCAAGGATCGCTGACACTACCTGCAGCTACCAGCGAGGCCTTCGGTGGCCACTTGGAGAGGCTATATGCCACGCCGAATGCCCCCGAGCCTGCCCGTCTCGTTGACGTGGAATCTAGACCGCTGCCCGGCGACGCAGCTCGCTCAGCGGTACTCCGATCTCCGGGGTTCCGCAGCTAATCGGGGTTGATGCGTGCTGAAGAGCCAACTTTGAAGTCGCGAAGAGGTCAATCAGCTCGTTTTGAGTCAGAATCGGTAGGCACACGACTAGAACCATAGGGACTTGACGCAAGCGATGGGTGGGCTTAGGATCGTAGGCAATGTATCTGCGGGAGACCAAGCGCACCAACAGTGATGGCGGCACGGTCAGTTACCTGCAGCTGGCGCACAACCGCCGCGATCCTGAGTCGGGTGTCCCCAAGGCCGAGATCGTCCACAGCTTCGGTCGGGCAGACCTGATCGACCGCGAGGGATTGGCGCGGCTGGTGCGCAGCATCAGCCGCTTTCTGGAGCCGGCAGAGGCGGTGGGGGCAACCAGCGCGGGGGATGTCGAAATTGTCGACTCCCGCCCCCTGGGCGGGGCTCTGGTGCTGGACCAGCTCTGGCGCCAGCTGGGCATCGACCAGAGCCTGCAGCGATTGCTGGCAGGGAGAAGACTGGACCCCAAAGCGGAGCGGGTGCTCTTCGCCCTGGTGGCCAACCGAGCGCTCGAGCCGCTCTCCAAACTGGCGGGCACCCAATGGGTGCGGGAGCGGGTCTTCATCGAGGGTCTGCCAGAGGTGGATGAGGACAGCTGCTACCGGGCCATGGACTTCCTGCTGGAGTGCGAGGAGGAGATTAGCAAGGCGGTCTACTTTGCCACCGCCGAGCTCTTGGATCTGCATGTGGACCTCATCTTCTTCGATGGTTCCAGCACCTACTGGGAAACCGACCAAGCCGACCCCGACCTGGTCGACGACCAGGGTGAGGTGGTGCAGTTGGGATTCCGCTCGTACGGCCACTCCAAGGACCATCGTCCCGACCTCCCCCAGGTGCTGATCGGGATGGCGGTGACCAGGGAGGGGATCCCGATTCGGGTGTGGAGCTGGCCGGGAGGCACCGGCGAGTCCCCGCTGCTGCGCCAGGTCCGGGACGACCTGCAGGGCTGGCAGCTGGGCCGGGTGGTGTGGGTCGCCGACCGGGGCTTCAGCTCCAAGGCCAACCGCGCCTACCTGAGCCAGGACCAGGACCACTACATCATCGGCGAGAAGCTACGGGGTGACTCCCAAGAGGCCCGGCTGGCGCTCTCCCGGGCGGGACGCTACCACCAGGTGGCGGAGAACCTCCTGGTCAAGGAAGTGGTGGTGGGGAGCGACCGCTTCGTGATCTGCCACAACCCCGAGGAGGAGCTGCGCGACACCGCCGTGCGCGAACGGCTGCTGCAGCAGTTGGCGGAGACGATCGCCGGCAGTGACGACCTCTCCCCGGCCAAGCGGGCCGAGCTCCTGGGCAAGCTCAAGACCAAGCCGGGGCTGGCCCGCCTGCTGCGGGTGACCAAGGGCGGCTTGCTACGGGTCGACCAGGCCGCGGTGGCCAGAGAGGCCCACCTGGCCGGCAAGTTCCTGCTGCGCAGCTCCGACCCCAGCTTGAGCGCGGAGGAGATCGCGCTCGGGTACAAGCAGCTGTTGCAGGTCGAGCGCGGCTGGCGGGACATGAAGACCACCCTGGAGCTGCGCCCGGTCTACCACCGCAAGGAGGAGCGGATCCGGGCTCACATCGTGCTCTGCTGGCTGGCCCTGCTCTTGATCCGGGTGGCCGAGAACCGCACCCAGGATTCCTGGCGCAACCTCCGCCATGAGCTCCAGCGGCTGCACCTGGTGACCCTGGCCACCGACCATGGCACGGTGGCCCAACGCTCCCTTCTCACCAGCGGTCACCAAGCCATCCTCGAACGGCTGGACCTGCCCGACCCGCCTCGCTTCTACGACTTCAAGCCTGCGGCCGCCTGACCCAACCCCAGTTCAGCCTTCGGGCCTGTAGTAACACGGCCTCCCGTCACCATTCCTACAAACACGCCACCTTTTACTGGCCTTTCTGCCCTAACTGCCCTTCCCAGCTGCGGAACCCCGGGATCTCGAGGCCTTCGTGATCTGGCTCCAGGACCAGGACGTCCGCGTGCCCGGCTGCTGGTACTCCCACGGCTGGCTGATCCAGCGTCTGGCGGCCCTGCAGGCGTGGAGGTCCCGCGCCTACGACCCTGCCGCTCACCCCAGGGACGCCGCCGAGTGGTGGGCGGCGGGGCTCGCCGGCCTGCAGCGCGACTGGGAGCCGCTCCTTGCCCACGGCGGGATGCACCCGCCTCCGGACCGGCCCTGGGACGATCCCGTCCCCGTCCCCGAGTTCGCCGAGTTCGTCAAGGCCGCGGTCAGCGCCCGGGCCCAGCGCGATGCCGACCGGGGCACCAGGTGATGGCCTCGGCCCTCCGCCTCGCCAGGGAGCTCTGGCAGGGCCTGCGGTCCCGACGGCGGGAGGTCCTGGGTGTCGTCTGGCTGCTGGCGGCAGCGGTCTCGATCCTCGCCGGCGGAGGCCCGGTCGCCGACACGCCCTACCCCATCTTCTGGGTCCTGCTCGGCGCCCTCGGCTGGTGGCTCACCCGCGGCTGGGGTCAGCCACGCGGCGGCCGGCTCCCATCTGCACCACTTCGAGCAGAGCCCCCGCCCCGGTACCGGGTGCTGCTCGGCTGGGACGAGAGGGGCTGGCTGGCCGCCCCGCCCCAGGTCGCCGCCCTGGTCCTGGGGCCGCCTCGGAGCGGCAAGACCAGGGGGGTCATCATCCCCAACGTCGCCGCCTGGCCGGGACCGGTGCTGGTCACCTCCACCCGCCGCGACGTCCCAGACGCCACCGCCGCCTGGCGCGGCCGCCGCGGCGTGGGCTGGGTCTTCGACCCCCTGGGGGCGGTGGATCCCCTGCCCGCCGGCACCCACCGCCTGGTCTGGTCGCCGCTCCGCGGCTGCCGCACCTGGGACGTGGCCAGGAGGAGAGCCGAGTCGCTCGCCGTCGACACGGGCCGGGGCGTGGAGGACCGCACCCACTGGCGCACAAGGGCCACCCAGCTGGTGGCGGTCCTGCTCCACGCCGCCGCGTGCGGCGACCGTGACATGGCCACCCTGCGCGGCTGGGCCCACGCCCAGCGGTCCGGGCCGGCGGAGGCGCTCTGTGCCGCCCCCGGCGCCAGGGCGGTCCTGGAGGGGCTGTTGCGCACCCCCGAGCGCGAGCGCGGCAGCATCTGGTCGGCCGCCCAGGGCGTCCTCGCCGCCTTCGACACCGCCTCCGTCTGCGCCGCCGCCGATGCCAGGGCGCTCCTGCCCTTCGACCCCCTGGACTTCCTCGGCGGCCCTCACACCGTCTGGGTCGTGGCCCCTTCGGACGCCCCCACCGACGGCGCCCCCCTGGTGGTCGGCCTAGTAGACGAGATCCGCGAGGCCGCCCGCGGCTGGAGCGACCAGCTGCCTGAGGGCGCCCTCGCCGACCCCTGGCTCTGCGCCCTCGACGAGGCCGCCACCATCTGCCCCCTGCCGTCCCTCCCCCGGCTCCTGGCCGAGGGAGGGGGGCGCAGCATCGTCACCCTGGTCGCCCTCCAGGATCTGCGCCAGGCCGCGCAGCGCTGGGGCGAGGGGACCGCCCAGAGCTTCCTCACCCTGGCCGGGGCCAAGCTGGTCCTCCCCGGGCTCGCCGACGCCGAGACCCTGCACACCCTGGAGGCCCTGGTGGGGCGCACCTGGATCCCCCAGGAGACCACCAGCGTCAGCACCGGCGGCCGCTGGGGGCGCGACCGCACCCGCAGCACCACCCACGGATGGGTGGAGCAGCCCGAGCTCCCCGCCAGCACCTGGCGCTCCGGCCCTCGCGGCACCGCCCGGGCCCTGGTGGGCCCGCAACAGCCCGTCCAAGTCCGCCTCGTCGACCCCGACCGGACCCCGCCGTTCTCCGAGTGGCTGCGGAACGATGGCAGGGATCGCCGGCCAGCGGCAGCGGTACGCTCGCCCGCCAGTGAGGACTGACAGCGAGGCCCCTGCCACGGGCGGCGCAGCCGCCAAGCGGACCGCAGCGCTGCTCCGCGACGCCCGCTCGGTGCAGCGTCGCCTGGACACCCTGGCGGCCACCGCCATTGCGGTGGACGACCCTGGCCTGCCATTGATCGCCGAGGCCAGGGCCGCCGTCGAGCGGCTCGTCGTCGAGCTCGCCTACCGGCAGCGTCGCGAGCAGCGGCGGGTCAGGACTCCCGGGCGCCGGCCCGGCCAGGGTGGGGCTTGAGGGGTGCTGCTGGGACACCGGGCCATCCGGGCCTCGGCTGCGTTCAGGATGTTCTCAGGGCCACACCCTCCGCATGTACTTGGTGTAGAGCCCGTAGACGTACGGCCCTGGGTTCGCTAGTGCGATCTGCTCGATCGACCTCCGCTCGCCGATGAAGCGGGCCGCTTGCTCTGTGCCCGTCAGTTGTCCGCTCATCAGGCAGAAGGCTCGCACCTTGGCCAGGATCAGCGCCGCGAGCTCCGGCCCGGGCCTGCCGTGGCGGAGCCGGGCGATCGCCGCGTCCTTGTGCAGGACGACCCAATCCTGCGCCCCGGCGTCGGCGAGCCACTGGCTGTCGGGGAGGCGCTGGGCTTGGGCCTCGCCGTACACCTCTGCCATGGTGTGGACCTCCCAGCCGATGGCCCGCAGGGCATCCGGCACCTGGTACCTGCCCAGGCTCCGGTCGCAGAAGACCTCAAGCGGCTTGGGCGAGGGCGACACGGACCACGTCCTCGCACTCCTCGAGCGGCACCTCGAAGTCCCTCGCGATCGCGGCCAGCCCGTCCCCTCCTCGGAAGCGGTCCAGGACATCCTCCACCCGGGCCCCTCCGTGCTCCAGCATCGGCCGGCCGAAGGCCCGCGCCGGGTCCACGACCACGGTCGCGGCGCGGAATGCGGGCAGACGGAGACCGTGGGGCCAGTCCTGCTCGTCCCAGCTCACGCGGCTGAGGTACCCGGCGACGATCTCCGGGAAGACGTTCTGGCCCGACCGCACCACCGTCAGCGAGCGCAGGAGGTCGTCGCCCAGGTGCGCGGCGTAGTCGTAGAGGACCTCGCAGCCGTCCGTGTAGAGATGGCGGCTCGCCAACGCGTGCCGGATCCCGATCTCCTCGTCCAGGCGGGCCAGCGCCGGACGTATCCGTCTCACGGGCACGCCGGCTCCTCTGAAGGCCTGCAGGACGTAGCCCTCCACGAGCCCGATGAAGGGGATGGCCCGGCTGCTCCCGCCGTCCGCCAGGGACAGGACCACGGGGCGGCCATCGGGCTGCGGGCCCGAGCTGCGGGTCCAGGAGTGGAAGGTCGAGAGGGGTACCCCGAGGTAGCCGGAGGCCTCCCGGAAGGTCAGCAGCGGGTCAGTGACCCTCGGGTCCTCGTCGGAGAGGGGGTGCAGCGACGGCGTCTCTGCTGGGGGCATCGAGCCGTCAAGATCCCTCGCCACCCCTCCTGGCCGATCGCCTTGCCGACCTCGGTCACCACTCATCGCTCGGCATAGTGCCTCAGCAGCTCCCTCACCACTGCGCTCACGGTCAGATGCTCCCGCCCGGTCCGGGCCACCATCGAGCGGTACAACGAGAGCGGCACCCTGACGGCGATGCGCGGCGAGGGACTCTCACCCGTGGACTCCAAGGGTGGTAGGCCCCGGCGCCGTCTCCAGGTCGACAGCTCGAAGCCCTGATCCGCCCGCTCTGCCAGCTTCTCCAGCTCCGCCGCACTCAGCACCCGCCCCCGCCTGGTCTTCACGGGAGCTGCCAAATCCGCACCTCCTGGTAGTCGGTCTCGTACTTGCGACACAGCCGCATGGCGTGGATCACCAGCAGCTCGCCACCCGCGAGCTCCACCGCCACCACCTCTAGGGGCACGCCGCGCCAGTCGTCGCCGAGGAAGACCGCGAGGTCGCTGCCCTGCTCCTCGGGCTCCTCCAGCGGGAGCCCGCTACGCTACACGCCGTACCTGATCCGCTCTCGGCTGATGCCATGGCGGCGGGCCGTGCGGGCGTAGCGGATTTGATCCATCGGTTCACAGCGACATGTTACGTCGGACGCACCGGCCGCGCCGCTGTCGACTGCTGCTCTTCGGTCCTGAGGTCCCGGCGGATCCGCGGCGTCCGCCCGTGGTCTCGCGGACCAGCATGTCCATCTCCGAGTAGCTGTCCCAGTCGAGGACCACGGCCGCCGCCTGCCCATGCCGCGTCAGCACCACCGGTTGTCCGTCGCGG
>JBOHUH010000010.1:0-9179 GCA_050733915.1 Candidatus Dormibacteria bacterium | reverse complement strand
CCGCAGCACATGGCCTCGTTGCGGGTCCGCTTCATCTCCACCAGCTGGGCCCCGGGAATGGCCTGCAGAACGCGCCGCGGAGCGTCGTACTCCCCGTTCCAACGTCCCAGGTAGCAGGGGTCGTGGTAGGTGAGCGGGCCGCCCTGGAGCGGCTTCTTGAGCTGGATTTTGCCGGCGTCGAGGAGTTGGGCTAGGAGCTGGGTGTGATGCACCACCTCGTAGCTGCCACCCAGGTCCGGGTACTCCCGGGCCAGGGTGTTGAAGCAGTGGGGGCAACTGGCGATCACCTTGCGGACCGAGTGCTGGCGAAGCCGCGCCACCACCTGCTCCGCCTGGGTCTGGAAGAGGTACTCGTTGCCCAGCCGCCGGGCCGGGTCACCGTTGCAAACCTCCTCCTGGCCCAGCACCGCGAAGCTCACCTGGGCGGCTTTCAGGATGGCCACCGTGGCCCGGGCGATCGGCCAGTTGGACTCGTCGAAGGCGGTGGCGCAGCCGACCCAGTAGAGATACTCGGCTTCCGGGTGGTCCGCCCAGAGGGGCACGTCCAGCCCCTCGGCCCAGCGCATCCGGGAATCGGCGGCCATCCCGAAGGGGTTGCCCCGCTGCTCCAGCGACTCCAAGGCTTGGCGGGCCTCCTTGGGGATCCGCGACTCCTCCAGGACCAGGCTGCGGCGCATCTGGACTATGGCCGGGACGTGCTCGATCAGGACCGGGCACTCCTCGACGCAGGCGCCGCAGGTGGTGCAGGACCAGAGGGTCTCCTCGACGACGCTCCAATCCAGCAACCGGCCGTCCTGGGGTGGCTCGGCGGGTGGCTCGGGGGGTGACTCGGCGGGTGCCTCTGCGGCAGCGGCGGCCCAGTAGCTGGGAGGCGGCGCCTCCCCGCGGGCATCGGCGTACCAGCCGTCCCGGAGGTCGGTTATGAAGAGCTTGGGGGAGAGCGGCTTGCCGGTGTTGAAGGCCGGGCAGTGGGTCTGGCAGCGACCGCACTCGGTGCAGGTGGCGAGGTCCAGCTCCTGCTTCCAGGTGAGCTGGTCCACCTTGGCCAGCCCGAAGTGCTCGGCCTTCTCGATGTCCAGCAAGGGCAGGTGCCGTCCCGGCGGCTCCAGGCTGCGGAAGAAGACGTTGGGGGCGGCACTGAGGATGTGTAGGTGCTTGCTGTTGGCTAGGTAGACTCCGAAGCCGGCTATGAGCAGGAGATGGGCCCAGAGGAAGAACTCGTGCCAGGCCCAGATGGCCTCACCATGTACCCCCCGGAAGATCTGGGACACCGCCAGGGAGATCGGGCGGAGGTTGACCAGCTGGTCGGCTCCGGCGGCGATCTGGGTGGCGTAGATCCCCAGCTGGGTGACGATCACCAGGGCGATCAGCACCAGGATCAGGGTGGCATCCCACTGGTGGCTCCCCACGAACCGCCTGGGGCGGAGCAGATAGCGGTTTAGCGCCGCCACCGCCAGCCCGGTCAGCACCGCCACCGCCAGGAGGTCCTGGGCGAAGGCGACCGGGCCCCACCAGAACTGCTGCTCTAGGTTGAGCGGCGGCACCAGGGCCTCGAGGCCGGCCTCGAGGATCTCCAGATTCAGGATCACAAAGCCCCAGAAGATGAGCAGGTGGGCCAGGCCGCTGAAGGGCCAGCGGAGCAGCCGGCGCTGGCCCAGAACGAAGACCACCACTCCCCACAGCCGCTGGCGGAGATGGTCCGAGCGCGAGTCCGGCTGGGCTTGACGCAGCGAGCGGAGCAGGGGATCCAGCCGCCTCAGGAAGAGCCAGCTCGACCCCACCACGAGCACTACCACGGCTGCCGGGCTGATCCAGATCATGGAGGGTCGAAGCCCACCGCCACCAGGAAGAGCACCAGCCCCAACAGGAAGGCGAGCCCGGCCAGGGCCCAGAACCAGCTGGGCTCGTCGATCCAGAAAGGCCCCCGGCGCCGCCCGGCGGGGTCGCCTCGACTGCTCCCCAGCCCTTCTGCTTCGGCGCCGCCATGGCTGTCCCTCACCTGGGACATGGTATGCAGCGTCCCCCGCCCCCCGGTGCGGCCAGCGCCTGGTGGCGCTCCCGTTGCGGGGCCAAGGGCTTGGCCTCCGGTCAGCGCGCCGTCCAGTTGGGCCGGTGCTTCTCCAGGAAGGCCTCGATCCCAGCCCTGGCGTCCTCGGTCCGGAAGGTGGCGTCGAACTGCTCCAGCTCCGCTTCCAGAGCGACCTCCAGGGGTGCCTCCAGGCCGATGGTCACGGCCCGCTTGATCGCAGCCACCGCCAGGGGCGCCTGCTCGGCGAGCCGCGTCGCCAGGTCCTCGGCCGCTGCCGCCAGCCGCTCCGGCTCGACCACCTGGTTGACCAGGCCCAACTCCAGGGCGCGGTCGGCGCCGATCTGCTCGCCGGAGAGCAGCAGCTCCAACGCCCGCCCCCTTCCCACCAGCCGGGGGAGCCGCTGGGTGCCGCCCCAGCCGGGGATGATCCCGAGCAGGATCTCAGGCTGGCCCAGCCGGGCACTGGAGCTGGCTAGGCGTAAGTCGCAGGCCATGGCCAGCTCCAGGCCGCCGCCCAGGGCGAAGCCGTTGATGGCGGCGACGATCGGGTAGCGCTGGCGCTCCATCGCCAGGGTGAGCCGCTGCCCGGCGGCGATCTTGACCCTGGTCCCGTCCGGCCCCTGGCTGAGGAACTCCTTGATGTCGGCGCCGGCCACGAAGAAGCGGTCGCCCTGGCCGGTCAGCACTGCCGCCAGCAGTCCTTGGTCCTCGGCCACCTGCTGGAACGCGGAGCTCAGTCCGGAGAGAACCGCCTGGCTGAGGGCGTTGGCGGGGGGGTTGTCGATGGTGATCCAGGCCACCTTGCCCCGACGCTCCCACCGGACTGGGTCGGCCATCCGCTCTCCTCCCGTTGCACCCGGCTCTCAGCCCGCGCCTTGTGTAGGCTAGCGGGGTGGCCGACCCCGAGGTCGCAGACGAGGTCCCGGAGATCTCCCTCCCACCGGCGGAGGAGCTGGCCCAGGTCTCGGACCAGCAGCTCACCGAACTGGCGGCGCAGGTCGCTAGTGGAGAGCGCCGGATCCGGGATCAGATGGCCCCGTTCCAGCTCCGGCTCAGCCGCCTCGGCAAGGACGCCGCGGCGCTCCAGACCGAGGTCCGACGCAGGGAGCGTCAGCGCCACATCCAAGCCCGCCAGGAGGTGCGCTCCCAGGTCAAGGAGGGGGAGGCCCCGTCGCTGGCCATGCTGGTCGAGTCGCCCGAGCCCCCGGTCTTCGGGGAGCCGGCCTTCTCGGAGCTGCGCTTCCTGCTTGAGAGCGGGGGGGAGGTGGCCCTCGGCTACCCCGGCAGCCGCAACCCCAGCCTGCAGATGACCGACGGCAGCGAGGTTCTCGCGGTGACCAGCCTGGCCGAGGCGCGCCGCCACTACCGGGAGGGCTGGGAGATCGGTGTTCCCACGCGCAAGGGGGTGCGGGTGCACACCCCGGGGACTCGCCTGGAGCGCCTGCTCGACCCGGAGAAGTGCTTCGTCCGCCCCGCCGCGGCGGGCGATACGCCCTCCTCCCCTTGAGCCGGGTCATAGGGCTGACCGGCGGGATCGCCAGCGGCAAGACCACCGTCGCCGAGATGCTGGGGGCGCTGGGGGCCCACGTGGTCGACGCCGACCAGCTGGCCCGGCGGGTGGTGGAGGTGGGCAGCCCCGCCCTCCACGAGATCAAGGGTGCTTTCGGCGAGGCGATGATCGCCAAAGGCGGCGAGCTGGACCGAGCTCGGCTGGGGGAGCTCGTCTTCGCCGATGCCCAGGCCCGGGACCGGCTCAACCAGATCGTCCACCCCAGGGTGATGGAGCTGAGCCGGGAGGAGATCCAACAGGCCCAGCGCAGCGGCGCCAGGTTGGTGGTGTACGACGTCCCGCTGCTGTTCGAGGCGGAACGAGCGGGGGAGTTCGACGGGGTCCTGGTGGTCTGGGTCAGCCCCCAAGTCCAGCTGCTCCGGCTGCGGCAGCGGGCCGGACTTGACGAGGCGGCCGCCCGCGCGCGGATCGAGGCTCAGATGCCCCTGGGGCGCAAGCGCGAGCTGGCCCGCTGGGTGATCGACAACAGCGGCAGCCGGGAGCGGACCCGGCTGGCCGTGGGTGAACTCTGGGACACCCAACTGGCGCTCTCGGAGCAGGGCTGAGGACTCTCGTGGAGATGCTATGCTCAGCGAACGGACGTGCCCACCCCGAACGACTTCTGGATCAAGGTGCCCAGCCCCTTCTGGGGCGTGGACACGGTGGGGTTCAGCGTCCGCTACCCAAGTCAACCTGAGAGCTCGGGGCTGCCTGACATTCCCTTCTTCGTGGAGGGGGATGCCCGCCACCTGGCGTCGCTGGACGACCCTCTGCGCCTCTTCCCGCAGCGGGAGCGCTACGTCGACACCAGGGACCTCGGCGAGGCCTACAGCTGGACCGACCCGATCAGGCTCGCCGACGAGGTGATCGTGCTGGCCTTCCGCGACCGCAGCCTGGAGTTGAGCGTCCCGGACCCGGGCCGGGCGCTGCTGAACCGACTCGCCAACCAGCTGGTGCTGCTGGCCCTCCCCTTCCTGCGCGACTGCGTCAGGGTTGCCGGGCTCCGGCTCAACCCCTCGATCTCGGTGCGGCTGGGCGCCGCAGGCACGTCGGACATCGAGCTCTGGCTGCCGCTCGCGGACATCGTCGAGGGCAACGGGCGGCGGCTGCTGGATGAGCCTCTGGGCGGACCCGCCGCGAGCTAGGCCTCGCGGTTCTCAAAGCTGAGCAGGCCCAGCCCCAGCACCAGGACCAGCCAGACGCCCACCCACGCCAGGTAGCCTGCCGTGGGCCCGGAGGCGGCCTCGAAGGAGCTGTTGATGCCACTTCCGGCGGCGGTCGCGAAGGAGGCCGGCTCCATGGCGAAGACCGCGGCGTGCCAGAGTCCGTCGGTGGGGATGAGGAAGTGGGAGACCACCCCGACGTTGCTGATCGCGGAGTTGTGGAAGACCTGGCCGAAGGCCCCGGCCACCCCGCCCAGCCACATGGCTCCAAAGCAGATCACCGCGATCACCCCGGCGGTGATGGCGGAGATGCGGGTGCTGAGGCTCAGGGTGAGGGTGAGCAGGATCAGCCCCTCCACCAGCAGCGCGGCCTCGGCCGCGACCGGCTGGGGTGGCCAGTAGCCGGTGGTCCAGCGCACCAAGGCGAACTCCAAGGTGGTCGAGAGCACGGTGTAGGCGGCGATCGGCAGCGAGAGCCCGAGCCACCTTCCCAGCACCAGCTCCCGGCGCCGCAGCGGCCGGGCCAGCAGTCCCTGGGCGACCCCCGACTCCAGCTCGCCGGCGATCGCCGGGGCGGCCAGGAAGGCGCAGGTGAGAGCCAGCACGAAGCTGAACATGAACATCACCAGCAGCAGGAGCTGGGCAGCGGCGGCGTGGATCTCCCCCGGGGAGAGCGAGTGCCCGACCAGGTGCAGGCTGGGGACCCTGGAGAACCCCCATCCGGAGACTCCGATCACCACCGCGGTGAGCGCCAGCAGGGCCAGCACCAGCTTGCGCCGAACCAGCTCCCGGCCGGTGAGCCGGGCGATTATCCAGGTGGCCATCAACCGGCCTCGATGAGCTGGAGGAAACGCTCCTCCAGGGTCTGCTGACCTGGGTCCACCGCGTACACGCTGCCGCCCGCCTCGACGATGGCCTGGATCAGCTGGGGGACCATCTCCGGACCGATGCCCGAGACCGTCAGCTCGCCCTCGTCGAAGCTGATCGCGCCAAAGCCGCCGAGCCGCTCCCTCGCCGCGGCGCTCAACCCGGTGCAGCGCACCCGCACCCCGGGACGGCCCAGCAGCTCCTCCAACCGGCCCGAGGCGACCACCTGCCCGTGGTCCACCACCGCCACCCGGTCGCAGACCTGCTCCACTTCGGAGAGCAGGTGGGAGTTGAGGAAGACCGTGACCCCCCTCGCCCGCAGCCCTCTCACGATCTCCCTCACGTCGTGGCGGCCCACCGGGTCCAGGGCCGAGGTGGGCTCGTCCAGCAGCACCAGCTGGGGATCTCCCAGCAGCGCTACCCCCAGCCCCAGTCGCTGCTGCATTCCCTTGGAGAACCCCGAGACCCGGTCGTCACCGCGCCCCGAGAGGCCAACTGTGGCCAGGGCGGCGGAGATCGCCCCCGGCCACTGGGAGCGCTCCAGGCGCGCCAGCCGGCAGTGCAGCGCCAGCACCTCTCGGGCGGTGAGCCAGCTCTGGTAGCGGAACAGCTCGGGGAGGTAGCCGACCTGCCGTCGGGCGTCGAGCGAGCCCAGCGGGGCGCCCAGCAGCAGGCCGTCTCCGGAGGTGGGCCGGGCCAGCCCCAGGAGCAGCTTCACCACCGTGGTCTTGCCGGCCCCGTTGGGGCCCAGGAACCCGAACACCTCGCCCCGGGGCACCGTCATGGTGAGCTGCCGGACCGCCACCGTCCGGCCGTAGCGCTTGCTGAGCTGGCTCAGGTAGATGGCGGGGCTGGCGGTGAACTCCGCCGCGGTCGCACCGCGAGCGGGCGACTGGGCTCGAGAGGCCGCCGAGGTCGCTTCAGCCACGGGCCAATTTCAACACGGAGGCAGAGTCCAGCAAGCCCCCATCGGCCCGTACCAGGCCGCCCTGCTCCCAGACCACCGCGGACAGCAGCGGGCTGGCGGCGGCGAACAGAACCGCCTTGGCCCCATTGACGGTGGTGGCCGAGGAGCGGCCGACGCCGGCCAGGATGGGGATGGGCAGGCTGGTCAGGGGGTTCCCCAGATTGCGAATCGCGGCCGCCAGGCTGGGCGTGAGGAAGGGCACTTTGAGCAGATAGTTCTCCAGCTGGATGACGGTCACCCCCGTGGAGTCAAGCACCGGGGGGCGCACCGCCGCCAGAACCAGCTGGGGCACTGCCGAGCTCGAGCTCGCAGCCTGCCCGGGGCAGGCCTTGGCCGCGGACTTGGCACAACTCGCCTCTTGCTTGTGGGCGCCTAGGAGATCGGCGAGGCCGAGCCCGCCGGTGTCGCTGCCAAGGCCATAGACGGCCAGCACTCCCGGCCCGGCGGACTCGCGCAGCTTGGTGCCGTTGAAGCCGGCGGGCAGCGGCGGCAGGGCGACCCCCGCTGCGAGTGCCGCCGCCTGGGCACGGGCGGAGCTGAAGGTAAAGGTCGAAGTCCATCGCGGCACGAGGAAATAGTCAGGCGATCCGTGCAACCCCGGGGGCAGCTCGCCGGGCAGGTTGAGGGTCACTCCCGCGGCCGCCTCGGCCGCGGCGAGGCTGGGCTTGGGGGTGAGCTTGAGCCGCTCCGCCTGGCTGAGTACGCCGAACTCGGAGAGGTGGGGCAGCGCCAAGAGCTCCGACCGGGTCACCGGCAACTGCTCGACCTGGGTGGGAGCGAAAATCTCGGTCCAGTGCACCCCGGCCAGCGCGGTGGCGGTGCCGGTGGCGGCCGCCAGCAGGACTGCGGCCAGCGCCACCTGGGCGGGCCGGCCGATGCGACCAAGGGGCCGGGGCAGCCGGGCGCGGGGCTCGGTGCGAGAAACCCGGGCAGAGGCCTGGAGCCGGCGCTGCACCGCGGCCAGGGCCTTTCTCACATCTGGGTCTGGGCCTGACTCCGGCGCCAGCAGGCGCCGCATCTCCTGGACCTCGGACCGGAAGGTCGCGAGCCGGGCGGAGCAGCGCGGGCACCTCTGGACATGGGCCTTGGTCCGGTCCGGGACCAGCAGCGGCTCGTCGACCAGCCGCCGCAACAGTCGCTCAGCGGGATGAAGCAGGGTGATCATGATCAACCTCCTTGCGCAGGGCCGCCTCGGCGCGCCGCAGGCGCACCCCCACTTGGTTCACGGGAATCGAGAGCGTGGCTGCGACCTCTGCGTAGGAGAGGCCGCTGTAGCGGAGCATCAAGAGGCTGGCCTGGCGGGCCTTGATTCGGCCCAGGGCCTGGCGCACCTCGCCCCGGGTCTCGCGGGCGACGATGATCGCCTCGGGGTTGTCCCTCGGCTCCGACAGTTGCCGATCGGCCCGTTCCCGTCGCTGACGACGACGGTCTCCCCGCAGCCGGTTGAGGGCCAGGTGCACCGCGGCCAGCCGCAGCCAACCGCCGGCGCCCTCGCGCCCCTGGGGGTAGCGGAGATGAAAGTCCAGGAACACCTCCTGGGCCACGTCCTCGGCGGTGCCGAGGTCAGGCAGCACCCGCGCCGCCAGCCGGACCACCGCGCCGTACTCAGCCTCGAAGAGAGCGTCGAACCCGCTCCGGGCCTCCCTGGGGAGAGGCTCTGGGGGACGCGCCGGCGTCGCTCTCAGGGAGAGGCGGGCGGGCAGATGGGGCATCGACATCTCCACATCACCTCAGCACCGCGGCAGCCACCGATGTGACAAGGTGTCCGCTCCGTTGCGGGCGGTCGGCCCAGACTCCGAGCGCTGCCTCCGACTAGCTCGAGGGGCTGGCGCTGGCGCTCGGGCTGGCCTTGGCAGTCGCTTCGGGCGACTTCGAGGGCGACGCCTTGGCCGAGGGCGTAGGCGTCTGCACCACCACCTGGGCGGTGGGACAACCGAAGGGAACCGGCTTGATCGAGATGGTGGGGGTGGGCGAGGCGGCCGGAGATGCCTGGGCCTGGATCACCACCGGGGTGGTCTTGGGGCACGGGGCCACGGTGGGGATCGGGGTCGGCGACGCCGCCTTGACCACCAGGGCCACCAGCACCGCCAGGCCTCCGAGGAGCACGGTGACGACGAAGGTCACCGCCCCCCACTCCTTCTTCATGAAGTCCCGGTTCAACACCGCTCAGGCACCCTCCTGGCCGATCCGGCCGCGAAATCTCTGCCAGGATAGCCAGCCCATGCTGCGAGCCTGCTGCTGCAGCCGCAGCGATAGCGGGGGTCCCACCGGCCGCAGGTAGCGCTCCAGGGGCCGGGTGGTCCGGAGCTCGATCGCACGGCGCAGGTCGGAGGCGGTGCGGCCCTCGAAGACGGTCACGGTGCGGCCAAGATCGTGGGCGCCGAAGTGGCTGTCACTGGAGCCAAGCGCCGCCCCCAGCCGCTCGCGGTGTTCCCGGTAGAAGCGGTCGAGACCCACCACCCGGCCCCTGGTGGTGAGGCAGGTGTGGCGCAGCTCGATGCCGTCCACCGGCAGCTCCACGATCAGCCGGCTCAGGGCCCCCGGGGTGATCGAGGCGAAGTAGGTGGGCATGAACGGGTGGGCCAGCACCGCCAGCCCGCCCCG
>JBOHUH010000009.1:0-8650 GCA_050733915.1 Candidatus Dormibacteria bacterium | reverse complement strand
GCCGACCGGCTGCTCCAGCTCCGCGCCGCCGCCCGGCTCCACGATGGGGATCCGACCCTCTGGCCGGGAGACGAGACGGACCGGCAGACGATCTCCCAGAGCCTGGGCTGGCTGGACGAGCCCCACCGCCAGCGCGGCGGCGTCGCCGCCCTGCACCGGCACGCGACTTGGGTGCGCGACCGCGGCTTCCGCCACGCAGTCCTGGTAGCGGCGGGAGGCGCCAGTGTCGCCGCGACGGTCTTCCAGCGGACCTTCGGCAAGCGCCCGGGGTTCCCCGAGCTGATGGTGGTCGACTCCACTGACCCCGACCAGGTCGCGGCGGTGATGGCGCAGATCGACCCGGCCCGAAGTCTGCTGCTACTGGCTTCGCAGGGCGGAGCCAGGGTGGAGGACTCGGCGCTTTGGGACATCTTCCTCAAGCGCTGGCGTGACGCCCTGGGGGAAGCGGCGGGCGAGCACTGCCTCGCCATCACTGCCCCCGGCAGCCCGCTGGAGGAGCTGGCCCACGAGCTCCGGTTCCATCGGGTGTGGCCGGTGAGTCCCGGGGCCCGAGGCCCCTACGGCGCCCTCTCCGATTACGGCTTGGTCCCGGCAACTACCGTCGGCGTCGACATCGACCAGCTCCTGGCCGGGGCGGTCTCCATGGCCGACGCCTGCTTCTCCGAGGCGTCAACTCGGGGCGTGAGCGGGCCCGGGTTGGAGCTGGCCGCGGTGCTCGCCGGCTGTGCCACGGCCGGCCGCGACAAGGCGACCGTCCTCACCCACGCCGCGCTGGGAGCCGTGCCTCTCTGGCTCGCGCCGCTGCTGGCTCAGTCGACGGCGAAGTCCGGCCCGGGGCTGGTGCCGGTGATCGGTGAACCCCGCGCAGAGCCCCGCGACTACGGCGACGATCGCCTGTTCATCTATCTCGAGCTGGAGGGAGCCGGAGCCGATCCCGATACCGAGGACTGGCTGGCAGAGGTGGCCGCGGCCGGCCACCCCGTGGTGCGAGTTCCCACCGCCCACCCGCTAGACCTAGGGGCCGAGTTCTACCGCTGGGAGGTGGCGACCGCCCTGGCAGCGGCACTGCTCGGGGTCGATCCCTTCGGTCTGCCCGAGGTCGCCGAGCGCGCGAAGCGAATCTCTGACCTGCTCACCACCTGGGAGAAGGACCGCCGTGTTCCCGAGCCCGGGGTCGACCTCATAGACGGCTGCATTCGGGTAGCGGGCGCCCCCGGGGCCGACAGCCTGGCGCAGGCGCTGCGGCACTGGCTCCGTGGGATGGAGCCGCCCGCCCACCTTGGAGTGGTGGCCTACCTACCGGAGCGTCCCGACCACCCTGAGGACCAGGCGCTGGTGCGCCGACTTCGCGAGGGCCTGCTGCGGGCCAGCGGCTGTGCCACCACCTTCGGCTACGGTTCCAGCGGTGTGGAATTCAACGGCCAGCTGCGCCAGGGCGGGCGCCAGGACGGGGCCTCACTCCAGATCACCGGAGCGCACCGGGGCGACCTCGCGATCCCGGGGCGGCCGTACCCCCTGGGGATCCTCCAGCAGGCTGAGGCGGTGGCCGACTACCGAGCCCTGGCCGGCTCGGCTCGTAGAGTGCTGCGCGTGCACTGCGACGAAGTGGGCCGAGGTCTGGGCCAGCTGGCCCGCGCCGTCGAGGACCTGCTGCTCCCGGTGGGGAATTGAGATGGGGCCAGCGGGACGCGTCGGGCCAATGACCCAGCGCTGCCCAGGTCCGCTTCAGGTGGGGCCCGGGTGATCAACCTCGCGGTAAACCTGGGGATGGGGTTGGCGGTCGCGCCTGCCGCCCCGGCACGGTCCCGGGCATGAGCCAGCTCGCCCCCTCCATTCTTGCCGCGGATCTGGCCCACCTGGCCGACGAGTTGGCCGCCTGCGAGGGGGCAGGCGCCGACCGTATCCACGTCGACATCATGGACAACCACTTTGTCCCCAACCTGACCATGGGCCCCGACCTGGTGGCGGCGTGCCGGCGCTCCAGCTCGCTCTTTCTGGAGACGCACCTCATGGTCGAGCGTCCGGACGGGGTCATCCCCCGCTTCCGCGAGGCCGGCGCCGACCTCATCACGGTGCACTTCGAGGCCTGTCCCCAACTGCACCGGACCGTGGAGCTGATCCGGGCTCAGGGAGCGCAAATAGGGGTGGGCATCAACCCAGCGACCCCGGTGGACTTCCTGGGGGACATCCTTCCCGAGGTCAACCTGGCCCTGGTGATGTCGGTCGACCCTGGCTTCGGCGGCCAGCGTTTCCTGGCGGTGGCGCTGGAGAAGCTGCGAGCCTTACGCCAGCGCATCCAGCGGGAGCGGCTGAAGTGTGAGATCGAGGTCGACGGCGGAGTCGGCCGCGAAAATGCCGCGGCGTGCCTCGAGGCGGGGGCCAGCATCCTGGTGGCCGGCACCGCGGTTTTCAAGTCCCAGGGCGGCACCCGAGAGGGGGTCGGCTGCCTGCTCGACCTGATGGGGAGGGAGCGGGCCGGGTGAGCTCCGAGGAGCCCGAAGCCGCAGCGCTGACGGCGGTGGTGCTGGCGCCGCCCGATGGGGCGGAACTGCCGGAGGGGGTCCTCCGGGCCTTCGTCGAGGTGGACCGCAAGTGTGGGCTGTTCATCTTCCCCCAGCTGCGCCAGCTCGGTGCCGAGGTCGAGGTCGAGCAGCTGGTGGATGCCGGCCGCCAACTCGCTGTGGGGACGGCTCAGGGTGACCCCCAGGCTTTGGCCGCTCTGGAGTCCGGCTACCGCGACCTCCTGGCTCGGGCCCAGGCCACTCTGCGCCGGGCCCGCACCGCCGAGGTTCGCCAGGAGGGCGAGCATCGCGACCAGCGTCAGCGCGAAGTGCGACTCGCCGCGGCCCGTCTCGGCGCCAAGGCCCGGCTGCCCGCCGCCCGGATGGCCAGGCTAAAGCAGCGTCTCGGCGAGTTGGGCGAGGGGACCGAGGATCAGGTGGCCGCGGTCGAGGCGGCCGTCGCCGAGTGGGATCGACTCAGCCAGACCCGCCAGTCGCGGGAGGCGGAGCGCCTGGCCGATCGCGCGCACCGGGTGGTCCTGCCTCGTCCCCAGGAGACGGCCCGCAGTCGGCGCGCTCGCCGCGACCAGGCCAAGGTGATCGAGTTGGCTCGGGCGTTCACCCTGGAGGCGCCGACGTCGGAGTCCGGGGAGGACTCGGACGCGGCTCAGTGACGGGCGGTTTCCAGCTCCAGGGCTTCGCCTTCCTCGGCCTCGATGCTGACCCAGTCGGGCTGGCCCAGGAGCCGGCTCACCTCGACCATGATCCGGCCCTGGGCGTCGAAGACAGCGTCCTGGACCCGGTCGATGCTGGGGCGACTGGTGGACACCACCTGGGCCAGGTCGGGGTCCTCCTGGGCCACCTCCGTCTGACGCAGGCGCTCGGTGATCTGCGGCGGCACTACCCGCCGCTCCCTGATCCGGGCATCCTCGAGGTCGGCCAGGACCCGGTCCAGGTGCTCCAGGTGAGAGCGATAGCGGCGCAGGATCCGGGTGCGCGAGAAGCCGTCGTGCTGCCTGCGCAGGATCTCGCGCCGGGTGCTGCGGAAGCGGTTCTCTCGGTCGGGGGTCATCATGGGGATTTTTCCTCCGAGCCCAAGGCTCGAAACAGGCGGGTCGAGCTCTCCGGAGCCTGCAGGTGCCTGACTTTGCAACGGATTTGGCCGCAGTCTGGTTACCCGGTGCTCCCCGCCACCCGGTAGTGTGCTGGCTGACCAGCGCACTACCGAGAGTATATCGTGAAATCGCCGATTTTTCAAGCGGAAATGGCCGCGCCGGTCAACCGTCCGTGACTGCTTTAGCTGCCTAAACCAGATTTCCCAGCACCGCTCTGGGGGGTCCCGCCCGGGCGTCTTCGCGCAGCCCATAAACTTAAGTCATGGCTGCTCCCACGCGGACTCGACGCGCCCGTCCTCGGGGCGGCGCCCGCGGAACCAAGAGCGCCTCGTTGCCGTGGGGCCTGACTCCTGCCCAGTGCCGCCAGATATACCGCCAGATGGTGCTCATCCGGCACTTCGAACAGCACGCCGCTGAGGCCTACGCCCAGGCCAAGGTGGGGGGCTTCCTGCACCTCTACATTGGCGAGGAGGCGGTGGCGGTGGGGGCCCTCGCCGCCTGTCGTGAGGACGACCACGTCCTAGGCCACTACCGTGACCACGGCTACGCCCTGGCCCGGGGCTGCGACCCCAAGGCCTGCATGTCCGAGCTCTTCGGGCGCGAGGACGGTCTCTGCCGGGGCCGGGGGGGCTCGATGCACCTGGCCAACGCCTCCCTGCACTTCTGGGGCGGCTACGCCATCGTCGGCTCGCACATCCCCATCGGGGCGGGGATGGCCTACGCCATGCAGTACCAAAAGTCGGACGAGATCGTGCTCGATTTCTTCGGTGACGGGGCGACCGGGAACGGGATCTTCCACGAAGGTCTCAACATGGCCGCGCTCTGGCGACTGCCGATCATCTTCATCTGCGAGAACAACCTCTACGGCATGGGCGCCACCCTGGCCGAGGAGTCGCCGGTCAACGAAATGAAGATCCGGGCCGAGGGCTACACCATGCCGGCGCTGCAGTGCGATGGCATGGACGTGCTCGCGGTGTACGCGGCGGTACAGCAGGCGGCCGAGCACTGCCGGAGCGGCGAGGGTCCGTTCTTCATCGAGGCACTGACCTACCGCTTCGGGGGTCACTCCATGGCCGATCCGGAGCTCTATCGAGACAAGGCCGAGGTCCGGCGCTGGCGGACCGAGGATCCCATCCCCAAGTTCGGCGACTTCTGCGTCCAGCACCAGATCTGTAGCCAGCTGGAGCTAGCCCAGGTCAACGAGGAGGTGGAGCAGGAGATGCTGGAGGCGGTGGCCTTCGCCGACCAGTCGCCCTGGCCGGACCCCGCCCAGGTGGGGCACGGCGTCTACGCCAAGCCGATCGATCCCGAGGCCGCTACCGCACCCGGGATGGCCGGCCCGGACCCGGTGGAACTGCGTGCGGCCTCGGAAGCCAAGCAGGCGGGGGTCTGAGATGGCCTTGGTCAGCTACCGCGACGCCGTGCGAACCGCCCTCCGCGAGGAGATGATCCGCGACCCGCGGGTCATCCTCATGGGCGAGAGCATCACCGGCTACGGCGGCTCCTATGCGGTGACCAAGGGTCTGGTCGAGGAGTTCGGGCCCAAGCGGGTGATGGAGACCCCCATCGCGGAGGCCGGGATCGTGGGGTTCGCGGTGGGGGCGGCGATGGGGGGACTGCGCCCGGTGGCGGAGCTGATGACCGTCAACTTCGCGCTGCTGGCGCTGGACCAGATCGTCAACAGCGCTGCCAAATTCCACTACATGTTCGGGGGCCAGTGGTCGGTGCCGCTGGTGGTGCGCACCGTCTCCGGGTTCGGTCAGCTGGGACCCACCCACTCCCAGACCTTCGAGGGCTGGTTCGCCTCCGTCCCGGGGCTGAAGGTGGTCATGCCGGCCACCCCCGAGGATGCCCGCGGGCTGCTCTTGGCGGCGATTCGCGACCCCGACCCGGTGATCTTCATCGAGCACAGCCTGCTCTACAGCACCAAGGGGGAGGTCGCCGAGTCCGGGGACGGGGAGGACGCTGCGGAGATCCCCATCGGCAGTGCCAAGGTGGTCCGCGCCGGCCAGGACGTGACTCTGGTGGGCTACTCTCGGATGCTGCTCCAGGCACTGCAAGCGGCGGAAGTCTTGGAGCGCGACGATGGGATCTCCTGCGAGGTGATCGACCTCCGCAGCCTGCGTCCGGTGGACTTACCCACGGTGGTGGAGTCGGTGCGCCGTACCCACCAGCTGGTGCTCTGCGGGGAGGACTGGCGCACCGGCGGCTTCGGTGCCAACCTGCTGGGCGAGATCCAGGACCGCTGCTTCGACGACCTCGACGGCCCCATCCAGCGGGTTGCCATGGACGATGTCCCGATGGCCTATTCGCGGCAACTGGAGCGGGCACTGGTGCCCACCAGCGAACAGGTGGTGGCCGCGGTTCGGCGGCTCAACTGATGGCTTACCAGGTGACCATGCCCCAGATGGGCTACGACATGACCGAGGGATCGATCAACCGCTGGCTGGTGGGTGAGGGCGACCAGGTGGAGCGGGGCGACGTGATTGCCTCCATCGCCACCGAAAAGGCCGACATCGACATCGAGGCCTACGCCAGCGGGGTCCTGCGCAAGATCCTGGTGCAGCCCGGCACCAAGGTGCCCGTGGGTCAGCCGATTGCGCTGATCGCCGACCCGGCGGAGGAGATTGCCGAGCACCCCGGCGCCCCTGGTGGCGAGGGTGCGCAGCCGGCGACACCGCCCAAAGACGCTCCGAACCGCACCTCGGCTGAGACCGAACTAGAGCCGGAAGGGGACGGCTCGCCGGAGCCGGCGGCGGAGCCGCCCAGCGAAGGTCAGGGGCCGACCCCGGTCCCGGACTGGGCGCAGCGGCTGAGCGCCCGGGCTCCGGAGCCCGCCGGTAGCACGCTTGCCGCCGGGGACCGGGTGAAGGCCAGCCCGCTGGCCCGCCGCCGGGCCCGAGAGCTGGGTATCTCGCTCGAGGCGGTGACCGCGACCGGGCCGGACGGCCGGATCCGGGCGGAGGATGTGGAGGCGGCCTCCAGAGGCGGCGCTCCGGCGGCGGTCCGCCCCGGCCAGGCCCGGGACGCAGTCGAGGCCACCGATCCCTGGGAGCCGCTCCACCTCTCCCGGATGCGGGAGGCGATCGCGCGGCGCATGGCTGAGTCCAACAACGCCATCCCGCATTTCCATCTCACCACCGAGGCCGACATGGCCGACCTGCTGGCGTTGCGGCAGGACTTGAACAAGCTTGGCGATGCGGAGCTTCCCAAGTTCTCGGTTACAGACTTCGTGGTCCGGGCGATGGCGCTGACCCTGCAGAAGCACCCCGGGCTGAACGCCGCCTGGGTGGGTCAGGGGGTGCGGCGGTTCAGCCAGAGCAACATCGCGCTGGCGGTGGCCCTCCCCGACGGGCTGGTGGCGCCGGTGCTGCGGGGCTGTGAGCTGGTCTCCTTCGCGGAGCTCTCGCGGCGGACCCACGATCTGGCGGGCCGAGCCAAGACCGGTGGGCTGCGAGCCGAGGAGCTCTCGGGGGCCCACACCGCGATCAGCAATCTGGGCATGTTCGGAGTCAGCCAGTTCAGCGCCATCATCACCCCCGGGCAGGGGAGCGTGCTGGCGGTGGGGGAGGTCAGGGAGGTGGCGGTGGTGCGTGGCGGCCAGTTGGTGCCCGGCCGGCAGATGGCGATGACCCTGGCGATCGACCACCGGGTCACTGATGGCGCCCAGGGCGCGGAGGCGCTGGCCTATCTGCGGTGGCTTCTGGAACACCCCAGCAGGTGCCTCATTTGAGCCGCGGACCCAGCAGGTGAAGGATCTCGCCATCGTCGGGTCCGGGCCGGGCGGCTACGTGGCCGCCATCCGGGCGGCGCAGCTGGGCATGGCGGTCACCCTGGTGGAGGAGGAGGAGACCCTGGGGGGGATCTGTCTCAACTGGGGCTGCATCCCCTCCAAGGCGCTTCTGCGCAACGCCGAGGTGCTCCACTTGATTCAGGAGTCGGAGCGATTCGGCATCGCCAGTGGCGAAGTGGTGGCGGACTTCGACGCGGCGATCAGCCGCAGCCGGGAGGTGGTGGGCAAGCTGGTCCAGGGGGTGGCCTTCCTGATGCGCAAGAACGGGGTGGAGGTGGTCAAGGGACGAGCCCGATTGGTCTCGGAGCAGACCCTTGAGGTGCAGCCATCGGGACAGCGGGTGGCGGCTTCCCAGATCCTGATCGCGACCGGCGCACGGCCCAAGACGCTGCCTGGCCTGGCGCCGGACGGGCAGACCGTCTTCACCTACCGGGAGGCGCTCTCGCTGCGCCGGCTCCCGAGAAGCTGCGCCATCGTCGGCGGGGGGGCGATCGGGGCGGAGTTCGCCTACATCTATTCCTCCTACGGCGTGGCGGTGACCGTGGTGGAGGCGCTCCCGCGGCTGCTGCCCCAGGAGGATGAGGAGATCTCGAGGGAGCTGACCCGTCAGTTCGAGCGGCAGGCGATCACCCTGCGCACCGGGTCGCTGATCCAGAGTTCAGAGCGTGCCGGGGAGGGTTGGATTCTCAACCTTCAGGGCCAGGAACCGGTGGAGGCGGAGATGGTGCTGACCGCAACCGGGGTCAGCGGGAACGTCGAGGACCTCGGCCTGGAGGCGCTGGGGATCACCGTGGAGGGGGGCTACATCCAGGTCGACGACCACCTTCGGACCAACGTCCCCGGGGTATTCGCGATCGGCGATGTCACCGGGCCCCCGCTACTGGCCCACGCCGCCAGCGCCGAGGGGGTGATCGCGGTTGAGACCGCCGCCGGCCGCGAGGTCAAGCCGCTGGACAAGATCCAGGTGCCACGCTGCACCTACTGCCAACCCCAGGTGGCCTCGGCCGGACTCACCGAGGAACAGGCCAAGCAGGGAGGACGTGCGGTCCGGGTGGGCAAGTTCCCCTTCAGTGCCAGCGGCAAGGCGATCGCCATGGGGGAGACCGTGGGCTTCGTCAAGACCGTGGTCGACGCCGAGAGCGGACGGCTGCTGGGGACGCACGCCATCGGCGCCGAGGTGACCGAACTGCTGCCGGAAATGGTGATGGCGGCCTGGGCAGGGGTCCGCGCCGAGCAGTTCG
>JBOHUH010000008.1:0-5498 GCA_050733915.1 Candidatus Dormibacteria bacterium | reverse complement strand
CCTGCGAGGGCTACCTGGGCATGTTCTCCCGCACCTTCGGGATCCACTTCCTGGCGCTGCGCTACGGCAACGTCTACGGGCCGTACCAGGACGGCACCGGTGAGGCGGGCGTGGTGGCCATAAGCGCAAGCCGGCTGCGCGACGGCAATGCCCCCCAAATCACCGGAGACGGCGCCCAGGTCCGGGACTTCACCTACGTCGGCGATGTCGCGGCCGCCAACCTCCTCGCCCTCGGCTCGACCTACCAGGGTGCGATCAACATAGGCACCGGGCGACCAGCCGCGGTCAACGAGGTGGTGGCGGAGCTGGTCCAGAGCGCCGGCTTTGCCGGGCCTGCGGAGCAGGTCGCGGCCCGCCCCGGCGAGGTGCGGGCCACCTACCTCGACCCGAGTCGAGCCCGGGCCCGACTCGGTTGGGAGGCGAAGGTGGGCCTCGGCGAGGGGTTGGGCGTCACCTACGAGAGCTTCGCTGGACTCAGCTAGCCCGGGGGGCCTCCGGGGGGCGCCAGTTGCGGGCCAGCTCGCGACGCAGCCGCACCAGCTCGCGTACCGCTCGGAGGATGGGGATCAGGCGTCCCCCGGAGCGCACTCCGGCGATCCTCGGGTGGTGCGTGAGCCCCACCTGGCGCACCACCAGCCGGCTGCGCTCCGCCTTGAAGTAGAGCTCAGTGTTCAGCAGGGCGGAACGAGCCTGGATGGGGCTGGCCACCTCCAGCAGCCGGCGGCGCATCAGCTTGAAGCCGCAGTCCACGTCGCGGTAGGAAATTCCGTAGAGGAGCCGCACCAGGAGGTTGAAGGTGCCGCTGACCGCCTTGCGGTGCCAGGGGTCGGCCCGGTGGATCCGCCAGCCGGCAATCAGGTCCGCGCCGTCCGCGAGGTCGGCCAGCTGGACAAGGTCGCGGGGGTCGAACTGGCCATCCCCGTCGACGAACGCGACCCAGTCCCCGCCGGCAGCCCGCAAGCCGTCGGCGACGGTGATCCCGTAGCCAGACTTGTGAGAGTGGCGGACCAGGTGCAGCTTGGCCACCTCCTCCCCCATCTCCGCCTCGGCCACGGCGACGCTGGCGTCGGTGCTGCCGTCGTCCACCAGCACGATCTCGTACCTATCGCTTAGCCGGCCCAGAGCCTCTCGGGCCGCGGGGATCACCCGGGGCAGGTTGGCGGACTCGTTATGGACCGGGATCACGAGGCTAACCAGCCCGGAGAGCCGGGCCCCCGAGCGGGAGCTGGGATCAGCCACGAACCACGCTGACGCCCTGCAGCAACCCGTAGATCACGGTGGGAAACACTCCCAGGACCACGGTGCCGGCGGCCGCCAGCGAGATCACTCCAAGCCCCACCTGGGACAGCGGCGAGGCGCCGGCCAACTTGCCCTCGCCGCCCGGGGCGCCTTGCAGCAGCACCCCGGCGGCATCGGAGGTGGTGCCCGGAGCCGGGGCGGGGGTGTACATCACGAGGATCACTCGGAGGTAGTAGAAGAGTGATACCACCGAGGTCAGGACGCCCCAGATAGCCAGGGGTAGCTGGCCGTCGTGGATGGCCGCCGCAAAGAGGAAGAGCTTGCCGAAGAACCCGGCGGTCAGGGGGAAGCCCGCCAGCGACAGCATGAAGACCGCCATCAGCCCCGCCAGAACCGGTTGGCGGCGACCCAGCCCACCCAGCTCGGCGTAGCTGTCGCAGTCCTCGCCGCGCCGGCTGAGGATGGTCACCACCGCGAACGCACCGGTGTTCATGAACGCGTAGATGGCGAGGTAGTAGAGCGAGGCCTGGGTGCCGTCGGGCCGCCCCAGGGCGACCCCGATCAGGACGTAGCCGGCCTGGGCGATGCCGGAGTAGGCGAGCAGCCGCTTCACCGAACTCTGGGCGATGGCCACGACGTTGCCGTAGACCATCGAGATGATCGCCACCAGAGCGATGGGAATCTCCCACTCCGAGCGGTAGGGAGCGAAGGTCGCCGAGAACAGCCGCAGCAAGACGGTGAAGGCGGCGACCTTGGTGGCCACCGACATGAAGGTGGTGACCAGCACCGGAGAGCCCTGGTAGACGTCGGGGGTCCACCAGTGGAAGGGCGCCGCCGAGGCCTTGAAAAGCAGCCCCACCGCCAGCAAGGCCAGCCCGGCCAGGGCCATGGGGTCGATCGGACCGTGCAGCACCGAGCGCGTCAGGGCAGCGTGGATCCCGGTCAACATCGTGCTCCCGGTTTCACCGTAGAGCAGAGCCATCCCGTAGACCAGGAACCCGGAGGCGAAGCCTCCCAGGAGCAGGTACTTGAGCGCCGCCTCCTGCGACTTGTGCTCCCCCCGGGCGAACCCTGCGAGCACGTAGAGCGGGATCGAGAGCAGCTCGATGCCGAGGAAGATCACGATCAGATTGGTGGCGCCGTCCAGTACCAGCATCCCGGTCACCGAGGCCAACAGGAGGATGTAGTATTCGCCCTCCTCCAGGCCGCGGCGGCGCAGGTACCCGGGACTGAGCAGGACCACCGCCAGGGCGGTGGCCAGGACCACGAAGTCCGAGAAGAGGGCGAAGCGGTCGTCGGTGAAAGCGCCGTCGAAGACCAGCGAATGGACCGGATTGACCACCCACTGGCCGATCACCACCCCGATTCCGGCGACCAGGATCAGGGCCGACAGGGCCGGCAGCACCGGGTGCCCCGGGCGCCGAAGCAGCAGATCGGCCAGCAGGACCGCGACCACTCCCGCGCCCACCACGATCAGCGGCAGTATCCCGACCAGGTCCGAGGTGGGGATGAAGTGGAGTGGGTACCAGGCGGGTGGGGGTCGGTGCAGCTGCGCCGCCGTCAGCAACCAGGGCATGAGGTTCACCGCGGCACCTTTGAGCTCAGCTGGCGATGGTCGGCGGTCAACGCGGGTGCCGGCGTGCGGTCGGCCGCCGACACGTATTGGTCGGCACTGAAGCGGGTGTAGTGGATGATGGGACCGGGATAGATGCCGATCACCACGATCAGGGCGACCAAGGGACCGAGGACCGCCAGTTCCACCACCCCAGCGTCCATGGGGCCGACGCGGCCGACACTCCTTCTGGCCGCGCCGTCCGTCTCACCGTGGGGCAAGCGGAGGTGTCCCTGGGTGATTCCCTGATAGAGCCGTAGCGTGTACCAGCAGGCCAGCACCACCCCAAGGCTGGCCAGCACCGCCCAGGGTGGGGAGACCTGGAAGGCGCCCAGAAGCACCAGGAACTCGCCCACGAATGAGTTGAGCAAGGGCATCCCCAGACCGCCTAACGCCGCGATCAGGAAGAGCCCGGCCATGACCGGCATCGCCTGGGCCAGGCCACCCAGCTCACGCAGGTCACGGCTGGCGAAGCGGGCCTCGTAGACGCCGACGCAGATGAACAGGGCGGCGATGATGATCCCGTGGTTGACCATCTGGATGATCGCCCCGTTGAGTCCGTCCACGGTGAGCGAGAAGATCCCCAGGACGATGAACCCGAGGTGGCTGATCGAGGCGTAGGCGACGATCCGCTTGATGTCCCGCTGCGACAGCGCCGAGAGCGCGCCGTAGAGGATGCTCACCACCCCCAGCCCCATCATCAGCGGCTGGAAGGTGTGGCTGGCCTGGGGGAAGAGGGTTAGGTCGTAGCGGACGAACCCGAATACCCCGAGCTTGCTGACGATGCCCGCGAAGAAGATCAGGAACGAGGTGGTGCCCGAGCTGTAGGCGTCGGGAAGCCAGGAGTGGAAGGGCACCAGAGGGACCTTGATGGCAAAGGCCAGGGCGAAGGCCAGGAACATCCAATCCTGGGTGTTCAGCAAGGTGAAGCCGTGACCGAAGAGGGAGAGGACCGAGGTCTGACTGGTATTCACCGACGACTGGAGGGCGATCAGGGTCGGTACGTCGAAGGTGTAGACCCCGGTCTGGGCCCCAGTGATGAAGTACACCGCGATGATCGCCAACAGCATGAAGAGGCTGCCGGCAATCGTGTAGAGGATGAATTTCAGGGCGGCCCGTCCCCGGTTCTCATCTCCCCAGCCGATCATGAGGAAGTAGAGGGGAATCAGGGCCGCCTCCCAGAAGAAGTAGAAGAGGATGAGGTCCAAGGACATCAGGACCCCCATCACCCCGACCTCCGACAGCAGCATCAGGGCCGCGAACCCCCGCAGCCGTTGGTGGCTGCGGCTGAGGGTGATGGCGGCGAGGAAGAAGAGAAGCGCCGCCAGGGCGATCAACCAGACCGAGAGCCCATCAACCCCGAGGTGATAGGAGAAGTTGATGGGAGGAGGGCCCGCCTGGTTGAGGGCGTTGTTGCCCTCGTTGAAGGCGTGGTGGCCGCCGGAGCGCGAGTTCTCGGTCCCCAGCCAGGAGGCCTGCTCCTGGAATTGGAAGCTGACCGGGGCTCGACCCAGAGCGGACGAGGAGCCCGCGTTGGCGCCGCCGAGGTGGACGTTGGAGGCAGGCGGCACGGCCAGGAATGCCACCAGCAGAACGCAGGTCAGACCGAGGGTCACCGCGGTGATGCCAATCAGAACGATCCGGGCCACCCGGGCGTGCGCCGCCGGGATCCCGAACACAACTGCTGTTCCGGCCAGTGGAACTACCAGGATGACGCTGAGGATGGGCCAGCTCATGTGAAGCGCAGTCCCAGCACCACCAGTCCGATGACCGCGCAGACGAAGAAGATGAGCGAGTAGTCGCGGAAGAAACCGGTCTGCATCGCCCGCAGGTCGTCGGCGAGGGTGGTCACCCCATCCTTGACCCCGCTCACCAGGGCGTCGAAGAACTGGGGCTCGAACACCTGCCGAACCGTCCCGGAGAGGGTGACCACCGGTCGCACCAGGGCGACGTCGAAGAGCTCATCCCAGTAGAACTTCTGGAGCGAGAGCTGGTACAGCCAGGGCACGTGCCGGCTGATCAAGTCGGCGGCGATCACCCGCCGCCCGTACACCGACCAGGCGATCCACAGGCCTCCAAGGCTGAGCACCGTGCCGATGACCAGGGCGACGGCTTGGAGCCCGTCGCCCGCCTTCGCGACTGGGGTTCCGACGGCCGGCTGCAGGAAGTCGCTGATCAGGGTCCAGGGGTGGAAGCCGAAGAAGTCGATGTTGAGGAAGCCGACCACCGCGGAGAGTCCCGCCAGCAGCAGCACCGGGATCAGCATCACCGGGCGCGCCTCGTGGACGGCGGCGGCGCGGCTGGTGGCGGGCTCGCCGCGGAATGCGGTCCAGACCACCCGGAAGATGTAGAAGCTGGTGAGGACGTTGACGCCGACCCCGAGGATCCAGAGCCAGGGCACCGCCGGCCCCAGGGCCAGCCCGCTGCTGAGCAGCTCCTCCTTGCTGAACCAGCCTGCGAAGAGCGGGATCCCCCCCAGGGCCAGGGAGCCCACCACGAAGCAGACGAAGGTCAGCCGCATGCGGCTGGCGAGGCCGCCCATGCTGCGGATGTCCTGCTCACCGTCAAGGGCGTGGATGGCGTTGCCGGCGGCGAGGAAGAGCAGCGCCTTGAAGCAGGCGTGGGTGAAGAACTGGAACATTCCCGC
>JBOHUH010000007.1:0-17171 GCA_050733915.1 Candidatus Dormibacteria bacterium | reverse complement strand
GCGCGAACTGGGTGAAGCGGGCGGTACGGCTCACCTGCTTGCGCTCCAGGAAGGCGGTGGGGTCGAAGTCCCGGACCTCGCCCGCCATCTGCGAGCCGTAGGGTTCGGGGTCGAAGCTCTGGATCCGAGCGACGCCGTTTTGGCCGCTGAGGGCCGCCTCCCAGCTGGGCGCCACTCCAACCCCCAGCGGGGTCAGCGCCCCCATCCCAGTCACCACCACCCGGGGGCGATCGCCACCCATCAATGTGAACCGCCGGCGATCCGCGGCGAGTTGGGGGAGTCCGCCTCAGCCGGGCCACCGACCTGAAGGCGGGAATCTGCCGGGGCTCGATCGGCGACGGCGGTCCTGGTCGGCTGCCAGGACCGCCGTGCTCCGCCGCCGGTCAGCCCGGCCCAGAAGGCTATCAAACCCACCAGCTGGCCTTCCCGGCCGCGCCCCACTGACCGACGCCGGCTGCGGGCAGCGGCACCGATCGCCGGAGACCGCCCTGGGCGCGACTGACCCCAGGCGTATCTCCCTGCCGCCAACCGGCCTCACCGACTTGCCTAGCCTTCAGTGAAACACTGAGGCTACAGGCGTCGGCGCCAACGCCAAGTGCGTCATCCGCGATCGCTCGGATCGCCCGACCCACGAAGGTGGTGCCCCCAAGAACTAGAAGGCGCATCGAGAGATGAGGATAGCGACCTGAATCTGGTTCACCCGCAGGAGTCGCCCAGACCCTGGGCTCGGTATGAGGGGCGTGGCAGACCGGCAGTCGGCGGCCGGCCGTGATGGGGCGCAACTAGACGCTGGCGCGGACGATGAGCACGCGCTAACCGAGCCGGTGAGCGCTCTGATGCTGACGCGCGCGCTCACCGTCCTGGGCGGCGCATCGTACTCAGTCGAACTCAACTCCGAAGCTACGGCGACTCATCTGATCCACGATTTAGGGCCAGAGGCATGGACCCTATCGACTCGGCCAGGTTCCCGATCCGGGGGGTAGGCCATCACTCGTCGGCATTCACTTGGGACGACCAGGCATTGGACGAGCCATTGCTTGAGGAGACGAGCCATTGCTTGAGGAGATGATGAATCCGGTCCTGGCTCTCTCCTGCTGCGCACCGTGCCCTTCGAGTCCGCTGGGGACCTCTACGAGTCGCAAGCGGTGCCGACAGATCCCAGTTCTGAAGTCTGCGCCGTTCTGATCCTCCCGACAGCCCCGTCTGGACGGCGACCTTCGACCCTCGGTGCGGCGCGGCCGCGTCTTAGCTTTGCACCGCTCGGTACGGGGTCACGACCCGTAGAGGGCGTAGCTTCGCAAGGCCCTGCGTCGCCGGAGTCGGCCCGCCGTGGTGAGTGCGGAGCAGAGTGGTGTCGTGACCCGCTTCTGATCCTGGCTCAGCTCTCGTCCCAGCCGCGACTGCAGCGTTCCCGGGTACGCCCTCACGTACCCCAGGATCGCCTCGGCGTCACGCAACGACTGCCGAGCCGGCTCGATCAGGTAGCGCCACGACTCCAGTTCCTCGCTTTGGTTGAGCACTTCGGCGATCTTGGCCAAGGCGCCCGCGTCTCCCACCATCACCGCCAGTTCGAGTCCGATCGTCACCGGTGGCCACGGGGCGGGCAGCCAGGCTGGCGAGCCGAAGTCGGTGGCATCTCTGAGCACGTCACGCAGCAGCTGGGGGAGCAGGGGCACTGCGGCGAGCGCCGCTGCCAACGCCTCGCCGAGTCGGAGCCCAGTGTGGGGCTTGGCGAAATAGGCCGCCTGCATCTTGGACTCGACCTGAAAGTAGGCTCGGAATCGCTGCGCCCGTTCCTCCTCGGCGGCCCAGCTCTCCTGAAAGTCGCGCCACCGGCTTTCGGAGGGGGTTGGAGTGCGGCGGCTTCGGTGCCGCTCGGGGGACCGTGAGGCTGGCCTCATCAGCCCGAGCTCGTCATAGCGGGCCTTCTGGACGGGGTCGCGCAGGATGCCGTAGGCGACGTTGATGAACGCGGTTCGCGACGTGGAGAGAGGGTCGGGGTTGCGGTCGGGGTGCCAGCGTTGGACCTCGGCTCGCCAGGCTTGCTCTATGGCTCCGGGATCGGCAAGAGGAGAGAGCCCCAAGAGAGCGTACAGATCGTCAGAAGTGACGCCGTCGGTAAAGCGCATCGCGGTTGGCCCCCCCGGCAGGGCTTTGGAATTTGTTGACCGCAATTTCAGCGGTTCACGGATGGCGGCTCGGCTGGTAGCTGCTGGGCTGGGACTACTCTGCTCTGTCGAGTATCCAATCTACCCCGGCCCACGCCGGGAGAGGTGGGCCCAGTTCTCCAAGTGCGATTCTAAGGCCGGAATTGAGGGGTGGCGTCTTCCCAGGGTCGGACCACCACCAGAGAGATTCGGCTAGCCTGGACTGCCCGGTTTGGATTAGGGAAGCTGCCAGGCTGGGGTGGCCGCCCGCTTCGCTCCTCGGGGACTCGCCGTCGAGCCACGCTCTAACCGATTTGAGGCTATCTTGTAGCCCAGCTCCGGCCGCGGATTGGTGATCGCAGCAACCGCTGCCGCCCGACCCCTCGGGACTGGGGGACCAACCTTCGCCCGGGGCCCGACTCCTTCACTCGTCAGCGGCGCAACCTGATTGACTCCGCCGCCTGAAACTGGCCGGAGTGCACTGATGACCGTTGACCGAAGGTGGCCCTGGGTGTGGGGGACTCAGCCGCCGGTCACGTGGGTGACGAACTGGTTTTCGGCGATGGTCGAGATCAGGGCGAGCGCCGTCGTCAAGGCAAACACCAGCGCGACCGGGATCGCTGCGAACTTCCAGGTGGGTCGTCCGTCGCCGGCGTAACAGACGTAGGTCGCCGCTACCAAGTAGACCACGCCCAAGACGATCACCGAGCCCATCGTGAAGATCGTCAAGCCAGGCACCGCTCCGAACGCTGACATTCCGTCCTCCTACAGACCTAGCTAGTTGGCTATCGAGAGTGAACGCGTTCAAGGCCTAGGTTGTCAACCACCTGGGGTGCTCTCCAGGAGGTGCCGATGAAGATGAGGCGAGGTGGCCACTGCTCATGACCCGCCTCAGAAAACCTTCCAGGACGCTGGTCAGGGCGTCCCTCGATCCGAGGCGCGTCTCTTGTGCCCGCTGGCGGGCGCGTAAGTCAACCCACCACGAGTGCTGACTAGAGATGAGCGATTCCCTCGCGCCAGTTCTCTCGCCGCAAGACTCGAGTCGGGCGCGGCAAGTGCGACTCCTGGTCCGCCGGGGGGAAGTACGGGATTGGGCACTGGGGTGCCTGGCCTCTGGGCGCCGGTCTGTCGGCTGGGCGGCATACAGCGGTCCAACTCAGGCCGGCAACGATGACTTAGCGGTCATGATTTGATCTCGTTTGAGATGCGTCTCTCAAAATAGGCGCCGGAGAGACGGCGTTGTCAAGCAGGAAGGAATCTGACCGTGGCCGGGGCAGAGGGGTGGGGGTTGGAGCCATAGGGATAGGCTGAGCCGGACCGCGGGGGAGGTGGTGGCTCAGGCACTGACTTGGGCGCCCAGGGCGGCAGGCAGAGAGGCGAGGTGGCGGTCGATGCGTCGCTTCAGGGTGAGCGGGCTGATCGAGGTGCAGAGCTCGGTGAGGGCACCCAGACGGTTCAAGTCGACGTGCTCTGGGTAGCAGTCGAGAAGCCGCCGCAGTGGTGTCTTGGGAACGTCGTAGAGGCGCCGCGTGCGCTGGCACTCGGTCTACTTGCCGGTTAGCTTCATTACCGTCTGAAAGCAGTTGGCGACGGGGCACAGATCCTGAGCGTAGAAGGCGCCGAGCCAGTCCCGCTGGGCTGGGGTGACGAGTCGGTCGTAGCCGATCAGGCGGCGTACCAGGGTCCAGTTCTTCTGCTCGACGTGGCAGTTGTCATTTATGGGGCAGGGCCGAGAGCGAGTCAGGGCGATGCCCCGCTCGGTGCAGTAGGCGAGGAGGTGGGCGTTGATGAACTCGCTGCCGCTGTCGGGATGGAACCCCCGCAGGCGGAAGGGCAGCTGCTGGCGGACCCGGTCGAGCCCGGCGACCACCTCCAGTTGGCCCCTTGCCCTGCAGGGGCAGGCGCTCGGTCCAGCCGGTGGCCAGATCGACCGTGGAGAGGGTGTAGAGGAAGGTGCTGGCCGCGTACTCGCCGCTATGGGAGACGAGGTCGATCTCGAGGTAGCCGGGGACGGCCTCCGCCTGCCAATGACCTACCAAGGCGGGGATCTGCCGGCGCAGCAGCGTGCCGGGCTTGGTCTTGGCCATGCGCCGGCCTGCCAGGCTCCTGTGCCTGGGTGCTAGGGCCCCCTCGACCGTGCCGACGCTTGCCTCGAAGAGGAGGGCCTGGGTGGCCTGGTCCAGGGTGAAGTGGCGATGCTCCTCCAACAGCGACACCAGTTCGGGGAGAAACGGCTGGAGGCGCTCCGAGCAGACGTAGCCCGACGCCTCCCACGCCACCACCAGGGCCCGCTGGAACTCGGGTCGGCAGCGCCGGACCCGGGGGACTTGCCGACACACCGCCCGCCGCTGGCGACCTCGGAGCACCGCCATGGCGTACTTGCGGTGATATCCCGTGGCCAGGCAGAAGCCGTCCAGGTTCGCCCTCGTTCCCGCCGGCTCCCCTTCCAGTACCGGGTGGCCAACTCAGCGGCCAGCTCATAACGATCCCCGATCCGCATTCGCTACTCCGCCGCGGCCCGAGATCCCCAGCCTCGGTAAGAATCGCGGCTGACGGAACGTATGCCTCCATGGTCAGATTTTGAGTGACCTAGTGCGGACGGTTGACAGCCGAACTTGACTGGGCGTAGCCTGGTCTGAAGTCATGAGACGCGAGAGTAGTGGGCAGGGCGGTACGCATCTGTGGCGCGCTGGTGATCGGCCGGGCGTAGGAGGCGGAGTGGTTCTATGACCGTCCGTCGGAAGCTAGTGATGGTATTCGGTGGTCTTCTGATCGGCGCCGTGGCGCTGGCAGCCTATGTGGTCATCTGGCTCGCCTACAACCCCGAGACGATCAACGCGCCAGCCACGACCAACTCCTCGGGCCAGACCACCGCCCATCTCTTCCTGGCAACCACTGGTTCGATCGACTTCGGGACCCACCCCGACTGGGTCGCCTACCTGATCCACCACGACGGCAAGTGGATCAGCTCCACGGTGTGGCAAGTCCCCGCCCATGCGGTCGTCCACGTGACCATCTGGGAGTACGACACCCAGACCGGGCTCCGCAACCCCTTCCTCAGCCAGGTCAGGGGCACGGTGGGCGATGTCGCCTATGAGAATGGCAAGAGAATCCGCTACGCGAATCCGAACCTGCCGGCGCACACCTTCTCGATCCCGGACCTCAACGTAAACGTACCGCTTATCGGGATCAGCCAGGCGAACGATCCAGGCGACCTGACCAATCCCCACAACACCCATGTGACCATAACCTTCTCGTTCAAGACCGGGGGACCTCAGACGGTGCACTGGCAGTGCTTCGTCCCCTGTGCCGCAGGATTCATGTTCGGCCAGGGAGGCCCGATGCAGACGGTGGGCTACATGGATGGATACCTCAAGATCGTCTGACCTAGGTTCACGAAGAGGATTCGGCGACGTGCTCCAGGCCCGGCGACGGCAGCAATCGAACTAAGAGGAGTCAGCACCTTTGGACGCACGACGGCACCTGGTGATTCCGGCGGTTATAGCCGCGGTCCTGTGCTTGATTGCGGACCTGATCCTGGCTCTGGTGGTGACCCTGCCGCCCGGGTATGCCTCGACCACCTCGTCAGACCAGACGGTGACTGGGCAGATTTTCTCGATGGTTGGTGGAGACGTGGGGATCTTAGTGGTGGTCTTCGCAGTCTACTTCGCGATCATCTTCAGTCGCGGCGGCGAGTCGACCCGGCCCGCTTCAGTGCTTTCAACCCGCGCCGGCACCAGTCTGTCGATTGGGTGGATCTCTGCCTGCACCGTGCTGATCTTCTTTGCGGCGGGCTTCGGGGTTGTCGAGTTGGAGGGCCAGACAGCACCGTCGTTGGTGGTCACTTCGCAGGCTCTGGCGAGGGGTGCTCAGAACCACCCCTTCATCGTCCAGGTGATCGGTCAGCAGTGGGAGTGGACCTACCGCTACCCCCAGTACGGAGGCTTCGAGACGCAGCAGCTGCGCATCCCCACCAACCGGCTGGTGGAGTTCAACGTGACCTCCCTCGATGTCACGCACCAGTTCTGGGCCTACCAGTTGGGAATCAAGCTCGATGCCAACCAGGGGGTGAACAATCAGGGTTACGTGTTCGTGCTCAAACCGACCGTGATCGACGTCAGGTGCGGCGAACTATGCGGGCTCTGGCACGGGTACATGACCGACGTCGGATCTCAGGCTGGCCAAGCACTAGGCCCGTCGGCATTCTCATCGTGGCTTCGGTATGCCAAGGCGCTTTACGGGCCTCAGGTGAAGAACCTGCCTAAGTACGCCTTGACCTATGTCCCACAGCCTGCGATCTATGGAAGTTGACATGAGGCCATCGGACAGTCGGCCGCTCGAAGCACCGAGAGTGAGAGGAGTTGGAGCGCAAGGGAGCACCGCCATGGGGAGAGACACGTGAGTCAGCCAGTGATCGCCAGCGGCCAGGCGCCAGTTACTTTCTCGGCGCGGCGTCTTTTCCTCTCCCAAAACCTCCTGACCGCCTGCATCGTGGGGGTGGTGGCAGGCTTGGTCGCCTACTGGATCGGCGCCCAGATCGAGACCACCGACAATGGCGACGCGGGGATCCTGATGGGTTATCTGGTGGGAGCAGCGGGCTTCATGATAACCCTGGGCTTCGCCAATGACGTGATCTTGCGCCTGAGGGGCCGCCCCAGCGCCAGCATCGTGAAGACCGCCGAGCGCAAGGGCTGGACCGAGTACTTCGGTATCTCGCTGGACCACAAGGTGGTCGGGATCCAGTTTGGAGTCGCCGTGGTACTGATGTTCTTCCTGGCCGGCTTCCAGGCGATGATGATCCGCACCGACCTCCTCTACCCCAACGGCGGCCCGTGGCCGGCCGGTCAGTACACCACCTTGGTCGGACTCCACGGGTTGCTGATGATGTTCGTGGCCACCTTGGTGATGATTGGTGCCTTCGGTAACTACTTCATCCCGCTCATGATCGGGGCAAAGCGGATGGCCTTCCCGCGCCTTGAGTCGTTTGCCTTCTGGTTGGTGCCGCTCGGGGCTCTGGTCATGTACACGACGGTCTTCGCCGGCTTCGGTGGTGGCTTCACCACCGGCTGGTGGCTCTACGCGCCGCTCTCCGTTCAGGCTCGAGCGGGGATGGATGGCGCGATCATCGGCTTCGGCTTCATTGGCCTAGCGGCCACCATCGCAGGGATCAACCTGCTGTGCACCATCTTCGTGATGCGAGCTCCGGGGATGACCTGGAGCCGGCTACCCCTGTTCGCATGGGCAATGATCGCGGTCGAGTTCCTCTCCGCGCTGGCGCCGCCGGTCCTCATCTGCACCCTGATGTTGGTAGGGATTGACCGGTCGGTGCACTCCTCGTTCTTCGAGGCCCCGGGCGGAGGGAGTGGGCTGCTCTACCAGGAGATGTTCTGGTTCTTCGGCCACCCGGAGGTCTACATATTCATCATCCCAGCGTTCGGGGTCGTCGCTGAGATCTGGCCGGTATTCGCGCGCAAACCCATCTTCGGGTACAAGCTAGCCGTAGCGGGAATGCTCGGAGTCTCCGTAATCAGCTGGTTCGTCTGGAATCACCATATCTTTACTAGCGGGGTCGCGCCAGGACTGCGACCATTCTTCATGACCGCGACCGAACTGATCTCGATTCCCACCGGAATAGTCTTCCTCACCATGCTTGGGACGCTCTGGAAATCCAGCCTGCGGGTGAAGTTGCCACTGCTCTTCGCCCTGGCGGTGATGTTCAACTTCCTGATCGGCGGACTGACGGGGGTCTTCCTCTCCGACGTGCCCCTGAACACCACTCTCCACGACAGTTTCTTTGTGGTTGGTCATTTCCACTACACCATCGTTGGAGGCGAGATCTTCGCCCTTTACGCAGCCAGCTACTTCTGGTTCCCCAAGATGACGGGGAAGATGCTCAACGCGCGGCTTGGGAAGTGGCACTTCTGGACCGCATTCATATTCTTCAACACCACTTTCCTGCCGATGTTCGCGGCGGGCTATCTGGGCCAGGTCAGACGTAGCCCAGCCTACGCCGGGGATCTGCACGGCCTCGAGGTCTGGATCTCCGTCAATGGGTTCCTGTTTGGAGCCTCGAACCTTCTCTGGCTGGGCAACATGATCTATAGCTGGGTCTTCGTGAAGGAGCGTGCTCCCGACAACCCGTGGGAGTCAAGGTCTTTGGAGTGGCAGGTCTCGACGCCGATACCTGCGGACAACTTCCCCAGAATACCGGTCATCGTGTCCGGGCCCTACGAGTACGGGGATGGTGCCAGTCGACCCATAGCCGAGTTCCCAGATACAGCTCCAATACCAGCTACGGCCACCTGAGGACGATTTGGAATGATCTCTCACGGTCCGGCGGCTAGCGGCTCCCTGCGAAGGGGGGGGACTAGAGCTCACACCCCGGAGCAGGTGGCCCGCATTCCCTTGGTCGGTGCGTGGCTCCTTGTCGGGGCGAACTTCTTCTTCGTGCTGCCGCTGTTCTTCGCCTTCTTCTTTCTGCAGCAGGCGAACATGGATCACATGTGGCAGCCCAAGGGAATCCACCCTCCCAGCCTGGTTTTGGGGACTATCGTCTTCGTCCTGGTGGCGCTGGGAGTCCTGGTGGCCCAGTCGGGGCTGAAGAACCTGCAGAGCCAGAGAACCCTGGCTTCATTCGCGAACATCGGGCGATTGGCGGCTCTGTTCTTGGTCGCCTCGATCGTTGTGCAGATCTGGCAGCTTTCCCATGTGGGGTGGGGAATTGACAGCGGAGCTTACGCCAGCTGCTTCTTCGCGATGCAGGTGGTCATGACTATTGAGGTAGCGGGCCTAACCCTCTGGGTCACCAGCTTGGCGAACCGGGCCGGCTACGAAGCCCAGCATCCGATCGCGATGCCTGGCCCTGACGCGATCGAGGAGGTGGCTACCCCGATCTCGGCGCTGGCCCGCTCATATGAGCTGTTTGCCCTGTTCCTCTGCGGTGTCGTCGCCTTAGCCTGGGTCACCTGCTACTTCCTGTAGCTGCTAGCTGTGTGCTACCGCCCGACCGGGAGGTGGCGTGCGGCGGGCGACCCCTAGTCTGGGATGATGGTGGCCGCGCAGAAGGTGTTGGTGCCGGAGCACGCAGAGTCTGACATTTGGGAGGGCGTTACCGATCGCTGACTCGATAGTGGAGACGGTTCCGGCGGCGCCCCCCAGTGCCGCGCTGAAGACGGCCGCGACCGCGTGGACTGGCCGGGGGCCGTTGGGGGTGCGTCGCCCTGGTGCCATCGTTGCGGACTACCTGAGCCTCACCAAACCGGGGGTGATGAGCCTGCTCTTGGTCACCGAGCTCCTGGCCATGGTCATCGCCGCCCGCGGCTGGCCGGGGCTGGGCCTCACCGTGGCGGCCCTGGCTGGGGGTGCCTGCGCCTCGGGTGGTGCGGCGGCGATCAACTGCTGGTTCGACCGTGACATCGACGCGGTCATGGGCCGGACCAGGCGGCGACCACTACCATCTGGGCGGATCCGGGCGGGGAGCGCGCTGACCTTCGGGGTCGCGCTCAGCCTCGCCGGTTTCCTGATCTTCCTGTTGCTGGTGAACCCGCTGGCGGCGCTGCTCTCGGCGGCTGGCGGCGCCTTCTACGTCTTCGTTTACACCTTCTGGCTTAAGCGGTCCACCAAGTCCAACATTGTCATCGGCGGGGCGGCGGGGGCGGTGCCGCCGCTGGTGGGCTGGGCCGCGGTCACCCACGGGGTGGGGCCGCTAGGGCTGGCCCTGTTCGCGTTGATCTTCCTCTGGACCCCGCCCCACTTCTGGGCGCTGTCGCTGATCGTGCGCCGGGATTACGCGGCGGTATCGGTGCCCATGCGCCCAGTGGTAGTCGGGGTGCGGCGGACCAGGACCAGCATCGTCGGCTACACAGTGGCGTTGGTGGCATTCAGCTGTGCCCTGGCGATCTGGCTCGGCCCGTTCGAGCTGGCGGTGGCGCTGGTTCTAGGCCTGCCCTTCCTGGGCCTCAGCGTGATGGTGCTGCGGGAGGCATCGGGGATGCGCTGGGCGCGGCAGCTCTTCCGGTTCTCAATGCTCTATCTGTTCGCCTTCTTTCTGGGCACCGCGGGGGTGGCTGTGCTGGCCCACTGACCGGGCCCAGGGTCGCTAGGAGTTATCGACTCCGAGCAACACCACCACGACGAAGAAGGACGCGACGGCGACGAAGAGCATGGCTGCGATGAACCAGGCGAGACCTGTCATGCGCCATGGGGTTTGGAGGTCACCCAGGCTGGCGGGCACGCTCTCAGTTGGGGCGGCGGCTACGCCGAGCTCCTCCTCATCGGCTGAACCGGGCACGGCTTGGAGTATAGGCCGGCCGCTCCGCCGAGGTGGGGCTGAATTCAGGCGACGCACCTAGAATTACCGAATTGGGAATGGACTTCGATGATCTGCTCCCTCGCCTCTCCTACTTGGGGGAAGGTGAGGTCGCCACGCTGGAGCGGGCGTACCGAGTAGCCGAGTTCGCCCACCACGGCCAGTTGCGCCTGTCCGGCGAGCCCTACATCACTCACCCGCTGGCGGTGGCGGCGCTCCTAGCCGACCTCCACCTCGACACCGACGCCCTGGCCGCGGCCCTGCTCCACGACGTCGTCGAGGACACGCCCGTCGAGGCGGAGCAGATCCGGGATGAGTTCGGCCCGACAGTGGAGAAGCTGGTCGCCGGGGTTACCAAGCTGGGTCGAATCAAGCTCCACAGTCAGGCCCAGGTACAGGCCGAAAACATTCGCAAGATGCTGATCGCCATGGCCGAGGACCTGCGGGTGGTCCTGATCAAGTTGGCCGACCGGATGCACAACATGCGCACCATTGCCGCCCTTCCCGTGGAGCGCCAGCGCCGGATCGCCCAGGAGACCATGGACATCTACGCGCCCCTGGCGCACCGCCTCGGGATCTGGCAGATCAAGGCCGAACTGGAGGACCTCTCTTTCTCGGTACTCGACCGGGACAGCTACGAGCGGGTGCGCCAGGAGGTCCAGCAGCGGCGGCGCCAGCGGGTGGTGGTGCTGGAGCAGGCCTGTCAGCGCCTGGAGGCGGAGTTGGCGGAAGAGGGCATCCCCGCCGAGGTGGTGGGGCGGCCCAAGAACCTCACCAGCATCTTCCGCAAGATGCAGCAGGGCGGCAAGAGCATCCGCGAGATCTACGACCTGGTGGCGCTGCGGGTGATCTGCGCGGACATCCGGGGCTGCTACGGGGCGCTGGGAGTGGTGCACACGCTGTGGAAGCCGATCCCGGGCCGGTTCAAGGACTACATCGCCATGCCCAAGGGCAACGGCTACCAGTCGCTGCACACCACCGTGGTCGGCGACGGGGGTGAACCGGTGGAGATCCAGATCCGCACCGCCGAGATGCACCGGACCGCCGAGGAGGGGATCGCGGCGCACTGGCACTACAAGGAGGGGACTCGCCCCGACCAGCGGCTGGACGAGGGCTTCGGCTGGCTGCGCTCGCTGCTGGAGTGGCAGAAGGAGGTGCTGGACGCCGAGCGCTTCGTGGAGCACGTCCGCCTCGACGTCTTCCAGGACGAGGTTTTCGTCTTCACCCCCAAGGGTGACGTCCTTTCGCTTCCCGCCGGGGCCACCGCCATCGACTTCGCCTACCGGATCCACACTGATGTCGGCCACCGCTGCCTCGGGGCCAAGGCCAACTCCCGGATGGTCTCCCTGGACTACCTGCTGCAGAACGGGGACATCGTGGAGATCCTCACCAGCAAGTCGGAGCGCCACGGTCCGAGTCGAGACTGGCTCAACTTCGCTCGGACCAGCAGCGCTCGGGAAAAGATCCGGCAGTGGTTCAAGCGGGAACGGCGTGAGGAGAACGTTGCCCGGGGTCGTGAATTGCTCGACCGGGAGCTGCGGCGGATGCGCGGGATCGCTCTCAGCAGCCTGCCCCAGGCCAGGCTCTTGGAGCTGGCCAAGGATGTCCGGGTGCCCGACCTCACCGACTTCTTCGCGGCGATCGGGTACGGGGAGGTGGCGGCCCGGTCGGTGGTGCTGAAGTGGGCCGCCCGGGAGGAGGCGGCGGCTGGGGTGGCGGCTCCCACCCCGGGCAGCACCATCCCCCTGGTCTCTCGCCCCGCCCCCAGCGGCGGGGTCCGGGTGGCCGGGCTCAGCGATCTCATGACCAACATCGCCCGCTGCTGCAAGCCGCTCCCCGGCGAGCCCATCCGGGGCTACGTGACTCGAGGCCGGGGGGTGACGGTGCACCGCGAGGGCTGCGTCAACATGCGCCACGCCGCCGACCCCCAAAGGATCGTCGAAGTCGAGTGGGAGGAGGGCAGCCGCAAGGTCTACCCGGTCCGGCTGCGGATCGAGGCGCACGACCGCACTGGACTGCTCCGCGACGTGGCCATCGCCATAGCCGAGAGCAAGGTGAACCTGACCGGGGCGGCAGTCGAGGTGGAGGAAACCCAGGCGGCGGTGATCTCTGCGGTGGTGGACATCACCAGCCTCACCGAGCTGAGCCGCCTCCTAGAGCGGCTGGAGGGGGTTCGCGATGTCCAGCAGGTGATCCGCGAGGTTGGCTAGAAGGGCGCCACAACCCAGGGCAATTACACTGCCAACTCGATGCCCCCGATCTCGCGACCACGCGGCACTGAGGACCTCCTGCCCGATCGCCTGACAGCGATGAACCGGGCCGCCGAGGTGGGGTTGCGGGTGGCGCGAAATTTTGGCTACCGGGAGATCGCCACTCCCATCTTCGAGGCAACCGAGCTCTTCGTGCGGGGGGTTGGGGACAGCACCGATGTGGTGCGCCGGGAGATGTACACCTTCGCCGATCGTTCGGGGCGCTCTTTGACGCTGCGGCCGGAGAACACCGCCCCGGCGCTACGCGCCTACGGTGAGTCCTCGCTGCGCGAGCAACCGGCCCCGGTCCGGCTCTCCTACGCCGGTCCCATGTTCCGCTACGACCGACCCGGTCGCGGCCGCTATCGGCAGTTTCACCAGCTGGGGGTGGAGGCGGTGGGCGACGCCGAGCCCGAGCTCGACGCCGAGGTGATCGCGGTGGCCTGGGATTGGCTCATCGAGATGGGGCTAGGAGGCACCAGCCTGCAGCTCAACAGCATCGGCGATGCCAGCTGCCGGCCCGCCTACCGGCAAGCCCTTCTGGAGCACTTTGGGCCTCATCTGGATGGGCTGCCCGAGCTTGACCGGGAAAGGCTCCGTCGCAACCCGTTGCGGATCCTGGACAGCAAGGATCCCGCTACCGAGCCGTTGGTGGCCAGCGCACCCCAGACCGTGGAGTTCCTCTGCCATGACTGCCGGGAGGCGTTCCAGCGGGTGCAGCTGGCTCTGCACGCGTACCACATCCCCTACCAGATCAACCCGCGCCTGGTGCGGGGCTTGGACTACTACGTCAGGACCGCCTTCGAGCTCTGGCACGAGGATCTCCAGGGGGCTCAGAATGCCCTCTTCGGCGGAGGCCGCTACGACGGTCTCTCCGAGCTCCTCGGCTACCCCCCAGCGCCCGGGGTGGGGTTCGCGGCTGGGCTGGAACGGGTGGTGGCGCTGGCCCCCCCGGGGGCAGCCCCCGGGGGGCCAGACGTGGTGGTCTGCACCGCCCAGGCGACGGCGGTGGCGGTGGCCATTGACGTCGCCCAGAGGCTGCGCCGGGATGGACTGGCGGTGCTCTGCGACGTGGGCCGGCGCAGCCTCAAGGGCAAGATGCGCAGCGCCGAGCGCAGCGGGGCCGGAGCCGTGGTGCTGCTCGGCGAGGCCGAGGTGACCTCGCACAAGGTGTCCCTGCGGCGGCTAAGCTCCGGCGAGCAGCTGCAGCTCCGCCTGGAGGAGGCCGCCACCCAGGTACGCGAGTGGGCGGGCGCAGGAGATGGGGGAGGGGAGAACTGATGCGTGGTCGGCGGATGTGCGGCACGGTGACCGGGTCCGAACGCGGCCAGCGGGTGCTTCTGGCGGGTTGGGTCAACCACCGTCGCGATCACGGAGGGCTGACCTTCATCGACCTCCGCGACCACACGGGGGTGGTCCAGCTGGTGTTCAACCCGGAGAAGGCCGCCGGGGCCCACGCGGTCGCCGAGCGCTGCCGCCTGGAGTGGGTGCTGCGGGTGGAGGGGGTGGTCGAGCTTCGCCCCGCCGGCAGCGAGAATCCCCAGCTTGGCACCGGCGAGGTGGAGGTGTTGGTGGACGGGTGCGAGGTCCTGGCCCAGGCCGATCCCATGCCTCTGGGCACCGCTGACGACGGCGAGGTCGACGAGAGGGTGCGCCTGCAGTACCGCTACCTGGATCTGCGCCGACCCAAGATGCAGCGCAACCTCCGGGCCCGCCATCGCTTCATCAAGCGGCTCCGGGATGAGGCCGACCGGATGGGTTTCGTGGAGATCGAGACCCCAACCATGATCCCCAGCACCCCGGAGGGGGCGCGGGACTTCGTGGTGCCCAGCCGGATGTGGCCGGGGCACGTCTGGGCCCTGCCCCAGTCGCCCCAGCTCTACAAGCAGCTCTCCATGGTCGCCGGATTCGATCGCTACTTCCAGATCGCCCGCTGCTGGCGGGACGAGGACCTCCGCTCTGACCGCCAGTTCGAGTTCACCCAGCTGGACCTGGAGATGTCCTTCGTGGAAGAGGAGGAGGTCTACCAGGTGCTGGAGGCAATGATCTCGGTGGCCTGGGAGGCGGCCTTCGGCCAACCGGTGACTACGCCGTGGCCCCGGATGCCCTACCCCGAGGCGCTAGATCGGTTCGGCAGCGACAAGCCCGACACCCGCTTCGGCTACGAACTGCGCGACGTCTCGGCAATATTCCAGGGGAGCTCGTTCCGGGTCTTCGCCGCCGCCCTTGAGGCGGGTGGCCAGGTCAGGGCGCTGCGGGTTCCGGGCGGCGCCGAGCTGACCAGGGGTGAGCTCGAGGGTGAGTGGCTCCAGGTGGCTCGCACCTACGGGGCAGCCGGGCTCGCCTACCTGTGGCGCCGAGCGGGACAGTTTGAAGGGGCCATCGCCAAGTTCTTCGGCGAGGAGCGGCTGGCGCGACTCAGCCGGGAGCTGGGGGTCGAGGATGGGGACTGTGTTTGCTTCACCGCCGGGCCGACGCAGGTGGCGGGCACCGCGCTTGGGGCGGTCCGGCTCCACGCCGCCCAGCGCTTCAGCTGGATCCCCAAGGGGCGATTCGACTTTCTCTGGGTCACCGAGTTCCCCCTCTTCGAGGCGTCCGCCACGGGAGGGGTGAGCCCGATGCACCATCCCTTCACCCAGCCTCATCCTGACGACTGGCCGCTGCTGGAGAGCGATCCTCTCAAAGTGCGATCCAGGGCCTACGACATCGTCTGCAACGGGGTTGAGCTGGGCAGTGGCTCCTTGCGGATCACCCGGCCGGAGCAACAGCAAGCGGTCTTCTCCGCCCTCGGCCTCAGCCCCGAGGAGGCGCAGCGCAAGTTCGGCTTCCTGATCTCCGCGTTTCGCTACGGGGCACCCCCGCACGGGGGCTTCGCGGCGGGGATTGACCGGATGGTCATGCTGGGCGTGGGTGAGCCGTCGATCCGCGAGGTGATCGCGTTCCCCAAGACCCAGACGGGGTCCGATCCGCTTACCGGAGCACCCACCGAGGTGTCGCCGGAGCAGCTGGCCGAGGTGGGGCTGCGGCTGACCCCCAGGCCGGGTGGGCCTCCAGCACCCCCCAAGTGAGCAGTGCTACGGTTGGCCCGGGTCCCGGGCCCCGCCGGATACCAGCGTCCGACCCTAGTGATGATTACTCGGGAGCGCCAACACTGGCCACCGCCCACAAGCCTCCTCGGGAGGACCTGGAAGGTGACCTGCGGCGCACCCCCCTGGCGTGTGAGGGATCGGAGCAGGGCCCCGGTGGGGAGAGCCGGGCCCATCTTTCAGGTTTGAGTTCGCCAGCGGGAGGGCAAGCATCAGGGTGATGGCTGCCGGAGCGGTGGAGACGACCGAGCTGCGGATCCCCGCGGACCCGCAGTACATCGTGGTGGCCAAGCGGGTGGCCGCCGGGATGGCCAGCGTCGCCGGCCTCGGGCTGGAGGCGCTCGACGAGCTCAACATCGCCATCGCCGAGGCCTGCGAGCACACCATCCGAGCGGCCCTCAGCAACGAGATGGTGGGGGCAGAGGTGCGGCTCAATTTCCAAGTCCAGGATGACGCGTTGCGGGTGGAGGTGCGGCTGACCGCCGGGCGGGCCCGGCCCCGGGTCCACCCCGCCCCTCGGGTTCCGAGACCGGCGCTGGCCCCCACCGAGGCGCTGGACTTGGCAGTCTCGATGCTCAGCTGCTTTGCCGACGACGTCGACTTTCAGGCGGCGAGTGACGGGCTGGTGCGGGTCCGTCTGGCCAAGTACCGCTGGCGGTGACCGGGGCGGGGTCAACTCCCCCCCGCTTCGATCGTGAACTGCAGCACCGGCTCTTCGCCGAGTACGCGAGCACCCGCGACCCCGGGATCCGCGACCAGTTGGTCCCCCAGTACGCCGCCCTGGTGCGCTCTCTGGCCCGGCGCTTCGCCGGCCGCGGCGAACCGCTGGAGGATCTGGAGCAGGTCGGTTACCTAGGCCTGATCGCGGCCATCGAGCGCTTCGACCCCAAGCTGGGGCTGGAGTTCACCACCTTCGCCACTCCCACCATCCTGGGGGAGATCAAGCGTTACTTCCGCGACAAGAGCTGGGCGGTGCGGGTGCCCCGGCGGCTCCAGGAGACCTATGCCCAGGTGGTACGCACCCAGCAGGTGCTGAGCCAGGAGTTGGGCCGCAGCCCCACGGTTCCCGAGATCGCCACCAGGCTGGAGCTGGAACCGGACGAGGTCCTCCAGGCTCTGGAGGCAGGGCCGGCTCAACGGGCGATTTCGCTGGAGTCTCCAGCCCGCTCGGGTGAAGGGGATGGGGAACTGGGGGACCGGCTGGGGGCGGAGGACGAGAATCTCGGTCGGATCGAGCTCCAGAACATGCTGGCTGGGGCGATGCGCCACCTCACTCCGAGAGAGCGTGAGATCATGGTGCTACGGTTCGTCGAGCAGCTGCCCCAGACCGAGGTGGCGCGCCGGCTGGGAATCAGCCAGATGCACGTCAGCCGCCTGCAGC
>JBOHUH010000006.1:0-31589 GCA_050733915.1 Candidatus Dormibacteria bacterium | reverse complement strand
TGCTGCCCGCGGCTCCTAGGAGCGCGTCTCGTGGACAGTCAGAGTCCAGAACTTTGGCGCATGCTACCCCCGTCGGGCTTCACCCTCAGTGCTTGGGGTCGCCGAACCCTCGGCCAGTTGTTCGGCCACCGGAAGTACCGGTACGAGGATCGGGCGAGGTGCGACTCGGTCGCCTACGTGAGCCGAGCCGTTGGGCTTGGCCTTGCCGATGCCCCGGGTGCGGCTGATAGCGAGTCGCCAGAAGGGCCACCAGTTCGCTGCGGCGTGGTCATAGAGAGCGGACGCCGCTCGCTTCGCCGCGACCACTCTGACTTCGACCTTGGGTAGCCGCCCACTGCCGCGGTTACCCAAGACCCTTCGTCTCGAGACGCTCGGGACGCCGGCACCGCCTGAGACGCTCATCCGGTCGACGCGACGGTCTGAGTTGGTATCCTCAGAGGGAAACGGTTGGGACAAGCAGGAAGAGGGCACGGTGGGATGACGCCCCCGGCGACATCTCCGAGGCAGATCTACCAGATCAAGCTGATCATGGTCTGGGGGATAGCACTGCTGTGGTTGCTCGACTCCGCCTTACAGGCCCAGCCGGAGATGTTCACGCTCAACTTTGTCGTGATGGTGATGCAGCCGTCGATTGCTATCGCGCCGTCGTTTCTGGGGACCCTTTCCGCTTGGACAGTCAGCCTGATCTCCGCCCACCCGCTTGCGTGGAATGTGCTCTTCGTGCTAATCCAATTCGCCATAGCTTGCGCCCTGATTGTGGGCTTGCTGCGTCGGGACCAGCGACTGATCCGAGGAGGACTGTTCCTCTCGATCTTCTGGGGATTGGGGGTATGGGTATTTGGAGAGGGGTCCAACGGCGTCCTGACTGGAAGCGGCACCATGCTCACCGGTGCCCCCGGCGCCGTGATCCTATACGTGGCCATCGCGGTTCTGTATCTCTTGCCGGACCGGTGGTGGCAACTCTCGTCCCGGGTCTGTATACCGCGTGATCTACTCTCAGTAGTCTTTTTCTACGGAGCTGTCGCCCAACTAACCACCCCCGCCTTCTGGGGCCCACAGGGTACCGCACTGCTCATCGAAGGACAGGCCAGCATGGCCCCCTCATGGATGCTGGCACCCCTCACGCCAATGGTGACCTTGACGCACAGCTACCCTGTGCTCGCCAACGCGGTCTTTGGCCTGACGTTGCTTGCAGTGGGGATCCTGCTATTCGGCCGCACCCCCAGGGTACTAGGCTTCGCGATCCTGCCCCTAGTGCTAGCGTTCATTTGGTTTTGGGGCGAGGCAATCGGGGGGATCTTCTCCGGGATGGGCACCGATCCCGGTTCCGTGCCCTTGCTTGCCTTACTGGCTGTTCCTCCGGCCCTGGCTTGGAGGCAACGGGCGGTGCTGGCTACAGGGGTGCATGCGCGTGGCAAGCCAGCCCAGCGGGACCATGAGTTCAACGCGGTGGGGCAATCGGAGCGCTCGGCGGCGGCGAGGTCGGGCGCGTCGGACCTGCGTCGGCCAGGCTCGCGCACCCTGTGAACGGAAGGCGCGCTGTCGGCCTGCACCGCTGTGCCCCCTTCGGGCTGTCTCGAGTCGGCAGCGGGAGCGCAGATTGAGGTGGCCGCCGACGCTAGGCGATCGCCGATTGAGATCGATGAGCACGCAGTATTCGGATACGGGAAGGTGGCGTCCAACGTCGGTGAGGGCTGACGCCACGCTACCGCACCGCGAGAGTCACGGCTCTGCTGGATCGGAAGCGTCGTTCCAGATTAGGCGTTGTGGAAGCGAGGCGGACCGGACTGACGCCGCGTTGGCTGAGCTGATGGCAGCGATCCCACCGGGATAAGCGTTGGAGAGCACAGCGCACTAGACCTTCACCGCCGCGGCCCGGATCCCCGCCTCCTGTCACGGCTGCCCCCAACATTCGTGGGAAGGGACGACGGGAATTTTTGGCCTGCCTGTACCCGGCTGCCAGCTCACAGGGCAGACCTGTACCGGTGAGATGCCCATGTCACGACGACTCGGCGGGAGGCCCTGCCCGAGCCAGTGAGATTAGACGGAGCGGCCTGAAGTTGCTTCCCAGCGTTTTCGCCGCGCGGCGGAGCGTCAAATTCGCGCTCGCAAGGTCGGCAGTAGCCCAGGCGGCATCCTGATCGTACGTAGTCGTAGCCTTCCGGTCCGAGCGATTGGCGAGCCAGTGGCGCTCGGCGCGCATTGCAGGGGCGACATCCTCTTGCGCCCATACTCCAAGGGCACTGACCGCGTAATTGAGGTGGTGACCCTGCAGCGAGCTGGGCAACAAGTAGACGGTGAGATTCCAGACGGCGGTGCTGCTGGCGGGGACGCAAGCCCTCGCGGCGGCGTGGGCGGCCACCTCCGCGTGCTCAGTTGAACTGGATCCGTCTTCCATTTTGAGCGAGTCGGAGACGGCCGCGGCAGCCAAGGAATTGCACCGTGACAGGTCGGATCTGAGGGTCGCGACCATGCTGGCGAAGTCACGCTGCTTCTGAGCGATGCCGCTGGAGCCCGACAGCAGCAGATATGCGACCGCGGCCACGATCCCGGCCAGGGCGACCGCCCCCACTAACCAGTGGACCCACCTTAAGCCTGCTGCCGCTGGCCAGGTACCCGTCCTGCGGGGGCTGGGCGGGAGACCATGATCTGAGTTCATCCGGTCCTCGCGCGAAGTTGTGGTCGGCAGAGCGCCGCCGTTGGCCCGGGCCGCAAGGCCGCGCTCCGCTGAGGGATTCGGCCCGGCGGCGGGCCAGTACATTGACTGCTCTTGGCGTAGGCTAGGCGGAAGGGTGTCAGGGCGGCCTGTCTGAGTAGGACGCCCGCCTCGGGGGGCGCGATCGGGCTGAGCCTCTCAGTCCCGCACCGCACCATGCACGCGGCGCCGAACTGAGCGCCGACGCCGGCGCGCGCTGATGCGGGCCATGCGGAGGCTAGAGGTGGGGAAACCCCGACGGTAGCGCGCGAGGGCCGGTCGATGTGCGGCGCAGTCAGGGGAAACGTTTTGGCCCTGGCGTCACCGCTGGCGTCAGTCCCGAACCGCGAGCTGTCTTGGGGGGGGGCCTTGTTGAAAAACTCGAGCTCCAAGGCTGACCCAGCCACCTACCGCTAGTGTCTGACCGGAGGATCGACGCCAAGCGCGTCCCCCCTGGCGCTGGCGCGCCACGTCCCTCCACAAGTCTCACTTGCCGCTACCCCCCTAGGCTAACTCCCTGGCCTGACCGGTTTACCCCGGCTTGAGCTCGGGGCTGGAGCCCAGCCTCCACCTTGTCCGGGCGAGCGGCGCCCAGGGTGCGCACCAAAGTCGCGGGTGCTCATCGGTGGACACCGCTGGGCCAGTCCCCCTGGGAGCTCCAGCAGTACCGGCCGCCGTTGGATTTTGCATTCGGATAGCTCTTCGAGCTTCCAGGCGGGATCTCGCTGCTGACTTCAAGGTACGTGTGCGGGTCGTCGTTCAGCTAGAGAAGGGGAGTGAAGGCGGGATCTCGGGCGCCGGGTATACTGCCTTCAACCGTGAGGTTCCTCTTCCAGGTGCTTCGTCGTCCCCTCCGGGCCATCTCCCTCGCTGCGCAGCCGGTGCTCCGCGGGTGACTCCGGGCGGTGGCCGCGAGCATACCTTCCGCCTCCCGCTGGTGATGGCTGGGATCGCTGGCCTCGTGGTAGTGGGCCTGGGGATCGGCTTCGGGGCCTGGGCGCTGTTTCCCCACCCGCCATCCCGAAGCGCCTCGACGGGCGGGTCGGCAACCCCTCGAGCGCACCCACCGGACCCGTACCTCCACGTCGCGGCACCCAACTTCACCCTCACCGACCAGTGGGGTAAGCAGATCTCCCTAAGCCAGTTCCGCGGGCGAGTTGTCTTGCTCGCCTTCGTGGACCCCGAGTGCACGACCATCTGCCCGCTCACCACCGAGGCCCTGGTGCAGGCGGTTCGTCAGCTCGGGCCGGCGGCCTCCCGGGTCCGTATTCTGGGGATTGCGGCCAATCCGATCCAGCACAGCGTCGCCGACGTGCGCGCCTACTCGAAAGCCCACGGGCTGCTCATGCTCAACAGTTGGGACTTCCTAACTGGCAGCCTCGGCCAACTCCAGAAGGTCTGGCGCGCTTACAGCGTCTATGTGGCGGCGGTGAAGAACAACATCGACCACGACCCGATCACCTACGTCATCGGACCGGGAGGGTGGGAGCAAAACGCCGTTTGGACGCCGATGCTCTACGGGGATGTCGGCGATCAGGCCGCCCAGGTAGTCACCGAGGTCTCTGCCGCCCTCCACCTGCAGCGGCGCCATAAGGCGTCCTCCGACCCGGTCACCGACACCTTTCCGGGGCAAGCCTCCTCGCTCCCGGTCATCGCCGGTCCGGGCAACGGAGGCCGGGAGCGCTTTGGCCCCGGGCAGCCCCACGTCATCGTCTTCGTGGCCAGTTGGCTGTCCGAGACCTCCGACCTGGCGAGCCAACTCTCGGCGCTGAACCAATACGCGGAGCTGGCTCAAGGGCGCGGCTGGCCCAGCCTGGTCGCGGTCGACCTGAGCACCAGCGAGCCTTCACCGGGCGCGCTTAAGCACTTCCTGAAGGCCCAGCAGCTGGCCCTGCGGTACCCGGTGGTAGACGACGAGACCGGGGGCTTCGCGGACGGCTACCAGGTGGAGGACGCACCATGGATCGAGGTGACCAAGGGCTCGGGGGCGATCGCCTGGCGTCATGACGGCTGGCTGACCACGGCGGCCCTGGGGGCGGAGGCTCAGCAGTTGGCCACCGCCTAGCGTGGAATTCAGAGTCCACTCTGCCTCCCCGAACCAGAGGGGCTGCGCCCTGGCCCAGGGGCTGGCTGGGCGCCCCTCAGGCGCCGCCCCGGCGCGGGCTTTGCGCGAACCATGTGACCCTGCCACGGCAGCTCCCCGTGGTGGCGACGCGTTGGCCCCGGTCCGCCGGCCGCTGCCGGGTCGCCCGGAGGGTACACCCCTCTTCCCGGGGGCCGGATGACCTTCTGGGGACCCTGGACCCATCTCTACGGCTACTCAGTGGAGCCGGGGGTTTGGATCCCAGCCCTGCTCAGCGCCTGGCTGTACTGGCGTGGTCAGCGCCAGGCCTCCTGGGCGCTCAGCCCCGAGCGGCGGGTGGCTCAGCGCTGGCGGGCGGTCGCCTTCTACGGCGGACTGGCGGTGATCGTCGTGGCGCTGGAGAGCCCGGTCGACTATCTCTCCGACTCGCTCTTCTTCATGCACATGGTCCAGCACGGCCTCCTCCAGATGGTGGCGGCGCCCCTGGTGATTCTTGGCGCTCCCTGGATCCCCATGTGGCGGGGACTTCCGCTCAGCTGGCGGCGTGCGATTGCCCCTCGGGCGCTGCCCATCCTCGCCAGCCCTGCAGCCCAGGCGGTCCGGCACTTCTTGCGGCAACCCGCGACCTGCCTGGGCGCCTTGGCGTGCTCTCTCTGGCTCTGGCACATCCCCATCGCCTACGACGCGACCCTGTCCAACATCGACCTCCACGATTTCGAGCACTTGACCCTGCTGGTGGGAGGCCTGCTGTTCTGGTCCCAGATGACCGACAGCCTGCCCATGCGTCGTCGGCTCGGCGCGGCTGCTGGGGCCGCCTACATGGCGGGCGGAGCGGTGGTGATGCTGGGCCTGGCCGCAGTGCTCGGCCTGGTCGCCAGTCCCCTCTACGCTCCCTATGCGGATCTGGTAAGGCGTCCGCTCGGGCTCTCCGCCATCGCTGATCAGCGCTGGGGCGCGCTGGTGGCGGTGATCATGCCGGCGGCCATGGGAGTCCATCTGGCGCTCAGCAGATGGCGCAAGCTGGAGAGTGGCCCGGTCCCCGACACCGTGGCCCAGGCAGCCGTCGAAACGCCCGCCGGGGGCGCGGGTCTGACCCGGCGCACCTGATCGGCCAATGGCGGTTCCCCCCTGGCGCCGGTCCTGGACCGGAGTTGGGCGACTCCTCGACCTCCACCGTCTACCGCGGTGGCCCCGCCGGTGTCCGCGCCGGCACCGTCGGGGAGCGGGGTGGGAAGTTAGGTCAAGGCCAGGTGCCACGTGGAGCGGCGTTCAGCCGTTGCGGCGGCGCCAGACCGCTCCTCAGTCGGCGACGTTGGCCCAAGTCCCGGGGGGGGCGGTGGAAGCGGTGAGGACGCCGTGAGGAGGCGACCCGCTGGTGGTGCTCTCGAAGTGCCGCAGGCGGGAGCTATTCCAGACCACGAAGGCTGACGACGCCGCCATGGCTGCTCCCGCTATCAGGGGATCTAGGCGGCCCGCCGCCGCCAGGGGGATGGCCACCACGTTGTAGCCAAAAGCCCAAATCAGGTTGCCCCGAATCGTGCGAATCGTGCGCCTGGCCAAGCGCAGCGCGTCGGGCACGACGCTCAGCTCATCCCGCACCAGGATCAGGTCCGCAGCATTGATCGCCACGTCGGTGCCGGTCCCGATGGCCAGCCCCAGGTCCGCCCGAGCCAGCGCGGGTCCGTCATTGACGCCGTCGCCCACCATCGCCACCGAGTGTCCCTGGGACTGCAGCTCGCGGACGACGCGTACCTTTTCTGCGGGCAGGGCTCCGGCGACCACCTCGCCGATCCCGGCCTCGGCGGCGACCGCACGGGCGGTGGCTTGATTGTCCCCGGTCAACAGGATGCAGCGCAGGCCCAGGCCACGAAGCGCTCGCACCGCCGGGGCGGCGGAGGGCTTGACCGCGTCCGCCACTGCGATCGCGCCGCTGGCCTCGCCGTCACGCGCGACCACCACCACGGTGCGCCCCAGCACCTCCCAGCTCCGGCACTTGGCGGCGAGGTCGCCGGGTATGCGTACCCCCTCCTGGCTCAGCAGCCGGGGCCGGCCCACCAGGATTGAGTGGCCCTCCACCCGGCCGCGAGCCCCGAGGCCGGCGACACCCTCGAATTCACTGGGTTGGGGCAACCACGAGAACTCGCGGCGGGCTGCGGTGGTGATCGCCGCCGCCACCGCGTGCTCGCTGGCCTGCTCCAGCGCTCCCAGGTCGCGCAGGAGGGTCGCCCTCTCCACCCCGGACAGCACCATCAGGTCCGCGACCTCCATCCGTCCCTCGGTGACGGTCCCGGTCTTGTCCAGGATCACGGTGTCGACGGTCCTCGAGACTTCCAGGCCCTGGTGGCCCTTGAAGAAGACCCCCAACTGAGCACCTCTGCCGGAGGCCACCCGCAGCGCCGCCGGAGTTGCCAGCCCGAGGGCGCAGGGGCAGGCGATGATCAGCACCGCCAGGGCGGCGCTGAAGGCGGCCTCAACCGAGCCCGCGAAGATCAGCCAGCCGATCAGGGTGGCGGCCGCAACGACCATCACCGCGGGCACGAAAATGGCCGAGATCCGGTCCGCTAGGCGCTGGACCGAAGCCTTCTGGACCTGGGCCTGCTCCACCAACTCCACCATGTGGGCCAGCTGGCTGTCGGTGCCCAACTTGGTGGCGCGGACGATGAGACGTCCGGCGACCAGCACGGTCCCCCCCAAGACCATGTCCCCCTCGTCGACCTCAACCGGCAAGGACTCGCCGGTCATCGAACTGCAGTCGACGGCCGAACGCCCCAGGAGCACCTGCCCGTCGGTGGCGACGGTCTCCCCGGGGCGGACCACGAACCGGTCATCCACACGAAGTTGGGCTACCGGCAGGCGGCGCTCCGAGTCGTCGTCACTGAGGATGGCCACGTCCTTGGCCGCCACGCCGGCTATGACTCGCAGGGCGTTTCCAGCCCGGCGTCTGGCCCGGGCCTCGAAGTAGCGACCCGCCAGCAGGAAGGTGGTCACACCGGCGGCGACGTCCAGATAGAGGGCGCCTCCACCCTGGTGCAGCAGGACGTAGAGCCCGGAGCGGCCGGGCTCGGTGAAGTCCCTGAAGAACATGGCGTAGAGCGACCAGGCGGTGGCTGCGGTGATGCCCATCGAGACCAGGGTGTCCATGGTCGAGGTGCCATGCCGGGCCGCGCGCAGCGCCGCCCGGTGAAAAGGCCAGGCGGCCCAGACCACCACCGGTGCTCCGAGGGCAATGAACAGCCACTGCCAGCCGGGGAACCGCAGCCAGGGGAGCAGCGAAAACGCGGTCGACCACTCGCCCAGGGGCATGAAGAGCAGGGCAGCGACTAGGAGCCTCCGGCCCAGGTAGGTGACCCTGCGGTCATCTTCGGCGGCGTCGGCGGCCGCATCGTGGGTAGGCCCAGCCAGCTCCGCTCCGTAACCCGCCGCCTCAACCCGGCCGATGAGGTCGGAGACCGAGACCGCACCAGCCAGGCGAACGGTGGCCCGCTCTGAGGCGTAGTTGACCTGGGCGCTGACCAGATCGAGCTGGTTCAGGCTCTTCTCGATCTTGGCGGCGCAGGCCCCGCAGGTCATGCCTCGAATCACCAGTTGCAACTGCTGGGGCGCGTCTCCCTCGGCCGCGTCCGCATCGGTGGCCGTGGGGAGCGCTGCAGGGGATTGGGTCTGGGCAACCTTGGAGTGCCCAGTCAACGCCGGGGGCAGCCCGAGGCTGGTGCGATGTGTCATGAGCGCCGCTCGCGAACGGCGCCTTCGGCTGTGGCCCCGGCTCGGCTCGCGTAAGCGCCGCGGCGCGCGGCCCAGACGGCAGGCCAAAACCCGCTTCGCGCCGAGTTGACGTCGATCCTCCCAGCCACGATCAACTCTACTTTAGCGAGCAGGTCGCGATACCACCTAGTCCGTCACCCCGGGCTGGCCTCGCCGACCTGGGGGGAGGCCGGGCGATCCCCCCGCCACGCGGCCGACCAGGCCAGGCCAGCACCGAGGCCGTAGTCAGGCCAGGGCCCAGCTGGACGGCCCGCCCGAGAAGAGAACTCCTGCCGGCTCACCGAGGCGAAGTTCGTCATGCAGGGGGCTGGGGCGGACCCGAGGCAGTGTCAGCCCAAGTCGTTGCGGCTACCGTCTGCGGAGCCACCCGCCCGCACCAGGAGCCGGATTGGCCGATCCGAAGCGAAGTAGTCCCAGCCCCAGCTGATCAGCGTGAGCAGGCGGGCGCGGAAGGTAACGATGTTGGCCAGGTGCACCACCAGCCACATCACCCAGCCGATGAACCCGGTGAACTGCAGGGCGCCGATTTCGGCAACTCCCGAGTTGCGCCCCACGGTGGCCATGATCCCGCGGTCCCGGTACTGGAAGCGCTCCGGGGGACGCCCGGTCTCCAGCGCATCGATGTTGCGTGCCGCCAGCCGGGCTTGCTGCATGGCCACCTGAGCCAGCATGGGAAGGTCGTCGAGCCCGGCAAGGTCGCCGATGACCATGACCTCAGGCCGCCCGGGCAGCTGCAGCGTCGGCCCGACCGGTACCCGGCCAGCGCCGACCGACTCGACCCCCAGACTGGCTCCCACCGGCGCGCCCCGGACCCCGGCGGTCCAGATCACAGAAGAACTGTGGAGCACCCGGCGGTCGTCCAGGACGACCTCATCCCCCTCGACCGATCCCACCGAGCTGTTGAGCAGGACCTCGACGCCGCGGCGCCGCAGCGAACGGGTCGCGGCACGCCTGAGCCGAGGTCGGAATCCTCCCAGCAGCGTTGCCGAGGCCTCCACCAGCAGCACTCGGGCGGCGGAGATGTCGACGCCTCGAAAATCCTTGCGCAGCACCAGGTGGATGAGCTCCAGCAGGGCGCCGGCCAGCTCCACCCCGGTGGGACCCCCGCCGACCACGGTGAAGGTGATCAGCGAGGCCCGCCGGCTGGGATCGGTCTCCCAGCCGGCCAGCTCGAACCGTTGCAGGATCCAGTTGCGCAGGGCGAGGGCGTCGGGGAGGCTCTTCAGTGGCAGCGAGCGTTCCTCGAGGTGCGGCTTGCCGAAGTAGTTGGTGACGCTGCCGGCGGCAACCACCAGGTAGTCGTAGGGGATCTCTCCCCGGTCGCTGTGGACCACCCTCCGCTCCAGGTCCAAGCGCAGCACCTCAGCCAGCCGGAAGCTGCAGTTGGGAATCCGCCGCACCAGTTTGCGCACCGGCTGGGCGATCTCAGATGGGTTGAGCTGGGCGGAGGCCACCTGATAGAGGAGGGGGGTGAACAGGTGGTAGTTGTGGCGATCCACCAGAGTCACCTGCAGCGACGCTCGGCTGAGGCTCCGGGCCAAGGTGAGCCCGGCGAAGCCTGCGCCCACGATGACCACCCGGTGCAACCCCGGCCCGAGGGGGAGGGGTGCCGCTGCCGAGCCGCTTCCCGCGTGATTCACTCCGGCCATCTCCTGAGCGTCGCCGACACCGGCTGCTGGGCTGAAGGTAATGAGGAAGCGGTGAGGGATGTCAGGGTGGAACTCAGTTAGAGGGTCGACCGCGTCACATCCGGGGACGAAACCGCCCCCCGGCCGACTGGACCGGGGGGCGGTGCGCCGCTGTGGCGGGCTGAGGCTCAGCCGGCAGGGCCGGTGCCCAGGGTGACGTTGGAGCTATGGCTGTTGTCGTTGGCGTCCACCCAGCTGATCGAGATCGTCTGGCCTGGCTTGAGGCCGTGGATTACGTGGCCGAGCGAACTCTCGGAGGTGATCGTGGCCCCGTTCGCCTTGGTGATGACGTCGCCCGCCACCAGACCGGCGGACTGGGCGGCAGTCTGTGGTACCACGTTGACCACCAGTGCCCCGGAATTGACCGGCGGGGTGTAGCCGTATCCGCCGTAGCCTCCACCGTTGGCGCTACTGGCGTCCTCGACGTCAACACCTAGGAACGCGGGGAGGCCGATGTTCACGGTAGAGCTGGCGTTGCCCTTCTGAATCTGGCTGGCGACCGAGAGCGCGGAGTTGATCGGAATCGAGAATCCGACCGTGGAGCAGGAGTCCGAGGAGTTGGTCTCGGCGGCGGTGTTCATCCCGATCACTTGACCTGACGAGTTAGCCAAGGGGCCGCCCGAGTTGCCCGAGCAGAGCGATGCGTCGCTCTGGAACAGTCCGCTCAAATTCTCGCTGCTGGTGTTCCCCTCGTCGCTGGCGGTGACCGAGCGGTTCAGGGCGGTGATGGTCCCGGTGGTGACGGTCGGCTTGCCCGGCAGGTCAAGGGCGTTGCCGATGGCCACCACTGGCAGTCCTACCACCACCGAGGAGGAGTTGCCCACGGTGACCGTCTTGAGGTTGGAGGCGCCCTGGAGCTGCAGCAGCGCCACATCCTGCGTGGCATCGTAGCCGACCACTTTGGCGGGGTACTTCTGGCCCACCCCGTCCACCTGGGCGGTGATGCTGGTCGCCCCGTTGATGACGTGGTTGTTGGTGAGCACCTCGCCGTTGGACGTCAGGACCATCCCGGTGCCGGCCGAGGTGGCGTTGGCGTCGCCGTCCACGGCGGTGATGTCAACCACTCCGGGCTCCACCTTGCCGGTGACCTGGGCCACGTTCAGGGTGCCAGCCTTGGAGGTGACGCCTGGGGTGGTCGCCGCCGGCTGGGGGATTGCTTGGTCGGCCTGGGGCTGATTGCTCGAGTTCCCGATCGCATGGCCGGCGAAACCCACGCCGACCAGGATCGCCGCCGCCGCCACCACCGCACCCACCCGTCGGCCCCAGTTGGGACCCTGGGGCTTGGGCGCGCTGCCGGCGTCGATGACCTGGGGCGGCCCAGATCCGCCCGGGGGCGCGTCACCCGACCCCTCCCACTGCAGGGTTGAATCGGGCGGGGAGGTCGAAGGCGAGGGTCCGGACGCGGCTGCGGCTTGATCGGGCTCCGGGCTGGCGCTCTGAGGGTCCTGGTTGTTGTCCACTTTTGTGTCACCTATCTTGCACCGCTTGGGAGCCAGCTCAGAATTGGCCACGGTGCCCGGCTGCTCTCGGTTCGACCCCAACTCTGCCCCTTCGCGCTTGGATTAGTGTTAGAGAAACCTGGGAAGACGGCGAGAATTCATACCCTGGTGGTGGGCCGCCCCAGCCTGGTGACTGCCGCTTTCAGGCAGGTTGGTGCCCGGGGGAGGCGCGGGATTGCCGGAGATCGCCGTCTCCGCAGCGCACTGGCGCCACGACGGCAAGCACAGAAAGCAGTTTCTGGGGCAGCATCGGGTCCAGTTCGCCGCGGTAAACCTCGTTTACGGCCCTGTCGCGCTGGCTTCCATCCACCGGCTCCGGGGCGGGGCCGCTCCATTCCCACCATCGACTGCGGCGCGGATCGCCCTGGTGGGGTGGGGCGCTACCTGCAGGAGAATCGGCACCTGGCATGGCGCCCGGGGCGCGATGCACCCTAAGGACGGGCAACTCCCGCTGGGGGAGAACGCCAGCGCAGTAGCGATGTAGAGAAGGAGTTGGGGCTAGCGCCCCGGAGCGCTCTGTTGGTGGTCGCGATGGAAGCGGAAGAGCATCAGCACCACCCAGGCGATCAAGACCAGTGCCAAGACGTCGAGGATCAGGTGGAGCACCAGTGGGAGGACGAAGAAGATCACGAAGAGCGCCACCAAGACCACCAAGACTGCGGAGAGGGGGTGTCGTAGCAAATGCATGATGGCCCCACCTTACGCGCCTTGACTGAGAATTGTCAGCGCGCCCCCGGCTTCGGGCAACTGCCTCTCACCGGCCGATAGGCTCAGCCGAGCGCGTCGTCGGTGAGTTCAGCGGCTCCCGCCGCGCTCCCGCTCTCGGAGATCAGCCGCTCCGCCGGGTGCCGCCGTTGCCGGTGGATCACGACCAGTCCCAGGGCCGCGGCCAGCAGGCAGCTCAGCCCGCCGGTGGTGAGGGCGGCCCGGGGCCCGGCGGCGCTAACGATCCAGCCCACCAGAGGTCCTCCGATGGGAGTGGTGCCCTGGAAGGCGATCTGCCAGAGCGCCATAACCCGCCCCCGCATCCCCGGGGCGGAGCGCAGTTGGAGGGTGGAGTTTCCCCTTGCGATGAAGGAGATGCTGGCCCAGCCGACCGCCGCCAGGGCCAGGTACTCCAGGAGCAGGCTGGGGGCCGCCGCCGCCAGCAGTAGCACCAGGGCGAACACCCCGGCGGCGATCGACACCGGCCGAAGCCCGGTCCGTCCCCGGGCCGCGGTGACCAGACCCCCGCCGATCGCGCCGATGCCCATCGCCGCGGTCATGAAACCGTAGGCCTTGGCCCCGCCGTTGAAGGTGTGGCTGGCCACCACCGGGAGCACCACCTGAAACTCGTAGGCGAGGGTGCCGACCAGGGCCATCATCACCAGCGGCACCAGCAGCTCGGGAACCCCGGCGACATAGCGGAATCCCTCGCGCATCTGGCCCCGGGCGCGGGAGGTGGGCGGGTGGGGTCGAAGCTGGCTGGGGTCCATGGTGACCAACGAAGTCACCACCGCCACGAAACTGGCGGAGTTGATGATGAAGCACCAGCCTATCCCCACCGAGGCGATCAAGAGCCCGGCCACCGCGGGCCCCACCGCCCTTGCCACATTGACCATGACCGAGTTGAGGCTGACGGCGTTGCGGAGGTCCTTGGCGCCAACCAGCTCCATCATGAAGGCCTGCCGGCTGGGGTTCTCGAAGGTGTTGTTCAGTCCCAGCAGGGCTGCCAGGATGAAGATCTCCCAGATCTGGATCAACCCGGTGAGGGTGAGCAGCCCCAGGACCAGCGCCTGGATGCCCATGATCGTCTGGAGGAACACCATCATGCGGCGCTTGTCGACGCGGTCGGCAATCAACCCGCCGTAGGCGCCCAGCAGCAGTACCGGCAGCGTCTGGGTGGCTACCACCAGACCCAGCACCACCGCTGAGTGGGTCAGGGTCAGCACCAGCCAGGACTGGGCGGTGCTCTGCATCCAGGTGCCGGTCATCGAGACCGACTGGCCCGAGGCGTAGCGGCGATAGTTGGGAATCGCGAGGGCTGCGAAAGTTATCCGGGTGACCCGGACGACACTGCTCACCGCCTATTCATCGGCGACCAGCAGGGCGTCCGCCAGTGCCTCCAGGGCGGGAATGGCCTCCGCCAGGAGCTGGCGCTGCCTTGACGGCAGGGCCTGCAGTCGGCGGCTCAGCAGGTCGCTGCGCTCGTCACCAATGCGGCGCTGCAGCCGGCGGCCCCGCTCGGTCGCGATTACCGTAGCCGCGCGCGCGTCCTGGGGGTCGACCCGGCGCGCCACCAGGCCCCGGTCGCACAGCTTGCCTACGATCCGAGAGAGCATGGTGGGGTTGACCCCTTCCCGTTGGGCGAGCGGGGCTATCCCCAAGGGGCCGTCCCGGACCACGGTGGCTAGGACTGCGAGCTGGGTGGGGGTGAGGTCGGCGCCGGCCGCGGTCTGGCGCAGGCGCCGGGAGAGGCGGCCGATGAGAATGCGCAGCGGGGTGGCTGGCGGCACCGGGCGAGGAGAGCTCTGGCTGGGCATGTGGCCTAATAGTTGCTTGCTGGCAAGCAGTGTAGTCGGCGCGCGCAGTCGGTGGGGGAGAGCAAGGGACAAAGGGAGGCGGGAGTATTCCCCATGTTCTGAGTGGGGGGGCACAATTTTGCCCCGGGTGTGCCATTCTTTTGGATGACCCCTTGAGGTTGTTGATGACCCATGAAGACGCACCCCCGGCCCCGTGTCGCTGCTGTAACCCGTCCCGGAAGGACGGGAATCCCGGCGCTCCGCGCTAACGGAGCGCCGCATCACGCCCCCTTTGCCCTGCCGCTGGAGCAGGTGGTGGCCCTGGCACAGTTCCCTCGTGAGGGGATTGCCGAGGCGCAGTTGGAACGTCGGCTGGGGATGAGCGCTGCCGAGGCGTCCCGGATGCGGGGGACCCTGCTGCGGCGCAAGCTGGTGCGCCGGAGTCCAGCGGGTCGCTCGCGCAGCGGCTCGCGTCTGCTGCTGACCGAGCGGGGCAAGCGGGCCAGCCGCTGGCTCGAGGAGTTGCAGACCTCTCTGCCGACGACCCTGTTCGAGGAGGCGGAGCCTCCTTCCCGAGAGCTCGAGGAGCCGCTCGAAGCGGTCTCACCTCATCTCGAGAGCGGCCGAGAGGCGCGGCGGCTGGGCCGGCTGCGGCCCCATCGTCATCGCCCTGAGCCTATGTTGGAAGTGGCTGGCGAGCCCGACGAAGGGCACAGGGAGGGTACCTTCGAGCGGGGTCTGCTCAACGTCTGGCTGGGCACCTGTGCCTTCGCTGGCGCGGTGCTGATCGGCGTGCTCTACCAGACCGAGCGGGCCGGCCTGATCGCCCTGGGCGCTGGCCTCGCCGTGGCGATTTTCTTCTTCGTGCGTGCGGCGGTGGTGATGATCCGGCATGCGCGCGCCGAACGGGCCAAGGGTCGCGGCTGGCGGCCCTTCGGCTGGCTGCATCATCCCGGCGGAACTTCTCACCGGCCCCGCTCGGGGGGCGCGGTCTCGTAGCCACCGGGGGCGGCAGGGGTACGGCGGGGCGCCACGGCGCCGAGGTGTTTGGCGGCGCCTGACTCCAGGCGGGGCCTGAGACTGGTCTCCAGCTTCAGCACCCGGCGAATGAGGTGCTGCGAGATCGGGGTGGCAGCGGCCCACCAACCGGGCCCGCCCATATCTGGGCGCGGCCACAGTGGACCTGGCGGGCGGCCAGCACCCGCGCTGCGCATGGCCGCCTTCCTCGGCCGGCTGGGTGAAGTCGAGACGGGTGATCCCCGTATTCTGGGGAGGTGGGCCCAGACCCCAGTGTCTTGAGACCGATCGCGCATGCCCAGCGAGCGGGCAAGCGGGTCCTGGTAATGGTTGCCGCCTCCCACGGCAGTCAGCACATGTACTCGGCGCTCCTGCCCCTCACCTATTCCTACGTGCTGGTCAGCTTCCACATCAGCTACGCGGAGCTTGGGCTGGCGGTCTCGGCCACCGGGATCGTGGGTGGGTTGAGCCAGATCACCGCGGGCTTTGTGAGCCGGCGCGTCGCCGCCCGGTGGATCCTGGGTTCGCAGAACCTGGTTTTGGGTCTCTGCGCGGTGCTGGGATCTCTCTCCCCGTTCTACGCCTTCTTTGCGGGGGCCCAGGGGGTGGGCCAGTTGGGCGCCAGTCAGCAACACCCAGTCGGCGGCGCGGTCCTCGCTCGCACCTATCCCGACCGCCGCGGCAGCGTGCTCAGCATCCACACCATCGGAGGCAGCGTGGGGTCTCTGCTGATCCCGCTGCCGGCCGCGGTGCTGCTCTCCAGGTTCGGCTGGCGGCCCACCCTGCTGATCCTCTCGGCGCCACTGTTCCTGATGGGCTTGATCCTGGTTCTCACCTTCCCCGAGGTGGCGCGGGAGCGCATCCGTCGGCGGCCCGTCGGCGTCCCGCGACTCCGGCTGCCCCGCTTCGCCAAAGGGGACCTGATCAAACCGCGCTTGGTGGTGCTGGGCATTCTGGCGGCGACCGTGGCGGCCGGGGGGCGGGGGCTGGGTACGCTGAATGCCTACGTCCCGCTCTACCTGCACAATCGGGCCCACCTTCCGGAGGTCGAGGTGGGACTGGTCTTCGATTTGATGCTCCTAGGGGCGGTGATCGGGCCACTCTTCGGGGGCTGGCTCTCGGACCGGGTCGGCCGTCTGCCGGTGCTGTGGGGTGCCTACCTGCTGGCCGCCATCCTGGTCGCGGCCCTGGGGCACGCCGCTGGGCTGCCCTTGCTGGGGATCATCGGGCTGGCGGTGGGGGTGGGGCTGGTGGCCTACATCGAGAACCCGCTGCTGCAGGCGCTGGTCAGCGATGGGGTGAGCAGTGAGGCCCAGGCCACCGTCTTCGGCATCTACTTTGCCCTGGCCTACGGGATCGGCTCTCTTTGGATCGCCCTGTTGGGGTGGGTCATCAGCACCTTCGGCTTCGGCGCCGCGTTCGCGGTCATGGCAGCCTCCTACCTGGGTGCGGGGGCCATCCTCATCCCGTGCTGGCGCGAAACGCGCCGTCGCGCGCCAGCCAGCAAACCCAGCGCCGGCGCTTGAGGACCGGCGGTTGCACTCCCGGCGGCGGCGCCGTTAGCGTCGCAGCCGTGAGCTACCTGCCGATCCGGGATATCCGGATTCGCACTGCTCGGCTGGAGCTGAGGCTTCCCGACCTGGAGCTGCTCGACGAGCTGGCAGCCGTCGCCGACGCCGGGATTCATCCCCCCGAGGAGATGCCATTTGGCGTCCCCTGGACCGATTCCCCATCCCCGGGGCGCGGCACGGTGCAGTTTCACCTGCGCCAACTGGCGGACTGGAACCCCAAATCCTGGAGCTTCAACCCGGTGGTCCTGGACCGGGGCAGGGTGGTGGGCACCCAGGGGATCTCCGCCAGCGACTTCGCGGTGACCCGCGACTTCAGCACCGGTTCCTGGCTGGGGGCGGCGCACCAGGGGCGGGGGATTGGCAAGGAGATGCGTGCCGCCATCCTCCACTTCGGGTTCGTCGGCCTGGGCGCCCAGACCGCCAACAGCAGCGCCTTTAGGGATAATCTGGCCTCGCTGGCGGTCTCCCGGTCGCTCGGCTACGCGGCCAACGGCGAGCGCTCCCGCGCCCGCCGGGGGGCGTGCGCTCAGTTTCTCGAGCTGCGGCTGACCCGGGAGCGCTGGCAACTGGCTGCCCGACCCGAAGTTCAGATTGAGGGGCTGGAACCATGCCTCGAATGGTTTCTGGGGTAGGCCGGTGACCCCGGCGTGGGGAGAGCTCCTGCTGCTCAACCGGAACGACGTGGCCGCGGTGCTGCGAGCTTCCGATCTGCTCCAGCCCTTGGCCCGGGCTCTGGTCGGGTACAGCCAGGGCCGGGCGGACTCCCCGCCCCGGGCCGGGGCGCGCGCCCCGGGCGGCTGGCTGGGCGCGATGCCCGGCTACCTGGCCGAGGACGGGCTGGCCGCCAAGCTGGTGACGGTCTTCCCGGAGAACTCCACCCGCGACCAGCCCTCACACCAGGGGGTGGTGGCGCTGTTCGATGCCGAGGACGGACGGCCCCTCTGCGTCCTGGACGCCGGCCAGATCACCGCGGTCCGCACCGCCGCGGTCACGGCGCTCTCGGTCCGGGAGCTGGCCCGCCCAGACGCCGGGGTGCTGGCGGTGCTGGGGTCCGGGGAGCAGGCCCGATCCCACCTGGAGCTGCTGCCCTCGGTGGGCCAGTTTCAGGAGGTGCGCCTAGCGGCCCGCCGGCCCGAGCGAGCCGCGGCGGTGGCCGCCTTGCGACCGGGGACCCGGGCCAGCGGGTCCTTCGAAGAGGCGGTGCGGGGGGCGGACGTGGTGATCTGTTGCACCAATGCCCAAGAGCCGGTGGTGCAGAGCCGCTGGCTGGGGCGGGGGGTTCATCTGGTCTCGGTGGGCATGGGGCCCGAGCTGGGCCACTCCACCCTCGCCGGCTGCCACCTCTTCGTGGAGTGGCGCGGCGCCGTCGCCAGCCCCCCGCCGGCCGGAGCCGTCGAGCTCCAAGGGCTGGATCCGGCCAGCGCCACCGAACTCGGAGAGGTTCTCGCCGGGAGCGCTCCGGGACGGCTCTCCACCTCGGAGCTGACGGTCTTCAAGTCCACCGGGCTGGCGGTGGAGGACGTGGCGGCGGCGCGAGTTGTCTTTGAGGCGGCGCTGCGGCAGGGGGTGGGCATCGGCGTCCGCTGGTGAAGGGCGGGGGCCGCGCCCCAGCTTCAGTCGGGGGCGGGCGCCTCCTCGTCCAGCTGCCGAGCACTGAGCAACTGCTCGGTCTCCTCGAGGCGCTCGGCGAGGACCCGGCGCGGCACCAAGTCCAGGTCGGGACGGGCCAGGCTGGCGCGGCAGGCGGCGACCAGCTCGTGGCTGGGCCACAGCGACAGGGACAGCCAGGAGCCGATCTGGAAGGCGAACTCCCCGCCCTGCTGATGCAGCATCTGCTCCACCAACTCCGGGTAGCGCCGGGCGTAGGGGAGCATCAGCTCCTCGTGGTCCAGACCTCCCATCCGGGCGGCGATGAGGCGCGCCTCGTCGAGGGTGGCCGTGGCCCGGCTAAGCTCAGCCCAGGCCGCGCGCTTGGCGGCGGCGGTGGGGCGCGAGGCCAGCACCGCTCCGGCTCGAGCCCGCCCGCTGGAGCTGGGGTCGGCAGCCAGGGCCCGATCCACCTCGACCTTGCCCACGGCACCCCGCTGGGCCAGGCAGAGCACCAGCCGCCAGCGCAGCTCGGCGTCCAGGTTGACCCCCTGGGGTAGGTCACGGTCGGCCAGGAGTGAGCGGCAGCGGTCCTGCTGCTGGTCGCTGGTGGCGAACCGAATGAAACCGCGAAGCCAAACCAGCTGACGGTCGCCGCCCGGCTCGGAGTCGGCCATCGCCGACCAGGCCACCTGGGCCATCTGCGCCTCCTGTTCCCGGGCGCGAGTGGGGCTCCCATAGAGCCGGGTCGCACTGTGGAAGTTGTTGAGCACCAGCTGCACCAGGCTGCTGTCGGACTCGGCGGCGAGATGGCGGGTCACCATCCGGGCGTACCGGTGCGCGGGCAGCTCCAGATCCCTGACGCTGTCCCAGCTGCGGTCCCAGAGCAGGGCCCGGGCCAGGGCATCGTCGATCGAGCGGAGGTGCTCCTCGGTGGTGGCTGCCGAGACCGGGTCGAGCCGGATCTTGGCGTAGCTGAGGTCGCCGTCATTGGGGAGAAGCAGAGCGGGGCGGCGCTGCCCGACCAACTCCTCCACCTCGGTGCGCGGGCCCGCGACATCCAACTCGACCGCGCCGCTGCGCCGGAGCCGGTCACCCACCCAGTCGTAGGTCCCTAGTCGGATGCGGTGGGGTCGGAGGGTGGGCTGGTGGGGAGCCGCGGACTGCAGCACCGCGGCGCTCGAGATCAGTCCACCTGCCACCTCGCCCTGGCTGGCGACCTCGCAGCGCAGGGTGTTCACCCCGACGGTCTCAAGCCAGGCCCTGGACCAGCCGCGGACGTCGCGGTCGCTGGCTTCGCTGAGGGCCTGGAGCAGGTCGGCGAGCCCGGCGTTGGCCTCCCGGTGGTCACTGAGGTGTCGCCGCAGCGCTGCAAAGAAGGCCTCCTCGCCGACAAAGGCCACCAGCTGGCGCAGTGCCGCCGCCCCCTTCTCGTAAACGATGGTGTCGAAGTTGGCCCGGACCGCCTCGGCATCCTCAACCGGGCTCACTACGGGATGGGCGGTGGCGAGCCGGTCCTGCAGGATGGCCAGCTGTTTGTTCTCGGTGGCAAACATCACCCAGGCGTCCTGGAAGTCGGTCGCCCGGTCGACCGCGAACACCGCCATCAGGGTGGCGAAGCTTTCGTTGAGCCAGAGGTCGTCCCACCAGCGCATGGTCACGAGGTCCCCGAACCACATGTGGGCCATCTCGTGCAGGATCCAGTTGGCCCGCCGAGCGTGGTCCTGGATGGTGGCCCGACCCCGCCAGAGCACGCTGTCGCTGACGGTGACGCAGCCGGGGGACTCCATGGCGCCGTTGGCCTTCTCCGGGCAGAAGACCTGGTCGTACTTGGAGAAGGGGTAGGGGATGCCGAAGACCCCCTCAAAGTAGTCGAGGCCAGCCGCAGTGATCGCGAACAGCTCCTCCGAGTCGAGGTAGGCGGCGAGCGACCTGGCGCAGTAGAGACCGAGGGGGGTGGAGCCACGGGCGCCGGTCACCTGATGGAACGGCCCGGCGGCCAGCCCCAGCACGTACGGCGACAGAGGCATGGTGGGGGGAAAGCCCCACCAGCGAGAGCCGTCGCCGGGGTCGACCTCCTCGGGCTGGCCGGCGTCGGTGGCGACCACCACCCACTCCTGGGGAGCCCTTACCCGGAGGCGGAAGGAGCCCTTGAGGTCGGGCTGGTCGAAGCAGGGGAAGCAGCGGTGAGCCTCGTAGGGCTCGAAGTCGCTGTAGATGTAGACGCTGCCGTCGGCCGGATCGATGCTGTGGTGCAGGCCGAGACCAGTCTGCTCGTAGCCGGCCTCGCCCAGGACCCGCAGGGAGTTGCGCTGCCGCAGCTGCGGCAGCCCGATCCGGTGGCCGTCGTAGGCGTGCGCATCCAGGGGCTCCCCGTTCCAAACCATCTCGCGGATGGTCATCTGCTCGGCCTCGATGAAAGTGTCCAGCCCGGGCTGCAGCCCGGCGAACTCCGTTCGCAACTCGAAGGCGAAGGTGTCGTCACCGCGGCTCAGGTCGAGGTCGATGAAGTAGGCGATCTCGCCGACCAGCGCTTCTCTCTCCCTGGCCTCCGCCTGGGTGAGCGTCGCAGCTGCCATGGACACCCGGCGGAGTTTATCTGGCTGAGGCTCCGGGTCAGCTGTCGTCGAGGGAGTAGGTCACGTCCGCGACCGCGAAGTCGGAGCGTCCCAGCAGGGCCGACTTGATGTGGAAGGCGCGATGGTTGTGCAGGATCTGGTTCCACCAGTGGCGGGTCACCAGCTCCGGGAGCACCACGGTGCAGAGGGCGTCTCGATTTTGCTCCCGGTAGGCGGCCAGGTAGCGGAGAACAGGTTGGACCACCGTCCGGTAGGGGGATAAGAGGGTGACCAACTGGGGCGTGGGCTGACCGTTGCCACGTCCGAGCTGGGCGCCCACCCAGTGCTCCCAGTTCGCGTTGAGGGCCTTCGCCTCCTCGTCGGGGAGGATCCCCAGCTCGTCCTGCTTGACTTCGCCGGGTGCGGGCTCGTCCTTGGGGGCGATGTCCCCGGGCTGCCCGGTCGCCACATGGAGCGCCACCACCTCGTCGGCGATCGCCTGCGCATAGCTGAGAGCGCGCAGCGAGAGGACGTCGAGCCCCGAGACCGGCACCACCGCCACCCGGCGCTGGGCGCGGAGGTCATCTAGTGAGGCCGGCTCGACCTCCCAGCCGGCGGGATAGCTGACCGCCACCACCCCGGCGCGGCGCAGCAGCGCCAGCTTGAGGCGCAGAGAGCGGGGATTGCGCAGCAGGCCGATAGGCCCGGAACTGGTGACCAGGTCGGGGACCATCACCGTGACGATTCCGGTCGGCGACTCGCGCCTGAGGCGGTCGATTAGCGCCAAGAGCGGCCGCAGCCCGTGATCGCCCCCCGACGTCGCGACCTCGAGCTTTGGGACCGCCTCCCCAGCGCGCAAGACGGGGCTCAGAGAGGCCAGCTCGGCACCCAACCGGGGGTCTCCGCGGAGATTCAGGGCGATGACGTCCCGGCCCAGCCCGGCGGCATAGGCGAGGGCGCGGCGGGTGGGGGCGTCAAGGTCCCAGACCGGAACTATGGTGCGGTATGGAGCCTGTGGCACGTAGCTCGAGGTAGCCCCGCGGACCTGGCGCCGAACCGCGAAGTAGTGGCGCCCGACGAACCAGAAGAGCAGCACCAGCAGGGGAACGATGATCAGGACCACCCAGGCCCCGAGCCGGAACTTGACCACCATCACGATCACGTCGACCACCAGGGTGACCGAGGCGCCCAGTCCGTTGACCAAGACGTTGCGGCGCCAGTGGCGGCCCCGGTGCCGCAGCTGGTAGCGCACCAGCGCCGCCTGGGCCAGGGTGAAGGCGGTGAAGACCCCGATCGCGTAGAGGTTGATCAGATGGTCGGTGTTGGCGGCGAAGGCCAGCACCACCAGCACCGCCACCACGGTGAGGAAGAGGATCGCCGCGGAGTAGACCAGACGGTCGCCGAAGGCGCCGAAGCGATGGGGAAGGCGGTCGTCTCGGGCCAGGAAGGCGCAGAGGCGAGGGAAGCCGTTGAAGCTGGCGTTGGCTGCCAGGATCAGCACCAAGGTGGTGGTGAATTGGATCACGTAGAAGAAGAAGTGCCCTGGGCCGCTGGAGGGGAAGGTGTCAGCGGCGATCTGAGCCAGCACCGTGGGGCTGCCCGACGGCTTGGGCTCGACTCCGAAGATCACGTCGAGGACGGTCACCCCGATGAACAGCAGAACCAGCAGTCCACCCAGGATCAGCAGGGTCTTGGCGGCATTGTCGCCGGGGGGGTCGCGGAAGCTGCGCACGCTGTCCGAGACCGCCTCGATCCCGGTCATCGAGGAGCAGCCCGAGGCGAAGGCGGTCAGCACCAGGAACGGGGTCAGCGCCTCGGTGGGGTTGATGACCGGGGGGTAGGTGCCGATCGGATGGTGCGCCCCGCCGGTGAGGCCGGTGAAGAGCCCGAACCCGATCAGGGCCAGCATCGCCACCACGAAGAGGTAGGTGGGTAGGGAGAACAGCGCGCCCGCCTCCCGGACTCCCCGGAGGTTACCTGCGCACAGCAGCAGGATCAGGCCAAGGGCCAGGGGTAGGCGCAGGGGCACCAGGCCGGGGAAGGCGGATGCCAGTGCGTCGGAGCCCGAGGAGACGCTCACCGAGACCGTCAGCACATAGTCGATGAGCAGTGCCGCCGCTGCCACCATGGCGGGCCACTGGCCCAGGTAGTCGCGGGCCACGGCGTAGGACCCGCCGTCGGCCTGGCGGGTGATCACCACCTGCCGGTAGGAGATCACCACCAGGATCATCAGACCGGCGATCGCGATCGCGATCGGGAGCTCGAACACCAATGCCCCCACCCCGGCCGCGACCAGCACGGTGAGCCCGGCCTCGGGGCCGTAGGCGACCGAGGAGAGAGGATCGGAGGCCAGGGTGGGCAGAGCTCGGATGATCGGTAGCCGCTCGCCCTCGATCGCCGAGGTAGGGAGGCGCGGACCCAGGACCACCCGCTTTAGCAGGTACTGAAGCTTGGCGGCGCCTCCCGGGGGGATGTCCGCCTGCCGGGTCGTCTGCAGCATCCCGCTCCGGTTGCGGCGGATGTGGTCGAGTCGTCCCACCTCAACGTATTGGTTGCCAGGAAGCTGGCCCTTCCGCGCGACCCGCTGCTCCAGGTCGGGCCCGGGGGTGGACGACTCGGCGGGATGGCCCTGGCGGGGATCGTCCGCCCCGGGGTCAGGTGGCCTATCGCTCACGTCAGGAGAAGCTCGGGCCCCGGCGTCGACCAGGTAGCGGACTCCGCCTCAGGCGCGACGACATCTGGATTCCTCGACTCATGGCACCGGCATTGGTGGGTGAGCATGGCATCTCGGGTTGGCCACGCGATCCCGCCCGGGAGCATAACCGGCCGCTAACCTGGAGAACTTCCCATGACGTCGCCCACCCTGCCCTTCGAGCGCCCAGGGACCGGGGTACGCCTGGGCCTCGGGCTCGGCTACTGGGGAGCGGGCCCGCCCAGGGACGCGGCCGAGCTGGTGCGGGAGGCGGAGCGGCTGGGCTTCGACTCGGTATGGACCTCCGAGGCCTACGGCTCCGATGCCCTGACCCCGCTCGCCTGGTGGGGCTCCACCACCACCAGGCTCAGGCTGGGCACGGCGGTCGCCCAGATCCACGGCCGGACCCCGGCCGCCACCGCGATGGCAGCGGCCACCCTGGACCATCTCTCGGGCGGCCGGTTCATCCTCGGCCTGGGCGCCTCCGGCCCTCAGGTGGTCGAGGGCTGGCACGGGGCGATGTTCGCACCCCAACTGGAGACCACCCGGGAGTACTTCGCGATCGTGCGCCAGATCCTGCGGCGGGAGGGCCCGCTCCACTTCGCGGGGCAGCGCTATCAGCTGCCCCGACCAGGGGGCGAGGGCAAGCCGCTCACCCTCACCGTCCATCCCCTCAGGGCCCGACTGCCTGTTTGGCTGGCCGCCCAGGGACCGCGCAATACCGCCCTCGCCGGGGAGGTCGCGGATGGCTGGCTGGCCGGTTTCTTCGCGCCGCGGGCGTCGGACTGGCAGCGCCGCGCGCTGGCTGCAGGATTCGCCCGACGGGACCCGGGGCTGTCAGCGCAGGACTTCGAGGTGGCGGCCAGCCTCTTCCTGGTGGTCGACGACGATCTGGAGCGGGCCGCAGACCGGGTGCGGCCGATGCTGGCGCTGTACATCGGTGGGATGGGCTCGCGGCGGCGCAACTTTTACTTCGATCTCTTCTCCAGGATGGGGCTCGAGGAGGACGCCACCCGGGTGCGTGACCTCTACCTCACCGGCGACCACGACGCGGCCGTCCGGGCGGTGTCTACCCGGTTGGTGGAGGAGGTAGCCCTGGTGGGGCCCCTTGGCAAGGTCCGCGAGGAGGCGCAACGTTGGCGCACCTCCCTGCCCTCCCTGCTGCTGGTGGGGGGACCGGTGCAGCAGCTGAGAGCCGCTGCCGGGCTCTTCCTCTAGTTCCCGCGGTCCAGCTCCGCCCTACCCGGGTTCCGCTGGCGGCAGCAACCACTGGGCCAGGTAGGGGAGTTCCCGGTGGCGACTGTCGTGGTCGAGGCCGTAGCCGACCACGAAGCCGGGGCCGTCGAGTCTGTACCCGAGGTAGCGCGGGTGCACCGGCGTGACCCGGGCCTCGGGCCGGTCCAGGAGGGCGCAGATCTCCAGAGTCCGCCCGGGGGCGGCCAGGGTCTGAACCATGGCCTGGATGGTGCGCCCGGCGTCGACGATGTCATCGACGATGATCACCGGTCCCTCCTCGGGGAGATTCACCCTGCCGAGGGCGCTGATCACCGGCTCGGAGACCGCTCGCTCGCCCCGGTAACTGGTGGACTGGAAGAACTCCATGCCGAGCACCTCGACCTCGCACTCCCAGAGCTGGCGGATCAGGTCCACCGCGAAGACGAAGCCTCCCCGCATCACCACCACCAGGGTCACTGGGCTGCCCAGGTGCACCCCGGCGATCTCCTGGGCGATCGCCCTAACCCGTGCCTGAATCTGCTCGGGACTGGCGATTTGGCGCATGTTGAGGGCGGCCGGGTCCCGGCGGTCGGTCCAGAACGCGGGCTGGAAGACCGCGGCAGTGGCGGGCACCTCCAGGGTGGGCGCGGCCATCTGCCCCGGTACCGCCGCTGACTTCGCCGCTGCGCTCAAGTGAACCCCCGTGTCCGCGCCCGCCTGGCGGCCGAAATCGAACCGCCCGGCCGAGGCCTCAAGTATCTCCGATCGCGGTGGATCCCAGGCGGGTCCGGCCCGTCAGGCGACCCGGCCGCGGCCGGCGGCCCGGGGTCACTTCCGCGGCACCCTCGCGAGCAGATCGCGGAGATCGTCAGCGTGCTCCTCCTCGTCCGCCAAGAGCCCTTCCATTACCCTCCTCGTGGTGGGGTCGCCGTCCCCCAGCCAGCGGATGATCTCCTGGTAGGTGGCAACGGCGATCCGCTCGGCGACCAGGTCCTCCTTGATCATGTCGACCAGGGAGTTGCCCTCGGTGTACTGGGTGTGGCTGCGCTTGGCCAGGACCGCCGGGTTGAGATCCGGCTCGCCTCCCAGTTGGACGATGCGGGTGGCGGCCCGGTCGGCGTGGTCGCGCTCCTCGTTGGCGTGCTCCAGGAACTCCCGCTTGACGGCCTCGCCATCGATCCCTTCGGCCATGTAGTAGTGGCGCATGTAGCGGAGGACGCACACGATCTCGGTGGCCAGGACCTCGTTGAGCACCTGGACCACCCGGACACGGTCCGCCCCATAGGCGGAGGTGATGGGACCTTCCTCGATGTGCTCGCGGGCCTGGCTGCGGATGGTCTCGATCTGGAGAACAAAGTCACCACTCATCACCGGATCCTCCTCGAACTTGAGCTGCGGCTTCCGCTCAATCCCGGCCCCGACCGGACCCAGCGGCACTTCGCTAACGCTAGATGCCGAGCGCCGCGAGGCGTCGGCGCGAATTGCCCGGTCCCCAGCGCCGGAGGCTTTGCGGCCTGGAGGATCCGAGACGGACGTGGCCTTAGGAGGCTTTGACCAACTCCACCACGTTGAGGCCAAACCCGGGCCGGCCGCTGAAGGCGTCGGGTGGCTGGGGCCGGGAGATGAAGTAGCCCTGAGCCAGGTCACATCCCATGCCGGTGAGCAGGTTGAGCGCAGGTTCGTCCTCGACCCCTTCCGCCACCACTCGCAGCCCCAGGGCGTGCCCGAGGTCGATGGTGGCTCGGACTAGAGCGCGGTCCGACTCCCGGCCCGAGTTGAGGCCGAGAATGAAGGTGCGGTCCAACTTGAGCTCGCTGACCGCCAGGTCGCCCAGGTAGGCGAGGGAGGTGAACCCGGCTCCGAAGTCGTCGATCGAGACCCCCAGCCCCGCCGCGCGCAGCTGCTCGATGGCTGCCCTACAGCCCTCGAAGTCCTTGATGATTGTGGTTTCGATGATCTCCAGGACCAGGCAGGAGGCGGGCAGCCGGTGCTGGGCGAGGCACTCCAGCACCTGGCCCATGAAGGTTGGGTCGAGCAGGTCGCTGATCGAGATGTTCACCGAGACCACCAGCTGCCGGCCCTCGGCGCGCCAGGCGGCGCACTGGCTGAGGGCCATGTCCAGGACCAGTGAGGTGAGCCGCCGCATCAGGCCAACCTCCTCCGCGAGGGGGAGGAAGTCCGGCGGCGCGACCATCCCCAGCCGGGGGTGGGGCCAGCGCAGGAGCGCCTCTACGGTCGAGATCAGCCCGGTGTGGAGGTCGAGCTGGGGCTGGTAGTGGAGCTGAAACAGTCCCTCTTCCACCGCCCGTCGCAGGTCGTCAGCCAGCCGGAGCCGGCTGCCCTCGTCGTCGATCTCCCGGCGGTAGACCTCGAAGGGGGCCCCGGTGACCTTGGCCCGGTACATGGCTAGGTCGGCGCTGCGCAGCAGGCCGGCGCTGTCGGAAGCGTCCTGGGGCGCCGTGGCGACTCCGATGCTGGCGCTGATCCGGACCGTCACCGAGTTGAGATGGAAGGGCTCGCGGAGCTTGAGCAGGATCCGTTCCGCCACCGCGGCCGCGTAGGTGGGCTCGGCCCCGGTGATGAGGACCCCTAGTTCGTCTCCACCAACACGCACCAATGCATCCGAGCTGCGCAGCGCGCCGGTCAGACGAGGCCCCAGCTCGCGGAGCAATGCGTCCCCGGCCGAGTGTCCGAAGGAGTCGTTGATCTCCTTGAAGTGGTCAAGGTCGATGAAGAGGAACGAGAGCGACTGGTCGGGGGTGCTGGGGTCGGCGCGATCGGCGAAGTAGGCGTCGAGCAGAGAGAACATTCGGCGCCGGTTGCCGAGGCCGGTGAGGTGGTCGGTGACCGACTGGCGCTGCCGTTCGTCGGTGAGGCGGCGCAGCCGACTGGCTGAAAGCCCGGCCCGGAGGCCCGCCACTACCAGGGTGGCCACGGCCAGCCGCAGCGCGACTCCGGAGACCGCGTGCTCGGCCCCTAGGACCAGGATCACCAAGGCAGCGAGAGCGGCAGCCCCGGGCAGCAGGAAGCCGGGCGCCCGCCTCGTGATCAGCAGGTTGGTGGGTCCAGGACCGACCCACATTGCCGCAGCCACCAGCAGCATGGTGGTGGGCCAGGCCAGGTTGTTTGCCAGTACGCCGATGGGAGCATGGCTGAAGGTGGCCAGCGCTCCGCTGTGCGACGCCAGCAGCATCAGGTTGAAGGTGTCGCCGACCACGATCACAACACACGCGGCCGCGATCAGCAACCACTGTGGCTTGGGCCGTCCCTGGAAGACGGCGGTGCCGCCGACCACCATGGCCAGGAGGAGCAGGTCCCCAACTGGGAAGGCGAGGTTGATCCCGACCTGCAGCGGATCGCCACCCAGGGAGCGGAGGATCGGTGTCTGGAAGATGAAGCTGGCGCAGATCGCCGCCGCTCCCAGCCCGGCGACTATGCCGTCCAATCCGGTCACCGGCCCCAGGTGCTTGATGTCGCGGCGCATCAGCAGGACCAGCCCGGCGTAGGCGAGCGGGTAAAAGGCGAGATAGGGGAGGTTGGGGAGCTGCACGCAGAGGAATTCGGCCTGGCTCAGCGCGGGGATGGTTTGGAACACATCGCCGGTGGTCCAGCTCAGCAGGGCGCACCCCAGGAGCAAGGGAACCGCCCGGTTGCGCCGCCCGGCGAACATCACCCCCAGGCACATGCAGCAGGCAGCGAAGTCGAAAGTGTCCACCCCCCAGCCGTCGATCAGCGTCGAACTGGTGTAGTGACGGACCGCGATCGAGACGCCATAGCCCACCAGCAGCAGCGCCAGAAGACCGAAGGTGGCCCAGATCCCGAGCCGGGCCTGACCAGCACCTACGCCATCGGTTCGGCGGCGCGCCAGGCTGAGGGTCGTGAACACCGGACGAGCTTAGGCTCGATCTCACGGCCCCCCAATCACGTGGGAGGGACGACCCCGTCACGGGCGCCTCACGGAGGCGTGTCACTCGCGGGCTGGCGTGAGCCAGCCTGGTCGAGCCCGGCAGGGCTGGGACGGGTCGGCGGAGCCTGCCTTGGCTCCCCGCGGCAACTCGGAGCACAAGCCCTTTCCGTACCCCACCCGCAGCATGTCTCCCCCTACAGGGAAGTCGGAACTGGCCGACGCCGAGGTACCCGACGTGCGGGCAACGAGACTCGTGACAGCGGGACTAAATAGCCCTTCCTTCGTCATCGCGGGACAGATGACGGAACTTGGACCCTTCTCCAGATCAGGGCCTGTCCCGCTCGCCGGTAGGCCAGCCCGACCTCGCCCCCTCGGGGGCCACCCCTGGGAGTCGTCCTGCGGGTCCTATCCTGAGCGCCGATCACCGCCGGCGATCTCCCGCGCACGGACACGTAAGGGCCGTGCCCGTGCGCGGTTCCCTCCCGCGAGGAACTAACCCATGTTTGCAGGGTCAGCGTCGAGTGGTGACCCCGTCTCGACGAGTGTCTTAAGACCGCTGAGGATCCAACTCCAGCCGCCACCCGCGCCCTGGTCCGCCATCCCACCAGACATCAAGACCGCCAGGGTCGGCGCCTTCGCGAGCTCGTGGGTCACGGTCAGCTTGGTTACGCCTCCCTTGCCCTCCGAGATCTCGTAGGTGAGACGGGTAAACCCTTGGGCAGCCATCGCTTCATCCATGACCATCCGAAAGGTCTGGACCAGCTTTCGTGGTGGGTCGGCCTCCAACACCTCGCCGTCGACGCCTACCTCCGGTGCCCCCGCGGCCCGCATCGCCGCGTTGGTGAGACCTCGGTAGGAGCCACCCGGGCGCAGTTCGAACTCGGCCCGGCCGCCATAGCCGTATCTCTCTGTCCACTCCGGCCTGGTGATGGCGTCCCAAATCGCCTGCGGTGTGGCTTTGATGTACACGCTGTAGATCTGAGTCGTCGCCGGCGTGCTCGGTGTCGCAGTCATCACGTCTCCTCCAATTTGCGCTTGAGGTCGGCCAGTGCTGACGCCTGGCGCTCGGTGTATTTGTCGATCCATCGGTCGTGGATCAGGCGGATTGGTACCGGGTTGAGGAAATGGAGCGTCCGTCGGCCCGAGCGGCGCCGGGTGAGCAGTCCCGCCTCCTCCAGCACTCGCAGGTGCTTCATAACCCCGAAGCGGCTCATGTTCACCTCCGACTCCAGTTCCGTGACGCTGCGGCCGTCCTGAGCGAAGAGCTGGTCCAGCAAGACCCGACGAGTCGGGTCGGCGAGGGCCCTGAACACGCTGTCGTCGCCGGTCACGAGTGGATGATATGTGACCAGCTAGTCACCTGTCAACTGCCTCGCTCCCAAAGCAAGCGGTCCCTTTAGGCGAGGTGGCGAATACCACCTGTTTACGTGCGGGAGGCAGGGCCTGTCTGGCCGGGCGGCGCACCGGCCTTGCCGTCTCAATAGGGTGGTCCCAGGGCCGCGGCCGACTACCTACGAGTGTGCCGCATGCCGTGGTGCCCCTACTGCTGGGTGACGGCATTTCACTGTTTGGCGGGCTCGGAGAGCTCACTAAGTTGGAACGGATAGAAACTGCGGCCTTTGCGAAGTCACTTCACAGGCGATTTGACGTCGTTGGCCGAAATCAGAATATAGTGAGTTAATAAGCAAGGGGTTCTATGTTAAAACGAGTAGCAGAGGGTGTATGGGTTCACACTAGTGAGTTCTTAGAGAGTAAGTCCGTCGCCGTCCAAGGCAAGACCGGCGTGTTGCTCATCGATCCCGGTATAACGGGCGACGAGATGACTGACCTCGCAAACGACCTTGACAGGTTGGGCCAGACCGTGGGGGCTGGCTTCTCGACTCACCCCCATTGGGACCATGTGCTCTGGCACGCCAAGTTCGGCGATGCGCCCCGTTACGGCACGGTCCGCTGCGCGGCTCATATCAAAGATCTACTGTCAAAGGCAGACTGGAAGGATCAGGTCACCGGGGTGTTACCACCGGAAAACGCCAAGGGGATACCACTAGACGAATTGTTCGGCCAGATTACCGGCCTGCCCACCGCAACTAAGCAGATTCCTTGGGACGGCCCGGAGGTTCAGATTATCGAGCACCAAGGACATGCTGCAGGTAGTGCCGCGCTGCTTATCACGAAGTGCGGCGTTCTCATCGCCGGTGACATGCTTTCTGATAGCGTGATCCCACTCCTCGAATTGGAAGCCACAGACCCGACCAAGGACTACCTCGCTGCGCTGAAGCTACTCGAGGGCGTAGCGGACGACGTCGAGGTCCTCATTCCGGGCCATGGATCCGTCGGTGGAGCCGATGAGCTACACGCACGTGCTAAACAAGACCGCGCGTACGTGCAGGCCCTGCGTGACGGCAGGGGTTCTGACGACCCGCGCCTGACGGAAGGGCCAAATAGGGGATGGCTGCCTGGCGTGCATCGCTGGCAGTTACAGCAGATCGCGCCGTAGCAGGCGCCTTCGCTGTCCTTGGGGCAATCGCTGCGTTTCCCCCATTTGCTCGGTTCTCGCGTCCATCCACACCTCCTCAGACTGCACCAAGGTCCCTCCTGGCTCGCGCGGCTGTTCACACCGCCGAGCATGTCAGGGGGGACTACTTCGCCTCCGATCTCCGCGCCGCTCTCTCCGTCTCCGGAGAGCTGGGCACTATTCGTGATCAGGTCTGAGCACTTTTCGTGATCGCCTACAGTTTGAGATCAGGTTCCGGCTCTGGGCCGTTGAGAAACTGTCACATACCGTGGCTCACTTCACCCTGGTCAGGTCAGAGG
>JBOHUH010000005.1:0-9583 GCA_050733915.1 Candidatus Dormibacteria bacterium | reverse complement strand
TGGCCCCGTGCCGTGAGCGTCGCCGGTCCAGTGGGGGTAGGGGGCGCGGTCGCCGAAGTCACTGAGGCCGACTTCGATCAGGCTGCCATCAACCCGGGACCACCCTCAGGCTGATCCGGCGATTCTCGAGGGCCGCGCTCGCGGCACCCGGACGGCAAGATCGACGCCCGGCCGTCAGCGGGGGAGCGAGCCCTCTTGGCCACGCCGTCACCTGGCGGCGCAGGGGTCTGGGTACGTCCAGTTCCTCCAGGTTGGGAACGAGAGAGCGGCGCCCACTGGGAGGCGGAGGAGTCCGCCACCAAGGGGCCGGCTTTGGAGCAGCGGGAGATCTGGGTGCCGATCTATCTATGATGATCGATGGACAAGGTTGCTCCCTTGTCTCTACTCCCCTGGTCCTCTTGTGTGACGAACAAGTGTTTGGTATGTTTGTCCCATGCACCGGACGGCACGGCAGACTGTTCTCCCCGAGGCGCCGGCGTCGAGTTGGACCACGGTCCTTGCTGACCCCGAGCTGAGATCGCGGATTGTCCTTGACCACTCCCTGCTGGCCCAACCCGCGCGGTACGGGGAGGTGCCCTCAGCCATCCATGTCCAGGTGCGAGGCGCCCTGCAGCGCCACGGCGTGGGGGCTCTCTACTCGCACCAAGTGGAGGCCATCGATCTGGCCATGGCCGGACAAAGCTTGGCGGTGGTCACTCCAACGGCTTCGGGCAAATCGCTCTGCTACCTGCTCCCGGTGCTGGACGCCATCGCCAAGGATCCGCAATCCACTGCGATCTTGATGTATCCCACCAAGGCACTTGCCCAAGACCAGCTGACTGAGTTCCGTGAGCTCACCGACCATGCAGAGCTGGAGGTGCGCACCTTCACCTACGACGGAGACACCCCCCCGGGGGCTCGCAGCGCACTGCGCCAGGTGGGCCAGGTGGTGCTCACCAATCCGGACATGCTCCACGCCGGCATCCTGCCCCACCATACCCGCTGGGTACGACTCTTCAAGGGCCTGCGCTACGTGGTCCTTGATGAGCTGCACACGTATCGGGGCGTCTTCGGTAGCCCTGTGGCCAATGTGATTCGGCGCCTCGATCGGATCTGCGCCTTCTATGGTGCTCAACCCACTTACATCTGCTGCTCGGCCACCATTGCCAACCCTGGTGAGCTGGCCACGCGCCTGCTGGGGCGCCCCGTCCAGGTGGTGGATCGAAGCGGCGCGCCAGCGCCACCCCGCCGCCTAGTGGTACTCAATCCCCCGATCGTGGAGCCTCGCCTGGGGATACGCCGGAGCGCAATCAGGGAGGCCAGCAACCTGGTTCCACAGCTAGTTCGCGCCGGCTCCCAGACGATCGTCTTCGGGCAGACCCGACTGCAGGTGGAGCTTCTGCTGAACTACCTGCGGCAGAGTCTCGACTCCCCTGGGCAGCCTGACCGCGGCGGCGGGCGGCACCAGGTTCGCGCGTATCGCGGCGGTTACCTGCCCCTGGAGCGTCGGGCCATCGAGTCCGGCTTGCGCCAAGGCGCGGTCCGCTGCGTGGTCTCCACCAGTGCTCTCGAGCTGGGGATGGACATCGGACGCCTCGACGCCGCGGTGCTGGTGGGATACCCGGGCTCGGTGACCAGCACCTGGCAGCGCCTAGGAAGAGCCGGGAGGCGCGAGCAGCCGGCCCTGCAGATGCTGATCACAGGTGGCGGCCCACTGGACCAATACCTGGCGAAACACCCTACCTTCCTGCTTGAGCGCTCGCCGGAACACGCCTTCGTCGACCCTGACAACCTCCTCATCTTGGCTGCCCACCTCCAGGCTGCGGTCTTCGAACTACCCTTCCGCGACGGGGAGCGCTTCGGCCGCGCCGATCCTCTCGAGCTCCTCCAAGTGCTGCAGGAGGATGGCCTGGTCCACCGGTCTGGGACCAGCTGGCACTGGGCCGCCGACGCTTTTCCCGCCGATGCCATCAATCTCCGCACCACTGCCAGCAGCAACGTCGTGATCCTGGACACCTCGGTCGATGCCCAAAATTCCTCGCAGGGACCTCAGGGCACCTTCTCCGGCAGCGCAGGGGGCCACTCAGGCGCGGGATCCCAGGTGGTCGGCGAGATCGACGAGTGGGCCGCCCCCCAGATGGTCCACGACGACGCCATCTACATGCACCAGGGTCGCCAGTACCACGTGGAGCGCTTGGACTGGGAGGAGCGTCGCGCCTATGTCCACCCGGTCTCGGTCGACTATTACACCGACGCTGACCTTAGGGTGGGGCTGCAGGTTTTGGAGCGGATGGCCGGCCCTCTCCCAGACCTAGGGCGGCGGACCAGCCGGGCCCATGGCGAGGTGCGCGTCAGCGTCCTCGCTGCCATGTACCGAAAGATCCGGCTACTCACCAACGAGACGGTCGGCGCCGGGCCAATCCGGGTGCCCGAACGCGATCTCCAGACCACCGCCTACTGGTGCACCTTCGCTTCCCGCCCATCCGTCTTGACCGGAACCCTGGAGGTGGGAGTGGAGGCGGTGGGGAATGTGCTCGGAGAGGTGGCCTGCTTCCTGGCCATGTGCGATCACCGTGATCTGGGGGTTGTGGCCCAGGTGCGAGCGCCAGTCGGCACCATCGCCTCAGCGGCCACCTCGAGCGAGCGGGCGGAGTACCTACCCGGGGACCGGCCGCCGGTGCAGCCGGCCGGTCCCCCTGCCTCCCCGCTGGCCGGGGCAGGGGACGCGCCCGCCATCTTCATCTACGACTGCCACCCTGGCGGGGTCGGGCTCAGTGCTCGGCTCTTCGACCTACACTCGCGGCTGCTGGCGGCCGCTGCGGAGCTCCTGCGCGACTGCGACTGTGCCGCCGGCTGCCCCGCCTGTGTCGGGCCGGTCGCCGGGGTTGAGCCTCACGCCAAGGCCACCGCCCTGGCACTGCTCGAGGGCTCGGGCTGGTGACCGGTCAGCTGCAGCTCAAGTTGGAGGCGCTCCGCGGTGCCCGCACCTCACCCGCGCGTAGGGGCGGGCTGAGAGCGGGTCGGTCGATGCCTGCGGTACCGGATCGGCGGTCGCGGTGCATCGCTTTAGACCGGCTCGGTTTCAGTTGGGACGGATCGCGCTCACTCTGGGCACGGACCGAGAGCCTTTCCCTCGGCCATCTCGGGCTGGTCGCCGAGGTGATGGCGCCACTCTCCCTGCGGTCCTTGTCATCGCGGGTGGGAGATGCAATCCAGGGGCCGGTGGTCTGTTTCGACCTGGAGACGACCGGTCTGCAGCGCGGCAGTGGGACTGTCCCCTTCCTCTACGGCTGGGCGACCGTCTCCGACGATCGTGTCGAGCTGGAGCAGTGGCTGCTTCCCGAGCTCGGTGAGGAGGCTGCCTTCGTTGCAGCCGCCCACGAGTCGCTACGGCGGGCGGGCCTGCTGGTCACCTACAACGGCGCCACCTTCGACCTGCCGCTGGTGCGCACTCGGGAGGTGATGGCCGGATTGGATCTCCCGTGGCCAGCGACGCCCCACCTGGACCTGCTTCCCCTGGTTCGGCGACTTTTCCGGCACCGTCTCGTCCGCTGCAGCCTAAGGCGGGCCGAGGAGGAGCTGCTCCGCCGGCCACGCCAGGATGACGTTCCTGGGAGTGAGGCTCCCGCGCGGTACCGAGCCTTTCTGCGCCACCCGGAAGCCTCAGCGTTGGCGCCGGTGGTAGCCCACAACCGTCAGGACCTCCTCTCCCTGATTCGACTCATCGCTCACCTGGAGCAGCACCTTAAAGGGCCCCCACCCCATCCTTCGGACTGGTACAGCCTGGGGCGGTACGCCGAGGACCGGGGCAACTTCGAGCGTGCCGACGAACTCTACTTCAGCGCCCAGACCCGGTCCCCCGCACCACTGGACCGGGCGGCCGCCCTGCGCCGGAGTCGAATGCTCCGACGTCAGGGTCACGACGAGGAGGCGCGGGCCGGCTGGGAGGCCATCTGGGAGCGCTGGCACGATCCCGAGGCCGCCGAGGCGCTGTGCATCGATATGGAGCACCGTACCGGCGACCCGCGGGGAGCTCTGAGGGTGGCGCAGACGGCTCTGGAGGACGCCCCGGTGGGTTGGGATCGCCGCTTCGCGAAGCGCGTCTGGCGCCTGGAGGCACGGCTGGGCGGCGCCGGCCGGCACCGCGACCGTCCCTCATCCGACCCCCCGGAGGCTTCCCGAGTGGAGCTCGACCCAAGCAGGCCCTGGGCCTCGTGGTTACCCGGCGGAGCCTCATATGCGGCCTGGGTCGCGCTCCAGCGTGGCCGTGGGCCGGGAGGCTCAGACCGGTCACCCTGGGGCCGAGCCGAGGCGCTGATGCGGTCCCCCGGCGATCGTGAACCTCGCTAGCTGAGGCGCTGCGCCAGGCCCTCTAGGTACCGTCGGAGGTGGTGCTCGCCCCGATTCTGCTTCTGGTGCTGTTCCTGTCCACCGCGGCCGCGGTCACCGCCAGGCCATGGCGGGTCCCCGCAGGCTGGTGGCCGCTCGCCGCGGTGGCGCTGGGGCTCACCTCGGGTCTGCTGTCGTTCGGCACGGCGGCCGATGGTCTGATCAGCAGCCTCGATGTGCTGGCCTTCTTCGCGGGCCTGCTGCTCTTGGCCGTGGCAGTGCGCCACAGCGGATGGATGGGGTGGGTACTCGACCGCGCCGAGGCCTGGAGCCGCGGTGATCCCCGGCGGCTCCTGCTTGCGGTAGCCGCGGCCACCGTGGTGGTGACCGGGCTGCTGTCCAACGATGCGGCGGCCCTAGTTCTGGCTCCCGCGGTCTTCCAGCGCCTGGAATCGCGGCGTTTGCCGATCCCGGCATTTGCCCTGACCATGGCGTTCAGCGCCAACGCCGCGTCTACCTTGCTCCCGATCAGCAACCCCGTCAATCTGCTGATTCTGGACCGCTCGCATCTGGCGCTGGGCAGCTACATGCAGGTGGTCAGTGCGCCCGCGCTGGTGGCGGTGCTGATCACCACCTGGGCCTGTCTGGCCTGGACCGGCCGGCTGCTCCCCCTCCCGGCCCAGGCGCCCCTCAAGGTCGCAGCGGTGGAGCACTGCCACCCCGGACTTAGCCGACTGGGCTTCCTGGTCGGGATGCTCATCCTCACCGATGTGGCCTTTGCTGCGTTCCACCTCCCCATAGGGCCCGCCACCCTGGCAGCGGGTGGGCTGGCCGCACTCACGGTCCGCCGGGAGTCCGGGGCGTTGGGGTGGTTGCGGAGTCCCGGCTGGTCAATCCTGGGACTGGTAGCGGGCTTCTCTATTCTGGCCTCCGGGCTCGCCCAGTCGGGATGGCTCGCTGGTGTAGCAGGAGGGCTCCCCCTGCGCGGACTCGGGTGGCTCGGCGCTCTCAGTGTCGGCCTAGTGACCGCCCTCATCTCTGGGGGGATCAACAACTTGCCGGGGGCCCTACTCGTCACCGCGGGGTTGCACTCGGCTCATCACCTGGGTGGTCTTGCGCTCAACGTCATCGTGGGTGCCGACCTTGGTCCCAACCTGGCTCCATTTGGCTCGCTCTCGACCATCTTGATCCTTGCCGCCGCTGGCCGCCACGGCCAACCCGTACCCTGGGGACAGATCCTGCGCCTCGGCCTGGCAGTTGGCCCGATCGCACTGCTCCCCACCATCTGCTTGGTGGCGCTGGGGCACTGAGATGGATGAGGGCTCGGGAGGTAGCTGCAGCCTCTGGTATCCTCGGTGGCGCTGCGGGAGTGGCTCAGTGGTAGAGCGTCTCCTTGCCAAGGAGAAGGTCGCGGGTTCGACCCCCGTCTCCCGCTCCACTGAGATCAGGGCGACCTGATAAGTGGACAAACCGCCCGCAGGCGTCGGCCGCACAGCGTTGCACGGTCGTATAGCAGGACTTGAATACCTTGTCCTGGCATTTTGGGCGGCGCGGTCAGGGACTGCCACGGGGACAACAGCCATGGCGCCCCGGTAGCGGCACACTAGAAGGCTGCTCGTGGCCGCTCTGCACTGCGCCGTGTTGTAGCGACGACCGGTTGGACTCGCCTTCGAATGGGTCGATTCACAGTATCCGCCTAGTGTGACTTCCTGACGGGGAGCACGAGGGCTGAAGGGTGCAAGGGACCGTGGAACACCTCCTGGTCCGCGGCCACGAGCGTGGTCGTGGTAGCGAGAGGTTCACCAGTTCCCGTGTTGCGGGCAAATCTTGGATGTGACCCACTCGACACCTGGAGCCGCACACGGTCTCCGGCCTTGAATCGGTACGCCGTGGGCCACATTTCGACGACGGTCTGGCAGGTCCCGTCTGGCTGTGGTGCCGTGTTGTCGGGTGTGAGTCGGATGATTCCGTCGCAGATGTTGGTCGACTTGCCCTTGCGGTCCACGTCGCAGAGACGACAGAAGAAGTCCCTGAACGGCAGACTCGATCGGGTGAACAGCTCGACGCTCACCGTGCCAACGATCTCAATGTCTTCGTCCAATGGGTCGGTCGTGTAGGTCAAGACGTCGGGTCGTGCCTCGAGCTTGCGATTGTCGCGTGACCCTGGTTTCGGATCGGATGTGCCCCCAAAGTCGGGAGTGGGATCGTTTGGATCGAACCGGTACCGGTCCGGCGCTGAGTCGATCGGCTTGGTCGGTCGTAGCCTCCCACCGGGATGTAACCACCGCCGGGTCGCCTCAGTCGGCGGAGGCCATTCGGGCAAGTCGATCCAGGTGCCTGCGCCCATCACGTAGATGCGCACAGGAGGTGCCGACGTCGAATTATTCGCTCCTCGCAGGTGCGTATCGAAGTGTCGCAGGCTCTCCCGCAGGGTCGGCCCGAGCGACCCCGGTGAACTATGACCCCAAGGGCCGATGATGAGCTCAGGCAGGCGGCCCGCTTCCCGCAGGCGGCGATGGTCAGCCAGTGCGCCCAGCAGGAAGATGTCGTACCAACCGGTCAGCGTATGCGTCGCCGCGGTCACCAGCCCGACACGATCACTGAGATCCATGCTCTTCCAGAGCGGGGCATCGGCGTCCTCGCTCTTCAGAAGGTCCTGGAAGAAGGGGAAGTGCTCGCTGGTGGCGAAGCTGTCCGCCTCCCCCAGTGGCAGCCGCTGGTACGCCTTACGGAGCGCTCTTCCTCGCGTGATCCCGATTCTCAGGTCGCTAACGCCCTTCGCCTGGTTCCCCACCAGAAACGTCCATGCCAGCATGGTGCGCAAAGAGAAAACGCCACCCGAATAGATCATCTCCCGGGGCTCCGACGCGGTGACCTGCAAGGCCAGCGCCACGACATCCTCGGGGCAGTCGGCCGCGATGGCCCACTGCACGAAGCCCATGTAGCTCGGTCCGTACAACCCGATCTTACCGCCGTACCAAGGTTGTCGGCGCAGCCACTCGACCGTGGCCAACCCGTCTTCTCGATCGGTCTGGAAAGGCAACCACTCCCCGCCGGACCCGAAGCGGCCGCGACAGCTCACCACCACGACCTGATAACCACGGGTGGCGAATATCTCCGCATACGGCTTTTGCGACGACTGGCCGTATGGCGTAACGATCAACACGATCGGCAGCCGGTCCCCGCCGGCAGGGGCATATCGGTTAGCCAGGCACAGAACGCCGTCACCCAACGGGACCTGAAGGTCCCTCTCAACCCGCAGGCGGCGTATCAACGGCTTGTCCAGCCTCGCGACTCGCGCCATGACCCAGCTCGAGAAACCCACCCGTCTCAACCGCTGCCCATCACATGGCGCACGCTAGCATGAACGTAGGCGCGGTGGCATTGTCAGGGGCAGCGTCACGCCGGGCTGGGCCACCCCCAGCATGGAAGGCGTCACGACAAGACCGCCGAGGGGTTTGCTATTGAGGGACCTCAGCTGCCCATGCCCGTTTGGCTGAGGAGGTCGGGCTACTTGGGAAGTACACATAGGCGCTGCCTGCGAGCCCCAGCACCTCGACGCTGACCCAGGGAGATTAGATCCCGCGCTTGCGAGCTGACCGCCGAGCCCATAGCCCTGCGATTGCCGCGAGGGCGATCACCCCCTCGACGATGTAGGCCAGAACGTCCCAGATGAGCGGGTGGAAGTAGAGCACCGGGGCCGCGATGACGTAGATGGTCACGAGGACCACCAGCCACCAGCCGAACCCGCTGATGATCGAGGTCCCCCACCAGATCAACCAGCCGCCAGAGCCCTCGGTGGTAGTCGTGGCGGAGATCACCTTCCCGGCAGCGTTCCGGACCGTCGTGGTCCTGGTCACAGCGCCAGCCCGGCCAGCAGGACGGCCAGGTAGATAGTGACGATGACGCCCACCACCATCAGGCACGGCACCGAGCAGCCGATGCAACACCGGGGGCGGGCGTAGACGCGGGGCCTTCTCATGTCAAGTCCAGCCTACTCTCAGAGTCGGCCGATCACGGCCGTATAAGTGGACAGATTTCTGACCGGGTCGGGAAGTCAGCCGCACAGCGCATAGCTTCAAATCCTTGCCAAGGAGAAGGTCGCGGATTCGACCCCCGTCTCCCGCTCCACTGAGATCGTCAAGGGCCGATCGGTGGACAAGGAATGAGCTCGGGAGATAGTGGGAGGGACGCGTTCAGACCTGAGCCGGTCGACGGACAGCGCGCCCGTGCTCTGCTGGGGGGCAGTCGGTATCACACTCAACGCGGCGGTGAGCACAAACTCGGTCAGACGCCAGCCACGACGGCGCTAGGGCTAACCGCCTATCGCCGCCAACCTCAAGACGCCCGCGTGCCTCCCGGAGCGGCTACTCACCTTAGTCCCGGTAGTACTCCATACCGAGATGGGTGATCTGATCTTCGTCCATCAGCCAGCGAAGCGTGTTCTTCAGCTTGGTCTGCTGGATAAATAGGTCGTGCTCAGGATAGACGCTGAGAGCGTGCTGCGGACTCTTGAAGTAGAACGATAGCCACTCTTGCACACCCTTGAGGCTCGCTCGCTGGGCCAGGTCCGTGAAGAGCACCAGGTCAAGCACCAGGGGCGCCGCCAAGATTGAGTCACGGCACAGGAAGTCGACCTTGACCTGCATCGGATAGCCGAGCCAGCCGAAGATGTCGATGTTGTCCCAGCTCTCCTTGCTATCACCGCGGGGCGGGTAGTAGTTGATGCGCACCTTGTGGTAGACGTCGCCGTAAAGCTGCGGGTAGAGGCCCGGCTGCAGGATGTGATCGAGCACGCCGAGCTTGGTCTCCTCCTTGGTGCGGAAGCTGTCGGGGTCGTCCAGCACCTCGCCGTCGCGGTTGCCGAGGATGTTGGTCGAGTACCAGCCCTGGAGCCCCAGCATGCGGGCCTTCAACATCGGCGCCAGCACGGTATTCAAGAGGGTCTGCCCTGATTTGAAGTCCTTGCCACCGATGGGCATGCCGGCCGTGTGGGCGAGCTCCACCATCGACGGCACGTCGATGGTGAGATTGGGCGCTCCGTTGATGAAGGGCACGCCCTCCTTGAGGGCCGCGTACGCGTACAGCATCGACGGCGGCACGCTCTCGTCGTTCGCGTCCATCGCGGCTTCGAGCGCGTTCAGGTCCTGGTGGGCCGGGCCGGGCTCGAGAAAGATCTCGGTGGATGCGCACCAGATCACGACCATCCGGTCGCAGGAGTGCGCCGCCTTGAAGTCGCGGATGTCCTTGCGGAGCGCCTCGGCTAGGTCTCGCT
>JBOHUH010000004.1:0-2892 GCA_050733915.1 Candidatus Dormibacteria bacterium | reverse complement strand
ACGGGGGTGAGTACCCCTCGGAGTGGGCGGCGCTGGGCTCGATCTCGGGCAAGCTGGGGATCAGCCGGGAGGCGCTGCGGCGGTGGGTGCGGCGAGCGCAGGTGGACGGTGGGCTGCGGTCCGGAGTGACCACCTTGGAGCGGGAGTGGGTCCGGGAACTGGTCCACCATCCCGACCGTGGGGTTCAATATCTAGTCGTGCGCTACACCGAGCGGCTTGCCGAGGCCGGTCTGGTGGGCTCTGTTGGCTCCAAGGGCGACAGTTACGAGAACACTCTGGCCGAATCCTTCAACGGCCTCTACAAGACCCAATTGATCCGCAAGGACGGTCCCTGGCGCGGTCTCGAGGACGTGGAGCACGCCACCCTCGATTACGTCCACTGGTTCAACCGGCGCCGCCTTCACACCGAGCAGGGCACGGCCCCGCCCGCTGAGTTCGAAGCCGCCCACTACCATGAGGAGACCCCAGCTCTGCTGGCCAGTTCCCACTAAGCCGAGTCTCTACAAAACCCGGGGCGGTACAGCTGAGGCAACGGACGAAGAGGCCCAATCGGTCGAGCCTGTGGAGGAGGACGCGGACGACGCTGCCCTCGCCACCTCGGCTGAGCATCGCCAGGAGCCCTGACTAGGATCGAGCCAAGCCGAGTCTTCGACCCCGTCGTTCACCACGACGACCGAGGGCGCGCCCTGCTCCTGATGGATCAGGGCGCCGGGCGGGAGCCACATCACCCAGAGCAGGCAGCAGCAGCCGACGGGGAACTGACGTAAAGGGCGGGGCATGGCTAGACCTACTGTAGGTGGCCCACACCGCGAAGCTGCGCTCGCCAGCCAACAGAAAGGGCCGCGACGTTTGGGGATGACCGGCCCCGGTGACCGCGCTGAGGGGGGCCCCTACGCGGTGTGCCAATTCTAGGCCGAGACGAGGCCACCGCAACGCCGCGGAGGCCTTATCGTGAGCTAGGCTGGCGCCGCCAGTGGTAGCCGCGGCCCTCGCGAACAGCCCCACACGGTGGCGGAAGATCGGGTCATTATTGGTCACGGCGGCCCCTCCCTTGAGCTTTGAACACCTAAAGGATGGGCCGCCTTCTCTTTGCCTGACTACCCCCTCACGGGCCCAAGTGTCTACAGATCTTGTGAGCCGTTCGACCTAAGTCCTCAGCGAGGGTGATCCTCCGGCCCGGCCTTGCCGGTCGCTCGCCGGGGCGCGAGCATGTCTTGGTCGAGCCACCCCGTGCGAGACTTGGGCGGTGGAGGAGTACGTTCGGGTCAACCGGGCCAACTGGGACGAGCGTGCCCCGGCACACGCCGCATCGGCCGACTACTCCGTCGAACGCTTCGTCGATGATCCGACCTACCTCTCCGGGGTCGTCCGTTTCGACCGGAGCCGGCTAGGAGACGTGGCCGGCCTCACGACCGTCCACCTGCAATGCCACATCGGCACCGATAGCGTGTCGCTCGCTCGGCTCGGCGCCACTGTGACCGGTCTCGACTTCTCGTCGGCATCGCTGATGGAGGCGAGGCGGCTGGCGGTGCGCGCCGGTGCTCGGATCCGCTTCGTTGAGTCGGACGTCTACGGTGCCCTTGACGTGCTCGAGCCGGGCAGTTTCGATCTCGTCTACACGGGGATCGGCTCGTTGATCTGGCTGCCGGATATCGCGCGCTGGGCTCAGGTGGTCGCCGGGCTGCTGCGGCCCGGAGGACGGTTGTTCCTCCGAGAGGGGCACCCAATGCTCTCCACTGTCGACGAGAGGCACACCGACCGGGTCGTCGTCGACTACCCCTACTTCGAGCGCGAGGAACCTCTGATCAGCGAGGAGCCGGGCACCTACGTCGAGACCGACGTGGAGTTTTCGGCCAACGTGACCCATTCGTGGAGCCACGGGCTGGGCGAGACCGTCACCGCCTTGCTCGGGGTGGGCATGGAGCTGACCGGGCTCGTCGAGCACGACAGCGTTCCCTGGGAGGCCATCCCCGGCCAGATGACCATGGATGACGCCTCCGGCGAGTGGTGCCTCTCCGAGAGGCCCTGGCGGCTCGCGGCCAGCTACACGCTCCAGGCTCGGCGTACGGCTCTTCGCAGCAAGGGCGATCGCCGTGCTTGATGCCCGCCCCGGAGAGGAACGGCGCCGGCCGTGCCACCGAGCCCGAGGGCTGCTCAGGGCATGCACCGGGAGCGAGGTCTCGGGCCTTAGGTGAAGCCAAGCTGGTCACAGGGGCGAGGGTGCTGCGGCTGAGCTGGGATGAGGCCTGGCACGTGAGGGAGAGGCGGTGGCGTGGGGAACCGAGCTGACTTCCCGTCAGCGTCCTGCCCGCTCCCTGCTCGCCGTGGCCGACCGCGTGGGGACGGCGACCCTCAGCACTGTGCTCGAGAAGCCGAGCGACAGCGGGCAGTGGAGAGGTCGGTGGAGCGGGAGACGGGGGTCGAACCCGCGACCTTCTCCTTGGCAAGGATTAGAAGCTATGCGCTGTGCTTGTGACTTGCCGGCATGGTCAGAAACCTGTCCACTTATACGGCCGTGATCGGCCGACTCTGAGAGTACGCTTGAGCTGACATGAGACGGCCGCACGACTCCGCTCGCAGTCCCGGCTGCGGCTGCCTCGGTTGCTCAGTCCCACTCTGGCTCCTGCTGGCGCTTGGAGTCGTGGTCACGATCTACCTGGCCGTCCTGCTGGCCGGGCTGGCGCTGTGACCAGAACCACGACGGTCCGGGACGCTGCCGGGAACGTGATCTCCACCACGACTACCACGGGGGGCTTTGGCAGCTGGGCGAGCTGGTGGGGGATCTCGATCATCAGCGGGTTCGGCTGGTGGCTGATGGACCTCGCAGTCCTCTTCCTTGTCGCGGTGCCTGCCGCGGAGTTCCCGCTCTGGGGAGCGATCCTGGCCTACATC
>JBOHUH010000003.1:0-33722 GCA_050733915.1 Candidatus Dormibacteria bacterium | reverse complement strand
TAGGTCGCCACCCCGGCGAATCGGGCGGTGAGGATGGCCGCCACCACCTCGCCCTCCACCAGGGCGGCCAGGATGCGGGCCGCGTCTCCGAGTTGCTCTTGAACGGTGGCCAGGTGGCGGGCACTGGGGAGGTGAATCCCCTGGCGCGCCTCGGTGGCGCCGATGCAGCGGACCAGCTCGGCCAGGTCCGCCTCCTCCACGATCTCCACTCCCTTGCGCTCCGCCAGGCGCACGTTGTAGCGGGCCTTGGCATGAAAGCTGGCGAGGATCGCCTCGGGCGGGGGACCAAGATCCACCATCGCCGTCGCCAGCGGCTGGCGCCCGAGAGCCGGCGACCAGCCGAGCCAGGGATGCGCGGGTGGCAGGGCTTCCCGCCGCCACGGCACCTCCACCTCTAGGGCCAGTGCCCGGAGCCGCCGGCCAAGTCCCAGCAGGGCCGTGGTCACCGCTTCGAAGGCCGCGAAGTCGTCGGGGCCACAGGCCGGGCCCCTGGGCACATAGACCCGGCTGAAGCCGGGCACCCCGCTGGGGGCCACCTGGGCCGATACCGGCAGGGGGCCGGAGGCGGTGGCCACCTCGAGACGGTGGGTCACCCAGCCCGCCCGGGCCTGGACCTCGCCCCAGGCATGAGATTGGAGCAGGTTGGCCATGGGCCAGTCCCGAAGGCGGGTATCCCACTCCGTCGCCGTCCCCGACCCTGCGGGAGCCATCACCGGGGCATTCTGGCAGACGCCCGCTTTAGCGCTGCTCGGCGCACCCCAAACCTGAAGCTGACCTATGCTAGTATCGCGCCGGTCGCAAGTGGGGAGGGCGATCCCGAAGTCACATCGGGTCGCCCAATTGGAGCTACTCGGCATCATGCAAAACCAGGGGAGCCTAGGGCCTACCACCGTCGCTGAGCTGCTTCAGACCATGCAGCAGGAGCGGGCCACCGGGACCCTCAACTTGGCCAGCGACGGCAGCCAGTGCTCACTGCACTTCCTGTTCGGGCACCTTTTCCACGCGGTCGGCGGCGCCGGCGATGGCGAGCCGGCGGTGATCGACGCCCTCGGCTGGCAGGACGGCGAGTACAACTTCAACCCCCGGGCCAAGCTGCCCCCCGAGGAGACGGTCAACAGCTCCACGGAGGATCTCCTCGCACTCTGGAGGAATGGCAACGGGAAGTCGGCCAAGGCCCCTGCCGGAGCGACCAAGGTGACCGTCGCTGCCACCAGCACCACCGCCAGGGCGGCGCCCGCCACCGAGAGTGGCCCGGACACTCTCGCGGGCGACGACGAGGACTGGCTGGACAGTGTCGCCGCCGCCGCCGAGATCTCGGCCGAGGTGGAGGAGCCAGCCGACATCCCGACCTTCCAGACTCCCAGCCCACAGGTCCGCACCGCTGAGAACGCGTTCGTGGCTCCGGCGGTGGCCACCTCTGAGTCCAGGCCGCTCGCCGGCAAGCCCACCAACTGGCCGCCCAATCGCCCGGGCTCGGCGGCGACCCCGCCAGCCGAGCGGGATCGCAGACCCAGCCAGACTCGGCCCGGCGCGGTAGCTCCCGGCAGCACCGCCAGCACCGCCCCGGCTCCGCGCCCGGTGGCGGGGGCCACCAAGAGCCAGCTTTCGCTGCTGATCCCGATGCCCTCTGGGTCCTCGCTGCACAGCGGCCTCAAGGCCAGCTTCCTGAACTTCCCCATGCTGCTGCGGACCCTCAACCAGGACGGCTTCTCGGGCTACGTCAGCATCACCGGCGAGAAGGACACCCGCAACGTTGGGCACATCCTCTTCCGGGAAGGGGCCATCGTCCAGGCCCAGCTGCGCACGGCCAGCACCTACCGACGGCATAAGGCTGCGCTTCAGGAGGTGGTCCGCGCGGTCGGCGCCGGGGACGGGCTGATCGACGCCATTGAGCTCCCGGCCGATCTGGTGGAGTGGGTGGGCGGGCTGATCGTCGCCAGCACCGCCTTTCTCCAGCTCCCCTCACGCATCGTCGACTTCGACGCCCTGGTGGAGTACGTCGAGGAACAACCGCTCAGTGGCGGCATCCTGGTCACCTCTGGCGCGGACCACGTCTCGGTGGTGCTGCTGGTTGAGGGCCGGGCCAAGGGGAGCTATAGCGCCATGAACCCCGACCTCACGGAAGGGCCCGGGGTGGCGGCAACCGCGTGTGCCGAACGGGATGCCCGCATCGACGTCGTCGCAGCGCCACCCGGTCCCCAGGCAGCGATCGACCTGGCGGAGATCGCCTGACCCTTCGGCCCCCGCCGCCCGGCGCGTCCCCACTCCGCTGGCTCCTGATTCTCCCGGCAGCCTTGCTCCCACTGGTCCTTGGCCCGATCGTCGCCGGATGTGGCATCAGCTCACCGCCCCAGATCACCGACGTCTCTCCTTCTCCCAGCCAGGGGGGAGTGCACACCGGCGACGCCCTGGTGATCGTCTTCAACACCGCCATGAACCAGCGCTCGGTCGAGGCCCGGCTGTATGTGCGGACCAGGAAGGATCACCGTCCTCCCGACTGCTCGATCTCACGGGCAGCCGCCAGGCGTCCCACGGGGTGCCGGTTCATCTGGCGGACTTCCCGGGTCATGACCCTGGTTCATCCCCACCACCCGTGGGCGGTGATCACCACCTATCGCGTCGCCCTGCGGGGCGGAATCGAGGGGGCGGACGGGGCCGTCAACCCCCTCTCGCACTCCTGGGAGTTCTCCACCGAGGGTGGTCCGCAGGTGTCCTCCACCTCGCCGTCCAGCGGAGGCACCCTGGGGCCTGATCAAGCGATCTCGATCAATTTCAGTCGTGACATGAACCGGGCCACGGTGCTGCGGGCCCTCACCATTTCCCCAGCACCGGTGGGCGGCTACCAGCTGGCACAGAGCTCGACCGTCCCCGGCCGCTTCCTGCTTGAGCCCAAGTACCCACTCGAGCCGGGGACCGCCTACACCATGGCGATCGCGCGCTCGGCTCTGGACGTAGACGGTAACAGGCTCCAGCGGCCGGGTCTGGTTCACTTCACGGTGGGTCCTCTGGGCAGCGGCACCACGGTGGTCTTCCCAGCCGGCCCTTCCCCCAGCGACTACACCGAGGTGCTCGCCGCCTCGCCGCGCCAGCTGCCGGGCGACCCTCCGGCCCTGCGAGTGCTGGCCACCGCGCCCTCGGGACACCACTACCTCTTCAGCTGGCCCTCGCCGGATGGCCAGCGCCTCGCCGTGGAGCTCGCTGGTAACCAGCCCATCCAGGTGATCAACCTCGGCAGCGGCAAGTCGAGCACCGTTCTCGGCAGCACCGGCAGTTCCGGAGCCGCCTGGAGCCCGAACAGCCAGCAGCTGGCGTTCGCGGTGGGAGGAGCGCTGCGGGTGTACGCGGTGGCCAGCGCCACCACCCTCACCCTCGCCACCTCCCCCAGCATGCGTGGACCGCTCTCCTGGCGGCCGGACGGCCAGGTTGTGGCCGCGGTTGCCGCCCCCGCCAACGACCCCACCCGGGTGGCCCTGCTCAGCCCCGGGCTCAAGGCGATCACCTTCTTGCCCACCTCGGCGGCGGTGGTGGCGTCCCAGGCAGACCCGGTCTGGAGCCCGGCTGGCAGCAGCCTCGCCTTTGCCGTGGGCGACGCCAGCGCCCCGGCACTCTGGATCTACCGGCCCCTCGACTCCAGTTCCCCGGTAAGTCGGGTGGCTGCCCAGGCGGGCCTGCCGATCGCCTTCCTCGACCCGGACACGGTCCTGGTACAGGTCAAGAGCGGAGCGCTCGCAAGTGTGTCCACCACCACCGGCAGCTCCTCGGTGATCGTCGCCGGGCGGGCCGGCCATTTCCCCCTCAGCGCCGCCGCCACCGCGACCGGGCGCCAGGTCGCCTTCACGGTCAGCGCCGGAGGCCGAGTTCAGGCGTACCTCGCCAATGACGACGGCACCGGAATCGAGCCGCTAACCGACTTCTCGAGCGAACTCCTGCTGGACGCGGGACCGGTCACCTTCGTCGGGGGCTGAGCACGGGTCGGAGTCTCGCCCGGACGGCCCACTAACCTCTGGGAAGATGAGCTCTCAGCCCGCCACGGCGTCAATCTGGGATCGCCCCAGGTGGCCCCCCCAGGCGGCCTGGGTGGCCAGCGCCGCGGCCCCGGTGCTGGTGGCTACCGGGGTCTCGGCCCACGCCGGCTCCGTTCCGGTGGCGCAAAGTGTTGCGGCGTTCTGCCTGGCGGTGCTGGTGGGCCTCGGGGGAGCGGAGCTACGAACGGCCGCGACGGCGCCGAACCCCCAGGTCAGGTGGTCCCGGATGCCGCCGCTCGGGGCAGCGCTGCCGCTGGCCGTCGCGGCCGGGCTGGGGGTCTGGCTGGCGGCGGCGACCGCCTGGTGGCTGCTGGCTCCGGGAGCGCTGGGCGGCGGCCTCTTGTTGGGGCTGATCTCGTATTCCACCCGGGGAGTGCTGCCCCTCCCCACCGAGCTCGCGGCCGTCGCGGCGGCCGAACTCCTCGCCGGCTGGGGGACGGTAGCGGTGGAGCTGGGCCGTCTCCCCTGGCTCGGCCTGGTGGCCGCCATCATGCCCGCCAGCCTCGCCTGCTCGCTCTGGATCCTGGCCCGGCCCGCAACCAGTTCCGCCGGTGCGGGCGGTGCGCCGGGCGCAAGCCTCACCAGGGGGTCGCAGACCACCTTCCAGGGCCTCCTGATGGTGGCCTTGGCGGTTCCCTTGCTGACCACGCTGCCGGGATGGGACGGCGCCGAGTGCTTCCTGCCCTGGCTGCTGGCGCCGCTCGGAGAGGGTCCTCTGCGCAACTCCCGATCCCCCGACGACCGGGGCCGCCGGCGCGCGCTTCGCCAGATGACCGTGCTACTGCTGGGAGCGTCGGTGCTGCTGGCGGTCGGAGTCTGGGCTGGCTGACCTCGGATACGGCCGGCGATCAGGCCTCGCGCTCGGAAAGGGGGGCCAGCTCGGCAGGCAGGCCGTACTCGGGGAGGAGCAGGTCGACCGTCCGCTCCCAGGTGAAGCGCTGGGCGCGGTGCAGGGCGGCCCGGCGCATAGCCAGCTCGGCCTTGGGCGGGGCCGCGAGCACCCGGGCGATCGCGTCGGCGTAGTCAGACGGGGCGTGCCCCTCGACCAGGTACCCGGTGCGACCGTCGGCGACCACGTCGCGGAGCCCCCCCACCGAGGCCGCCACCACCGGGGTCCCGCAAGCCTGCGCCTCCAGCGCAACCAGCCCGAAGGACTCGGTGTGCGACGGCACCACCACCACATCCGCTAGGCAGTAGAGCAGGGCAAGGTGGTCCTGGGGCCGGGCCCCCAGGAAGCAGACCCGGTCGGAGAGGCCCATCTGGCGGGCTCGGGCGGCCAGCTCGCCACGCTGGTCCACCTGGGCGCCGTCACTGCTGACGTCGCCGACGAAGATCAGCTGCAGTGGCTCGGCAATCTCCGGCCGCCCCAGGATGTTGGCGAAGGCGTCGAGCAAGGTGTCCGGCCCCTTGAGGGGCTCGAGGCGGCCCGCGAAGAGCACCACCCGGCGTCCCTCGAGCTTGAGTCGGCGGCGGAGCCGGCTGGGGTCACGGGGCTGAAAGCGGACGAGGTCCACCCCCGGCGGAGCCACCACTACCTGGCCTGGCGGGGCGCCGTAGAGGCGGGTCAGGCCGTGGGCCTCGCCCGGCGTGTTGGCCACCAACCGCGCCCCCTCGGCTACCGCCCGCCGCTCCGCCAGGAGACGTTGCGGGCCATCGCCGTTAAACCCGTACTCGCCCTTCACCGCCGCCAGGGTGTGGGCGGTGTGGAGCCACGGCAGGTCGAGCTGCCGAGCCAACCCGATGGCCACGTCCACGCTCAGCCAGTAGTGGCTGTGGATGGCTAGATAGCGGCGGCCCGATCGCAGCATGAACTGGTGCACCCCTTCCCGGTACTCCTCGCGGGTGTTGGGCAGCTGGTGCTTGGACAGCCGCCGCGCCGGTCCGGCGTCAATCGCCACCACCCGGCTCCGCGGCCCCATGGCCTGCTCCGCTGGCTCGTCAGGATCGGTTCTTCTGACGAAGACATCGGTGTGCACTCCCCGGGCGCCCAGCTCCTCACAGACCGAGCGGACGTAGACGTTGAGCCCGCCGTTCTCCCGCTGCCCCAAGCGAGCCAGTGGCGAGGCGTGCAGGGAAAGGAAGGCGATGGTCTCGGCGGAGCCGGCACCGGATGCCGTAGTCGCTGAGCTCATCCCGGGCCTTCACCTGGGCGGGAGGCCCTGAGTTGCAGCCGCCAGAGGGGGTGGTCCACGCCGCCGAGGTGATACTTGTAGGCCTCGCTCCCCCGCAGGAAATCGGCGGTGTGGCAGCCCTCCTTAAGCGCCACCCTGATGCCTTCGGCGACGCAGAGCAGGCCCGGGGACAGAGGGGCGAGGTCGGGCTGGTACCCCGAGTTGTACAGGTGCCAGGTGCCGGAGACGGTGAACCCCAGCGTGGCCGCGCTGAGGTTGCCTCCGATCTCCAGGAACTGCAGGCGCAGCCAGTCCCGCTCTTCCATCCGCCGGCTCACGTCGCGCATGAACGCCTCCACCCGAGGGGTTAGGAACTCCACCTTGTGTGGTCCGCTCGCCCGGAGCACCGGGAAGAACTCGTCGAGCGCCCGCTCCAACCCCAGCTCTCGCTGGCTGATCAGGCGCCAGCCGGGTTGCTCTGTGTCGAGGCGGCGCAGCTTGCGGCGCAGCTCGTGACGGTCCTTCTTGTTGAGCCGGTCGTTGAGGTAGTCGTCGAAGGTCTCGCCCAGAGCCACCCGGGGGCTCACCTCCTCCTGGGTAAGGTCATGGGCCAGCTCCAGGCTCCGGGCCGCTCCCAACAGCGCTTGGAGGGAGGGTGACCCCTCGGGCAGGTAGTGGAGGTCGAGCGCCTTGGGGCGGGAGCTCGACTCGGCTCGGAAGAGATGCTGAAGGGCGGCGCCCGCGACTTCCGACTCGCGTCCCGGCCGGGCGAGGATGCCCAGGTGGTCGGTGAGGTCGGCCCCGCCACCGAAGCCCAGGGTTCGCGAGGACCGCGCCTTTCCCGCTAGCGGAACGATGCCCAGGACCAGACCTGGCTCGGACACCACCAGGTAGCGCAACTCGAGATCCTGGCCGAACGCCTCCCACCAGCTGTACTGCCAGTCCCAGGAGAGGAAGGGATTGATCGGAGCACCCGCGGCTTCGACCTCGTTCCACGTCCGCCTAAGCCCCGACAGCCCTTCTCCGGAGGTGATCTCCTCCACCACCGGGTTGGGGTCGCGTGAGTTCAGTTTGGTTTGCGCCCCGAGGGGCGCCGGACATGAGGCCCCGATGCTTGCTCCACCCCGAATTACCAACGCTCTGCCGGGACTGCCAGAGCCGACGCCGACAGCATGACTCTACCATCGCCACCAGTGGCCAAACTTCGGCGGAGGGCCTGAACAGCTTGGAGCCACCCGAGAAGCCGGTGGTGCAGATCTGGGCGGCCGGGACCGGTGGGGGTCACCTCCGCGTCGCTCAGGCGCTGGCCCAGGCGTTGAGCGAGCGCAGTGCCGGGCGGGTGTCCGTCGCCATTGATGACCCCCTCGCCGAACCCATCGGGAGATCTGCCCGTCACCTGGCGGATGGGTACGGCCCGCTGGTGCGCACCTCGCCCGCGCTTTGGGGGCTGGTCTTCCGCAGCTTCAGCATTAGCTGGCTGAACCGCTGGATGGATGGCTTCCTGCTGGGTCAACTGGGGCCGGCCATGGCCGCACGCACCCGCCGCCGCGCCCCCCTGGTGGTGGTCAACTGCCATCCTCTCCTCGGCGCGGCCGTCCGGCTGGCCGCCGACGCTGCCTCAACTCCAGCCGGCTCACCAGCGGTGGTCACCCTCATGACCGACCTGGTCGGTGGCCATCAGGGCTGGCTCTCGCCACTTCCGGACGCCCTGCTCACGGCCACCCCGGAGGCGACCACCTGGTGCCTCCGACGAGGCGTTCCGGCGGGACTGCTCGTCGAGACCGGGCTGCCAATCGACCCCGTGCTCGCCGCTGGCCCCCTCCAGGAGTTGGATCGGCAGCGCAGGCGACGGGATCTGGGGCTCGATCCGTACTTGCCAGTGGTCCTGCTCGGCGGCGGCGCCGAGGGGGCGGGTGCCATGCCGCGCCTGGTCCGCTGGCTTGGCCAGAGCACCCTGCCGCTGCAAGTGGTGGTCGCCTGCGGCCACAACCGCCGCCTCGCCCGGTGGCTCCGTCAGCACCCTAACCGGATCCCCACTCTGGGTCTCACCTACCAGCCCTCCCTGACCCCCTGGATCCAGGCCGCCGACGTCTACTTGGGCAAGGCCGGTCCGAGCACCCTGGCGGAGGCCGCCGCAGCCGGCCTGGCAATCGTGGTCACCGACTCCTTACCAGGACAGGAGGAGAACAACGGCGCTGCCCTGGTGGCGGCCGGGGCCGCGGTCCAGACCTCCGGCCCCGCCGGGTTACGGGAGATCCTGGGCCGACTCTTCCGGCCTGGCGACCCACTCCGAGAAAGCCTGCAGCAAGGCGCTTTGAGGTGGGCCAGGCCAACGGCCGCTCGGCGCGCTGCCGAGGTGGTGCTCAGCTTCGCCGACGCGGGGTTGGGGGCGCCGGGCGCCCAGCCTCCGGGACGAATCGCAGCCGGACCAGGGGGCGGCCACCAACCTCCTGACTGATCGCCTCGAGAATGGCCGCCGACTCGATCTGAAGCTGGTGGGCGATCGCCGGGTGGGCGCAGGCCAGGACCAGCACCGACCCCTCCACCGCGACCACCCGGACGTGGGGGCGGATGTACTCCCCGCAGGCCCCGGCGAATGCGACTTCGGCGCGGGCCTGGCGCACCTGCCTGGTCCCGCCCAGGCGGCGCAGCACCCGGGGCAGGATCGCCTCTATGCCCTCCAATGCCGCTCGCTCCGTTCCGGTCCCAGCTGCGGCGTCAGCTGCCCGCCCCGAGCCCGCAGCACCTGGGCCACGCTCACTTCATCGGCGATCTGGGGGTCCTCCGTCGCGGTTATCAGCGTCTGCTCCACCGCCAGCTCCTCCGAGAGCAGCCTGACCAGGCCAGTCCGGCGCTGCTCGTCCAGCTCCGAGAGCACGTCGTCGAGCAGGAGCAGCGGAGTCTCGCCGCCCAGGCTGAGATGCTGACGCACCTCGGCCACCTTGAAGGCCAAGACCAGGCTGCGCTGCTGCCCCTGGGAGGCGAACTGTCGGGCCGGTCGGCCCCCCAGCAGGATCTCAAAGTCGTCCCGGTGGGGACCAACCAGGCACTGCGCCCTGGCTATCTCCTCCTGGGAAACCCGGCTCAGGGCTCGGCGCAGGCCCTCGGACAGATCCTGGTGGGTCCCGGCACCTGCCCCCAGACCGGGACGGTACTGCAAGGTCAGCTCCGCGGTCTCGCCCATCTTGGCCACCGCCTGGGCCGCACCCGGTTGGATGATCTCCAGGTAGCGGCGCCGCTCATTGAGGACCTTAGCCCCCTCCTGCGCCAGCGATTCCGTCCAGGGCAGCAGCTCGGCGGGCGAGGCCACGCCCTCCCTCAGCCGACGGAGCAGCGCGGTGCGGTGCTCCACCGTCCGTCGGTACCTGGTCGCCGCCTCCGCGTAGCTCGGTGAGAGCTGGCTGAGCACCACGTCCAGCATCCGCCGACGCGGCTCCGGTCCCCCCTTCACCAGAAGTAGGTCCTCGGGCCAGAACACCACCACCCGAAATCGGCCCAGCAGTTGCCGCCGCGGAGTCGACTCGCCGCCCAGCCGCAGTCTGCGGACCCAGCGCTGCGCTCCGGGGGGTTGCTCCCCCCGGAGCTCCAACTCGGTCTCCCCGAGCCGGCTCACCAGCCGCCCCGCCACCCCCATCCGAGACTCTCCCCAGGTGGCGCACTCGCCGAGCGAGCCCGAACGCGGTGACATGGTCAGGGCCAGGGTCGCGATCGCCTCCAGGAGGGAGGTCTTGCCCTCGCCGTTCTGGCCTAGCACCAGGTTGACTCCGGGGAGGAGTTCCAAGGACGCCTCGCGGTAGATGCGAAAGCAGAGCAGGCGGAGCTGGGATAGATACACCGGTGAAGCCCGCGGGCTACCTTAGATGGCCACCCTCACTGGCATGATCACGTAGCGGTAGCTGTCGTCCCCCGGCGCCCTTACCAGTCCCGGGGCGAGCGGACCGTTGAGGATCAACTCCACCTCTGGTGAATCAATCAGGTTGAGCACGTCGGCCACATAGCGGGCGTTGAAGGCGATCCCGATGGAATCCCCTTCCACCGTGGCGTCGACGCCGGCCACGTTGTCGCCCACTTCGTTGGTGTTGGCAGAAAGCACGATCTGGCCCGGCTCGCAGCGGATCTTGAGCACGTTGGCGGCGTCGCGGGCGAACAGCGAGACGACCTTGGTGGTCCGCCGCAACTCCTCGGTGGAGGCCCGGACCACGGTCTGCGAGGCCGTGGGGATCACCTTCTCGTAGCTGGGGTAGACACCGTCGATCAGTCGCGCCGTGAGCTCGTACCCGGGCAGTTGGAACTTGACCTGGGCCCGCGAGGCCGCCACCGTCAGGTTGACCGTTGCGGGGCTGGCGGCGACCGGCTTTAGCAAGCGGGAGAGTTCAGAGAGGGCCCGGGCGGGGATGATCACCCCGATCCGCTCCCCCGACCGCTCACCGTCGGCGGCCCGCACCACCCTGATCGCCAGGCGGTGCCCGTCGGTAGCCACCAGGGTCACCTCCGACCCGGCGATCTCGGTGAGCACCCCGGTGTAGATGGGCCGGCCGTCATCGGCGCTGGCCGCGACCACGGTCTGGTCGATGGCCGTGAGCAGGGTTTGGGGGTCCAACTCCACAGTCTCGCCGTCGGAGACATCAGGAAGTGGCGGGAACTCCTTGGCGTCCACCCCTCTCACATGGGCGTCGAAGCGCCCGCTCTGCAGGCTCACGGTCTGGTGTGTCGCGTCAAGCTGCCAGCGAAGCGGCATCTCCGGGAGGGCGCTGATGAACTCGGAGAGCATCCGAGCTGGCACCGTCACCTCACCCTCGTCCTCCACCTCGGCGGCCAGCGAGTGGTGGATGGTCAGGTCCAGGTTGGTGGCGGTCAACTGCAGCGAACCTCCCCTGGCCGAGACCAGCACGTTGTTCAAGATTGGAAGGGTCACCCGGCTGGAGACTGCCCGGCTCACCGAGTTGAGTCCGGCTCCCAGCTGCTGGGGTGAGATCGTGCACTTCACGGCATTTGCCTCCTTGGTGTCAAGAGCGCTGCGGCGTGGCTTTCAACACCCCATCACGACGTCTTAGACGAGCTTGTATTTCCGTAGCCATAGTAGGGGAGTGAAGCCGGGGGAAACTGATCGGAGCCGAACTCGCTGGAGCGGGGGATATCTTGTGGAGAAGCCCGGACCAGCCAGGGTCGTCTAGGGGAGTTCCTCGGCGATTTAGGGTTGCCCACAACGAGACGCCGGCGGGGAACAGGGGCACTGGAAAAGCTGTGCTCAACCGGACTAGCGGGACAGGAGAACCTCCCGCAGCCTGGCGATGTCGTCCGTGACCTTTGGGTCCTCCTTGGCCTCGTTGACGATCTTCTCGTAGGAGTGGAGGACCGTGGTGTGGTCGCGGCCGCCGAACACCTGCCCGATCGCCGGCAGGCTCATGGCGATCTCCTCGCGGATGAGGTACATGGCCACCTGCCGGGGGAAGACGATGTGCTTGTCCCGGCGCTTGCTGCGCATCTCCTCCACGGAGATCCCGTAGTAGTCGGCCACGACCTGCTGCACCTGTTCCACCGAGAGCGGCCGGGTGTCGGCCGAGGGGATGATGTCGCGCAGGATCTCGGAGACCTCGGGCAGTGAGGGACTCTCCCCACCGGCCATCGAGGTGTGGGCCAGCACCCGGATCAGGGCCCCCTCCAGTTCGCGGATGTTCTTCTGGATCTTGAAGGCGATGAAGGAGAGCACCTCTTCGCTGAGAGGGCTCTGCCCCGAGTCCAGCTTGCTGCGCAGGATCGCTAGTCTGGTTTCGAAGTCAGGGGGCTGGATGTCGGCCATCAGTCCGCCCTCGAAGCGGGTCCGCAGTCGATCCTCGAGAGTGGGGATCTCGCGCGGCGGCCGGTCGCTGCTGATCACGATCTGGCGGTTGACCTCTTGAAGCGCATTGAAGGTGTGAAAGAACTCCTCCTGGGTGCGGTCCTTCCCCGCCAGGAATTGGATGTCGTCGACCAGGAGTACGTCCACGGTCCGGTAGCGGGCCCGGAACTGGGCCATCCGGTTCTCCTGGATCGACGTGATCATCTGGTTCATGAAGCTCTCGGAGGTGACGTAGGCGACCCGCAACCGATGGCTCTGCCAGACGGCGTGGCCGACTGCGTGCATCAAGTGGGTCTTGCCAAGTCCCACCCCGCCGTAGAGGAACAGCGGGTTGTAGGCGCGACTGGGCGAGTTGGCCACCGCGCGGCACGCGGCGTAGGCGAAGCGGGAGTTGCTGCCATCTACAAAAGCGTTGAAGGTGTAGCGCTGGTTGAGCCCGGGCACGCTCTCGGCTATGCCGTCCGAGCGGTCATCGGTGAGCACCACCGGAGCGCTGGCGTCGGTGGGACTGGCGACGCCGCCCTCCACCGAGGTCTGGACGGCGAAGTCGATCTCGATGTCGCGGTTGAGAATCGCCGACAGGGTTTCGCGGATAACCGCCGCGTACCGGTCGCTGACCCAGTCACGGGCGAGGGGAGTGGGTACGCCAATCACCACCCGAGCCTGGTCGGGGTCGAAGGTCAGCAGACGGGCGTTCTTGAGCCAGGCCTCGTAGCCGGGCCGACTGACTTGGAAGCGGAGCTCTTCCTGGGCCGCAGACCAGAGCTGCTCGGACGAGAGACTCACCAAGGGCCTCGTCGCCGGACCTGGGCGCACCGAATGTAGCGCAATGCACACCTTCTACACAGGAGTGGAAAACCCACCTGAGGGGTAGATTCCGCCCTGTGGAAGAGAGAAGCTCGGACCGGGTCTGTCCCACCCCTGCGGTCGCTCCCGGATGGTAGCACCGCCCACACCCCCGCGCAATCCCAGAGCACGTCGCCGTCGGGTTGACCACAGTTGACGGATCTTGGGGGGAGCGCAAACGTTCGGCCGTCGCAAACGCAGGGCCCTAGTGCGAGCTGGCGAGGGGCGGCGGGGAGCGCAAGAGGAGTTTGCGCAGGACTCACAAAACCCCATGTCCGTCGAGGTTTTCGAGCGGGTGTCCCGGCACCCGACGTGTGCTCCCGGCGCTACTTTGCGCCGCTTCGTCAGCTGTCCCTCGTGTGATGCGCACGTCTCCCGGGCGTGGGCTACGAGCGTCAAGCGGCGGCGCGGCTCGCGGCGACCGCGCAGTAGCTGGCGTGGGCGCTCTGGCCGGGAGGACCAGGCGGCGCCCCGCCCCAGGTGACCGGCCCAAGTCCGTTGGTGGGGCGGGAGCCTGCCGAGATCGAGGCTCGATCGGGGTCCCCGGCGCTCGCTCTGATATCCTCAGCCCGGCTTGCCGATAGAGCCGCTCCTGTCACCAGTCGGGTCGCCGGGTTGGCCCGGAGCCGGAGCCCCAGCGACAGGTCGACGAGGAAGACGAAATCAAGAGAACCTTTCAGCCCAAAAAGCGCTACCGCAGGAAGGTGCACGGATTCCGTGCCCGGATGGCCACCCCCGGAGGGGTACGCGTCCTCAAGCGCCGCCGCCGCAAAGGTCGGCTCCGCTTGACTCCCGCGCCCGTGCGGTGAAGACCAAGTACCGCCTCCGTCACGCTGCCGACTTTCGGGCCGTGAGGGGGGAGCGGCAGGGTGCCGGAGATTCGGTGCTCCGGATCCAGGTGCGCGCCAACGGGCTGGGTCATCCGCGGCTTGGCATCGTAGCGAGCAAGCGCCTGGGCGGGGCCGTGGTACGCAACCGGCTCCGCCGGCGACTGCGGGCTCAGATAGCGGCGAGACTCTGGACTTTGGGGGCGCACGACCTAGTGGTCATTCCCCAGCCGGCCGCGCTCAGCGCCGACGCGGCGAGCCTGGGTGCCTCGCTGCAAAGAGCGCTGCAGCGGGCGGGAGTCGCCCGGTGAAGAGGCTCTCGCTCTGGTTCATCGTCGGCTATCAGGCGATCCTCAGCCCCGTCTTCGGGGTGATTTCCTCCTGCCGCTACGAGCCGAGTTGCTCTCACTACACCTACGAGGCTATCCAGCTCTACGGGTTCCGGCGGGGCTGGTGGATGGGGGTGCGTCGGATTGTCCGCTGCAATCCATTCCACCCCGGCGGCTACGATCCCGTCCCCTTGCCCGAGGAGTCTCTCCGTGGGAGTTGAGTTCCTCACTTTCCACAACCCCGTCTGGCCACCGCCCAGCAATCCGATCGAGGCGATCTTCTTCTACGTCCTGCTTACGCCGATCGCGGTAGTCCTGCAGTTCCTCGACCACGTCTTCGGCGGCTTCGGTCCCACCCACGCCATCGGCGCCTTCGGGCTGGCGGTGATCGTCCTGACGCTGCTGATCCGGGGATGTCTCTTCCCGCTCTTCCGGTGGCAGATCCGCACTCAGTGGAAGATTCAGGCCAACCAGCGCCGGATGGGCCCGGAGCTCCGCGAAATCCAGGCTAAGTACAAGAAGGATCGGACCCGTCTGCAGGCGGAGACGATGGCTCTCTACAAGCGCCACCAAATCAATCCGCTGAGCCAGCTGTCAGGGTGCTTTCCGCTGCTGATTCAGCTGCCCTTCATCTACGCCCTGTACGGCTCGATCAACTCTCTCGGGGGACACCTCCACGGACAGACCAGCTTTCTCTGGATCTCCAACCTCGCCGTGTCGCCTTTCAAGTCGGGCCTGCTCACCCACCTAGACCTGATCATCATCCCGATCCTGGCGGGGGTGCTCACCTTCGCCCAATCGAAGATGATGATGCAGCAGCAGCGTCCGGACATGACCGATCAGGAGCGCCAGATGTACCGGGTCATGGCCCAGACCACGTACATCATGCCGCTGGTGATCGCGGTGTTCGCCCTCAACTTCAACCAGGGGATCGCGCTGTACTGGGTGACCCAGAGTGGAGTCATGGTCCTTCAGATCTTTTCCATGATGGGTTGGGGCGGGCTCAAGGTGCCGCCGTGGTTTCCGGGCGCAGGATGGCACCCTCGGAACTCGCCCATGGGTCCATTTCCCGGCCCTACCCTCGCGCCCGCCATCGGGACCTCGGGCAACGGCAAGTCGGCGACCCCAGAGAGCCCCCGCCCGCCCGCCCGTCCCTCTGCGCGGCGCTCGCGCCACCGGGAGCGCGGGAGGCCACGGCGCTGATCGAGAATGGCGGATAGTCGGGTGCGGCACGAGGGCGAGGGTGCGACCGTCCCTGAGGCCATGGCGGCGGCCTGCGGCGCGGCCGGGTTGGACCCCGCCGAGGTGCTGGTCGAGGTGCTGAGCCCAGGCGGTGCCGCGGTCCCTGGTGAGCGTATCTCGGGCACGCTGGCCCGGGTGGCAGTCGAACCCATCCCTGCCGACGGACTTCGGGGTCGGAAGAACCTGGAGACGATCCTGCGATTGATGGACATCGAAGCGAACGTTCAACTCCAGCGCGTCCGCCCGGACACCCCGGGGTCGACCGTCCCGCCGCCGCTCCTCCTAGAGGTCGAAGGGATGGATCTGGGGGTGCTGATCGGCTGGCGGGGCGAGTCCCTGCGGGCTCTGCAGACGGTGGTGAACCTGATGCTGGGGGAGAACGGAGCCGGCACCGGCGCCCCTCGGTTGATCGTCGATGTAGCCCACTACCGCCGCCGGCGCGAGCAGACGGTGGCCCAGATGGCGGCCAGGATGGCCGCCGGAGTGGCCAGGAGCGGTCGTGCCGTCACGTTGGAGCCAATGCAGCCCTATGAGCGCCGAGCAGTCCATCTGGCCCTTGCTGACGATCCCAGCGTCTCCACCGAGAGCGTTGGGCTAGACGCCGATCGGCGGGTGGTGATTCGACCGGCCGGGGAGCCGCAGCACTGAGCGAGGTCTCCTGTCGGCCCTGGGCGGGACCCGCGCTCGCTAGCGGCTTAGTGCTCCTCCTGGCGGGCTGCTCGAGTACCCCCGGGCTGATCCAGAGATCTCCCCGAGGGATAGTGCTCACGTTGTCGCAATTGCCATACCCAGGCTTCGTGGTCGAGAAGGGCGCCAACACCACAGGTTTCATTAGCAACAAGCGGATGGCTGCGGGTCGGGCCTCGGTGCTGCGCCAAGAGCAGGCCCAGGGAAGGCGGACTGGGTACACCGCCACCTTCGATCGCGCGGTGAGCCCGCAGCAGGTGGTCGGACCGGTGGTGATCGCAAGCTCCGCTGAGACCTACGGCGCCACGTCCGGCGCAGGCCGTGCCTTCGGGGCCGCGGGCAAGCTACTGACTGGGACCGGTTGGCAGCGGGTGTCCACCGGCCAGGTTGGGCAGCAGACGGCGGGGTTCACCGAGACCAAGGAGTTGGACCAGGTGGAGTACCAGTCTTTCGTGCTGGAATGGCGTCAGGCGAATATCCTCAACCAGGTTCGCATCGCCGGCAACGCCGCCACCCTGGACCTCACCTATGCGCTCACCCTGGCCAGGCTGCAGCAGCGCGCCGAGGTGGGGCGTTAGGTGCCCCCGAACAACTCCCGAGGCTTGGTGGATCCCGGCGAGGAGCCGGCCTGGGAGCTGCTCCAACTGCCCAATGGTGCCCAGCTGCTGCTGGCGCCGATGGCTGGGCGGGCGTCTGTGGCGGCTTCGATCCTGGTTCGCGTCGGCTCTCGTTGGGAGAGCAAGCGCCTAGCCGGGGTGTCGCACTTCTTAGAGCACATGGTCTTCAAAGGCACCGAGCAATTCCCCACTAGCCGAGATGTCTCCCAGTCGATCGAGGGACTGGGCGGCGTCCTCAATGCCAGCACCGACAAAGAGCTGACCGTTTTCTGGACCAAGGTGCCTGGCGCGCACCTCGAGGTGGCGCTGCGGCTGCTCTTAGACCTCACCTTCGCCCCCCTGATCCTCTCCGAAGAGGCCGAGCGGGAGCGCAACGTGATTTTGGAGGAACTCCATATGTACCTGGACCAGCCCGGCGACCTGGTCCAGATGATGTTCGACGATCTGCTCTGGGGCGACCATCCCTTGAGTCGTGATCCGGTGGGCACCCGGTTCTCCCTCGCCCGCATCGGCGCACCGGAATTGGTGGCTCATCGCGCCACTTACTACGTCCCGGATCGGGTGGTCGTGGTGATCACGGGAGGCTTCGATGCGGAGCGGGCGGTCGGGCTGGTGGAGCGCTGCTTCGACGAGCGGGCCGGCGCCACGGAGCCGAGGCGGTCCCGGCGTACCAACGGTGGCACTCCGGCCCCCCTGGAGGCGCACACGGCCACCCGGATCCGCAAGCGACGCGGCGAGCAGGTGCACCTGCTGCTCGGGGTCCGCTGTTCTTCGTATCTCGATCCTGCGCGTTGGGCCCTCGACGTGCTCAACACCGTCCTGGGGGAGGGGATGAGCAGTCGGCTGTTTCTGGAGCTACGGGAGAATCGGGCTCTGGCCTACGACGTCCACTCGTTCGCCGCCCGTCACCTTGACTCGGGGGCGTTTGGAATCTACATGGCGACTCAGACTCATCAGGTGGAGACCGCCATCCGTGCCGCCCTGTCCGAGGTGGCGAGGATGGCGCACGAACCGCTCACCGCCGAGGAGTTGGAGCGTTCCAAGACGCAGACCGAGGGACGACTGCGGCTGCAGTTGGAGGGCACGAGCGCGATGGCCGAGTTCTTGGGTCACCAGGCGGCACTGGTGGGCTCGGTGATGTCGCCTGCTGAGGTCATCGCCGCGGTTCGGGCCGTGTCCTCGGAGGAGGTTCAGGCGACAGCGGAGCGCCTCTTTTCCGGCTCCGGCTGGCGGCTGGCGGCGGTCGGACCTGGTCTGGAGCTCGACCTTGTCCAGGCGGCGTTCGCAGCGGGATTTGAGTGATGATCACCGTGCCCGGACCCGGGGTGTTGGGTGCCGAGGCGGGGAGGGTATGACCGTGGAGAGAACCCTGGTGCTGGTCAAACCGGATGGCGTCCAGCGCGGCCTGGTCGGGGAGTTGGTGGGCAGATTTGAGCGCCGTGGCCTGCACCTGGTCGCGCTCAAGCTGACTGCAGTCAGCCGTGAACTGGCGGAGACCCACTACGCCGAGCACCAGGAGAGGCCCTTCTTCGAGGCCGTGATCGAGTTCATCACCGCCTCGCCGGTGGTGGCGATGGTGTGGGAGGGACCCAATGCCGTCGCAATCGTGCGCGCGATGATGGGCCCGACCAATCCCGCCACCGCTGCACCGGGGACAATTCGCGGCGACTTCGGGATCGACATCGGCCAGAACGTGGTCCACGGGTCGGACAGCCCGTCCCGGGCGGCGCGGGAGATCGAGCTGTTCTTCGCGGAGGACGAACTGGTCAGCTGGGAACGCGAGGGCGGTCGCTGGATCTACCCGTAGCCCGGCCTCCGGAGTAGGTCCAGCTGGAGCAGGGTGCTGGCTGCCAGCACGAAGCCCAGGGTGGGCCTGGCGCCAGGCACCAGACCGAGCTTGCTGAGGGGCCAGAAGCGGGCTATAGCGATGGCCTTGATGCCGCTCTGAGGCTCCCAGCCAAAAGTGCGGGAATCCTCGGAAAAGTTGCGATTGTCGCCCATCACAAAGTAGTCATCCGCGGGGATCCGCTCCCACTTCCCGGTGCTTGGCAGCAGTGGCGAAAAGGTGCCCTTGGCGGTGCAGCATTCGACCTCGTCTTCCCAAACGCCGTTGATGTAGGGCTCGCGCAACTCGGTGCCACCGGTGGCGCTGGTGGGCTTGGTGTCGCTGATGAACACATGTCCCACGTGGTGCCGATTGGGGGCGATGCGCACCCACTCGCCCGGTAGGCCGATCACTCGCTTGATGAAGTCGTCTGAGGAGGCAATGGGCGGCTTGATGATCACGATGTCTCCCCGCGAGGGGCCGCCAAAGAAAAGTGAGACCTTCTCGGCCAGCAGCAGGTTGTTGTTCTGGAGGCCCGGGTACATGCTGGTCCCCTCGACGTGCACCGGCAGGATCGCGAAGGCGATCAAGAGGTAGATCAGGGCGGCAAGGGCGACCACCTCGACCAGGTCCCGGACCAGGGAGCGCCGCGAACTCCCGCCGCGATCGTCCCGGTCCCCGACGGGATCAGGAGCGATCATGGGGTCGGAGGGCACCACGGAAGTATAGGGAGGGGTCACGCCCACTCCCGAGCTAGATCGAGATCGCCAACCGGTCCAAGAGCCCGTTGAGCTCCTCGTCCGAGTAGTAGTCGATGACGATCTTGCCGCGGCCGGAAGCGGCCCTGGAGACCGTGACCCGGGTGCTCAGCCGTTGGGCCAGCGCCTCTTCGATGGCCCTGAGCGCCGAGTCGCGGCTCCCGTTAGTCCGCGCCGGTCGGCCCCGCCGGCCCTCGGCCAGTTGCGCCACCAACCGCTCGGTGTCGCGGACCGACAGGCTCTGAGCCACGATCCTGGCTAGCAGGCGCTCCTGGCTCTCGTGGTCGGGGAGTGAGAGCAGTGCCCGTCCATGGGCCGCGGAGATTTGCCCCCCGTGGATGGCCAGTTGCACGGCGGGGGCGGTCTGCAGCAGGCGCATGGTGTTGGCGACCGCCGACCTGCTCTTGCCCACCCGTTGCCCGACCTGGTCCTGGGTTAGGCCGAAAACGTCGCAGAGCCGGGCGAAGGCGCGAGCCTCATCGAGGGCGGGCAGATCGGTCCGCAGCAGGTTCTCCACGAGTGCGAGTTCGAGCTTCTCTCGATCGGGGCCGAGGGGCCGTACCACTGCGGGAACCCGGCCCAGACCGGCGACTTGGGCGGCGCGCAGGCGGCGCTCACCCGCGACCAGGCGAAAGCGCGGGCCGTTCGCCTCCACCACCAGTGGCTGAAGCACCCCGTAGGCCTGGATCGACTCTGCCAGGGCGCGCAACCCGGCCTCGTCAAAGTTGCTCCGAGGCTGCTCCGGGTTGGGGTCGATCAGGGTCACGGGGACGTCTCGGGCGCCGGACCCGCCCACCAGGGGGTTGAAGTCGCTGGGACCGGTGGGAATGAGTTGCTCCAATCCCCTTCCGAGTCCGCGGCGCTTGCTCACGCTGCTACTGCGGCAGTTCGAGCCAGCAGTTCCTCGGCCAAAGCGCGGTAGGCTGCCGCCGCCCGGCCCGATGGCTCGTAGATGGTGATGGGGACGCCGTGGCTGGGTGCCTCGCTCAGCCGCACCGAGCGGGGGATGACCGTGCTGAAGGTCTGGTCGCCAAAGCGTCGTCGCACCTCGGACACCACTTGGGAGCTGAGTAAGGTTCTGGGGTCGAACAGGGTAAGGACGATGCCGGCCAGGGTCAGCGACGGATTGAGCGACTGCCGCACCAGGGTCTGGGTCTGCGTGAGCAACGAGAGTCCCTCCAGCGCGTAGTACTCGCACTGAAGGGGGATCAGCAGCGAGTCGGCGGCAACCAGGCAGTTGACCGTGAGCAGCCCCAGCGATGGGGGTGTGTCGAGAAGGACGCAGTCAAAGTCCTCGAGTCCATCGAGAGCCAGCCGCAGCCGAGACTCCCGCAGGGGCAGTTCTGCCAGTTCCAGTTCGGACCCGGCCAGGGAGACGTTGGACGGAACCAGCGTCATGCCGGGCACAGCTTCGATCTTCATAGCCACTTCAAGAAGTGGCCTTCCGAGCACGACCACGTCATAGATCGAGTGGGGTAGCTCGGCGGGCCGAACCCCCAGCCCGGAGGTGGCGTTGCCCTGAGGGTCACAGTCGACCAGCAATACGCGCAGCCCCTTCTCGGTGAGGGCAGCTCCAAGGCTGACCGCAGTGGTGGTCTTGCCCACCCCGCCCTTCTGATTGCACACAGTTATCACCCGAGGGCGAGACATGACCGGCAGTATAGGTGCGCCGAGATGTTTCACGTGGAACACTTCGGAGGCTTCGGAGGCCCTTGATTTCCGCCCCCGGCGAGGCGCAGGACCTACCCGTCGAGACCGTGAAACGCGGCTCGGCCGTGGGCTGCCATGTTTCACGTGAAACGCTTCAGTTCGGACCGGTCGGAGCCAACCCGCCGTGCGGTGGAATCAGGTCGCCCTCCCGGTAGCTGCGCCGGAGATGATCAAGTTGCACTTCGACGCGTCCCCGGCCGGACACTCTCCAGCCGGCTCCCTCGCTCAGTATCGCTGTCCGCTCAGCGATACCAATCAGTCGGCACCCGGGCGGAACCTGGGCCCGCACTCGGGGGCGGAGCACCTTCATAAAGGGCGAGTCCCAGTGGACGCCGAATACCTCGGTCGGAAGGAGCCCGAGACCCCCGGTGAAGCGAAACCGGCCGCGGCCCGGTCGGGGGTTCCGCGTCGAACCGGCCACCATCGCTCCCGCGCTACACCCGGCGTAGATGCTCCCACCGGCGAGCGCCTCCTGGAGGGCCGCCCAAAGAGGAGTGCCCTCAAGATGACGGGCCAGATACTCGGGGTTTCCCCCGGAGAAAAAAACCATGCTCGCCCTTCGAACCGCCTCCACGTTCTCTGGCCGCAACGCGTCCTCCCGCTCGCGCACCAGCAGTGCGCGTGCGGGAACGCCCAGCGATCGGTAGTGCTCAAGCCCCATCTGGTTCCAGCGCGCGAAAGTGGCCTCCCCCTCGGGGGCGCTGGCAGTCGCCAGCAACGCGACGGTGCCGTCCCCGTGCGCGTGCTCAAGCGCGCGACTCTCGACGTCACCCACCCAAGACTCGTACTCACCGGATCCCAGCAGCAGGTACCGGGGCTCCGGGCCAGAGCCGACGCCCTGCTCTCCCTCCGCCTCCATGGGGTGGCGCAGGATCTAGGTCAGTCCGCCTTGGGCTTGGGCGTCCTCCCGCCGGGTCGGGGCGCGACCTTCTCCTCGAGTGCCTTGAGAGCGGTCGCGGTATGCCCGTTGTGGTTGGCCGCCCGGGCACTGATCTCCATGAAAGGCTGAATCAGGTCGAGGGGTAGCGGAAACACCACCACCGTGTTCTGCTCGGTGCCGATCTCCGAGAGTGTCTGCAAGTAGCGCAGCTGCAGGGTCGCGGGCTCGCGCGCGATCACGCCCGCCGCGTCGGTGAGCTGCTGGGCAGCCTGGAACTCGCCCTCTGCGCGGATTATCTTCGCCCGCTTCTCGCGCTCCGCTTCTGCCTGCATCGCCATCGCCCGCTGCATCGACTGGGGCAGGTCGACGTCCTTCACCTCGACCGCGGTCACCTTCACTCCCCAGGGCTCGGTCTGGTCGTCGATCACGGTCTGGAGTTCGGCATTGACCTTGTCGCGCTGGCTGAGGAGCTCGTCCAGGGTGGACTGACCCAGGATCGAGCGGAGGGTCGTCTGAGCTGCGGTGGAGATGCTACCGCGGTAGTCGTTGACCTTGACATACGCATCCCGGGCGTCCACCACCCGGAAGAACACCACCGCGGTCACTCGCACCGTGACGTTGTCCTTGGTGATGATGTCCTGAGGCGGAACCTGGTGCACGTTGATGCGCAGATCGATCTTGAGCAGCCGATCGATGCCGAAGGGAATGATCAGCCGGGGGCCGGGGCCCTTGACGTCGATGAGCCGTCCGAGCCGGAATACCACGCCCCGCTCGTACTCATTGATCACCCGAAAACCTGTGGAAAACATGGTCAGCGCCAGGACCACCACGATCACCAGCACCACCACTCCTGCCGTACCCATTAACTCGCCCTCCTGGTGCCCATGGCGGCTCCGCCCGGGTCGCCCGGTATTTCACTGGCAGCCGGGACCCCGGGTTGCGGCTGCACGATCAGAGTAAGACCATCCTGAGCCAGAACCTCAACCGCAGTCCCGACCTCGATTGCCTCGTGGTAGTGGGATTGGATCCGCCACAGCTCCCCATCCACCGCGGCGATCCCGTTCGGATCAGCCCGCTGGCGGACCACGCCGCTGAGGCCGAGGAGCTCATGGTTGGTGGAACCATAGGGCAGGCGACGGACCCGCAGCGCGCGCCGGCTGAGGGTGACCCAGGCGCCGCCCACGACTGCTGGGACAGCGATCACGGCGGCCAGGTTCACACCGGGCTCGCCGGGAGCGGCCTGATAAAGGACCAGCCCGCCAACGATCGCGCATGCGACCGCGGCCAGACCGATCAGCCCGTGGCTGTGCAGCGAGGTGTCGGTCACGAAGAGGACCACGGCGAGCCCGATCAGCAGCAGGCCCAGCCAGTCGATGGGCTGATTGACCAGGCCGACGACGGCTAATACCCCGGCCGCTAGTCCGACGGAGCCGAACACCAGGGTCCCGGGATGGACCACCTCTAGGCCCAATCCTAGTAGCGCCGCCAAGAGCAGTACGAAGGCAACGTTCGGGTTGGCGAGCACGCCCACCCAGCCACGTGGCTGGTTCACCATGGCGGCGCCCGGACTCGCTGCCAACACGGGCAACTCGCTGCCCAGGAAGCACCAAGCGGCAACCAAACCCGCGCCCACGATCGGTTCCCGACGCATCGCACTCCGAGCATACGCCGAATTTGAGAAGCGACTCCCACTTCAACTCTGCATCCGATAATAGGCCCGATGATGGCCGCTCCCACCACCGGAGATTGAACGTAGCCGCGAGTTCTGGGATCCGGGTGCTGGCAGTCGCGGACGACGCCCAGCAGCAGTGGGACCACTACGTTAGCCGGCAGGAGACCGGCAACCTCCTGCAGTCCTGGGGCTGGGGAGAACTCCGTCGCGGATACGGTTGGCGGGTCCTGCGCCTAGCTGCTGTGCGCGGGTCGGACGAGACCTGGCTGGGAGCGATCCAGGTCCTTCAGCAGCGGCTCGGCCCCGGCGGATTCGGGTGGGGTTATTCGCCCCAAGGTCCAGTGCTCTCGTCTCTGGGCGATCTAGACGTCTGTCGAGCTCTGCTTCGGTCTGCGGCGCGGAGCCTGCGCAAGAACCGCTGCCTGCAGCTCAAGTGTGACCCGGAGTGGCCGGTGGACTCGGCCGCCGCGGAACGGCTTCGCCGCCGATGCGGGTTGCGGCCAGCCCATTTCGATGTGCAACACCGACAGAGCTGGTTGGTGGATCTGACTGGTGGCGCGGAGGCGCTGCTGACCCGTATCCCTGCCGCGACCCGTTACTGCATTCGGGTCTCGGAACGAGAGGGGGTCGTGGTCAGCGCGGACCGTGGTCCCGAGGCGGTGGCCACCTTCTATGACCTCCACATGGACACCGTCGGTCGCAAGAGCCTGCACTCGCGGCCTCTCTCCTACTACCAGGCAGCGGCGGAGGCCCTGGGGGCCACCATCTTCATAGCCTCATACCGAGGACAGCCTCTGGCGGGAGGACTGACGGTGGCCTTCGGGAGGCGGCTAGTCCATCTCTTCGGGGGCACCAGCACCGCGGTACCCAGAGCCCACGCCAGCTACGCCCTGCAGTGGGCCATGATGCGCTGGGGAATTGAGCAGCGCTGCACTCTGTATGACATGTGGGGGGTACCCCGGCGCTTCGACCGCTCCGACCCCGCCCACGGCTATGCCAAGTTCAAGACCAAGTGGAGTGGCCAACTGGCCAGCTACAGCGGTCTGCTGATCGCTCCCCTCATGGGCCCGCTGGACCCCTTCGTCCATGGCGTGGAGGCGCTCCTGCTCCGGAGCCGGCCGCTCCTGCGCTGAAGCGTCCCTAGAATCGAGTCGTGCTCTACTTGGGGCGACCGCAGACCAACCACTGGGTGGCCACTGTCTATGCGCCGCCCCGGGAGGTCTTCGCGATCGCCGAGCAGGTGATGGGTCTGCCCCCCTTCAGCTTTCAAGTGATCGATGAAAACACTGCCGAGGTGGCCCAGGTGCTGGCCAATGGCCTCTTCGGTCAGTGGAGCAAGGTGAGACACCCAAGGACCAAGGTCCGGATCGAGTGCCGTGGCACCGCGCAGGGCACCGAACTGACCATCACCGCCCAGGGACAGCGGAGTGCCACCCTGAGAGCGCTCAATCTGATCCGGATTCTGACTCGGGGCGAACGCGACGCCGCGACCGTGTACCGGCTCCGTGCGATTCCCCCCGGGCCCTGCACCCTGGTTCAGAGTTGGGCGGGGACCAGCTATCCGCTCTTTTCGAGCCCCGACCACGGTTCCAAGCGGGGCCTCCCGGTGCTCCCAGCGACGCCTCTGGATGCCCTGGAGCAGCAGGGGCGCTGGGTACGAGTACGCGCAGGCACGGGCGAGAACGCCGAGGAGGGCTGGCTGGAGGCCGACCAACTGGTGCCGGACCAGCTCCCCGTCACGGCGCCGCCCGCCTAGCCTGCACCTGGTTCGCTTCCCGCTCTCCGGTCGACGTGGTGCGTCAGAGCGTGCCAGGCGCCTGAGAGCATCAGGGAGTTGGCCGACTCGGGGCCTTCACTGCCAGCGGGGTAGAACTTGATCGCCGGCATGTGGCCCAGCACCGGCTCCAGGGCGGCCCAGGCGGCCTCGGTCTCGTCCTGGCGGATGAAAAGAGTGTGGTCACCGAGCAGAGCGTCGTGGAGTAGGCGCTCGTACGCCTCCGCTGGCTCAGTCTTGAACGACTCCCCGTAGGAGAAGTCCATCCTCACCGGTTGCTCGACCACTGTCGCGCCTGGCTGCTTGGCCATGAACGAGAAGGAGATGCCCTCTTCGGGCTGGATCCGAATGGTCACCCGGTTGGGCAGTAGGCGCTCGATGCCGGTCCCGGCGAACAGATGCAGGGGGACGTCGCGGCAGAAGAGCATGATCTCAGTGCGTCGGGTGCAGAGCGCCTTGCCGCAGCGCAGGTAGAAGGGGACTCCGGCCCAGTCCCAGCTGTCCACCGCCAGCCGCATCGCCACGTAGGTGTCGGTGGTGGAGTCCTGGGAGACGCCCTCAATCTCCCGATAGCCGGGCATCAGGCTGCCGTGCACGGAACCTCTGGTGTACTGGCCGCGGACCACCTCGGGTGGCTGGATCGGCCGGATCGAGTGGAGCACCTTGACCTTCTCGTCCTGCAGAGCCTCGGGGTCGAACGAACTGGGTGGCGACATGCAGGTCAAGGCAAGCAGTTGGAGCAAGTGATTCTGGAAGATGTCCCGTATCGCCCCCATCTCCTCGTAGAGCTGTCCTCGGCTCTCGATGCCGATGTCCTCAGCCACGGTGAGCTGCACGTGGTCCACCACGTCACGGTTCCAGATTCTCTCGACCAGGGTATTCCCGAAGCGAAAAACCAGCAGGTTCTGAACCGTCTCCTTGCCCAGGTAGTGGTCGATTCGGAAGATCCGCTCCTCGGGCACGGTGCGGTGGAGGGCCAGGTTGAGGGCGACCGCCGATTTGAGGTCGTGTCCGAAGGGCTTCTCGATGATCACGGAGGAGCCCTTGGTGAGACCGGACGGCTTCAGTTCCTGAAGGATGGTGTCCAATGCCGAGGGCGGGACGGCCAGATAGATCAGCCGTCGGGGCTGGGTGAGTACCTTGGAGAGCTTGTCGCCGGTTCCGACCTGATCATGCGGAGTGGGGACGTAGCGCAGCCGCCGAGCGAACTCGTTGAAGCTATCTCGGCGGAGCCCGCCTCGCGCGAATTGCTCCACCGCTCGTCGCGCTATATCCTGAAATCCGTGATCACCAAGCTCCTTGGTGGCGGTGCCCACAATGTTGCAGTTGCGCGGCAACAATCCCTGCAGGCTCAGCTCATACAATGCCGGCAGGAGCTTGCGCCGAGCGAGATCGCCGGTGGCTCCGAAGACCAGGAGATCCTGGTCGGGAGGGACGCGAAGGCGAGAGGCTGGCACTGGTCGAGTCTACGTTGACCACTCCAGATCCGCGGCTGGCAACTGCTTGCACCGAACCTATACTCCACCGGTGGTCAGCCGCCGATCGGAGCCCCTGGGGGAGATGGACGATTTGACCGCGGTCCCCGATGTTCGCGACCTGGTCAAGGACCTGCCGCGCCCGTCGGACCGCGACCTCAGCGAGCTCCTCTCGCCGGCGGCGAACCTGCCTCGGCCCGAACTGCAGCGGCGTCTCGTGGAAGGCAACCTCTGGCTGGTCCTTGAGGCGGCCGAGGCGCGCCAGTCGGACGCGGTTCCCGTGGAGGACCTCTTCCAGGAGGGCAGCACCGCCCTGGTGACCGTGGTCCACGGCCTAGATCCCGTGCAGCCGCTCTCGGGGCCGGAGTTCCGGAGCCGGGTCAGGCGCGCCGTTGGCCAGGTGATGGAGTCGTTGGTGGCTGGTGAGCGAGACGCCCGCGCCGAGGATCAGCGCTGGGCGGCGGACGCCGGGCGGCTCCTCGCCGCCCAGGCCGAGATGAGGCTGGAGTCGGAGACCGAGCCCACTGACCTCGAGCTGGCCGCCCACCTCGGCTGGCCGGTGGACCGGGTGGCACAGCTCCACCGGGCGGTGGATGAAGCCCGGTCGCAGGAAGACAGTGAGCTGCTGGAGGTTTTGGGGGAGCTGGAGGAGGGATGAGCGAGCAGCTACGCGCGGTCCCCTTGGACCGGGTCCACCGCGACCTGGGCGGGCAGATGGTCCCCTTCGCTGGCTTCTCGATGCCGCTCCACTACGGCTCGATGCGCTCCGAGCACCTCGCGGTTCGTACCCGGGCCGGGCTCTTCGACGTGTCCCACATGGGCGAAGTCAAGGTCGACGGCTCCCGGGCGCTTGAGTTTTTGCAGGGTCTGGTCACCAACGATGTCTCCCGACTCAGCCCGGGGCGAGCTCTGTACACCGTGATGTGTCACCCGGACGGGGGGATCGTGGACGACCTGTTGGTCTACCGGGACCAGTCGGGCTACATGTGCGTCATCAATGCCGCCAGGCATGACGCCGATCTGGACTGGATGGAGCAATGCCGGGCGGGCCGGGATATTCAGCTCACGGATGTCTCCGCTGAGACCGCGCTGCTGGCGGTCCAGGGCCCGCGTGCGGCTCAGGTGGTGCAGTCCCTGGCAGCCGGAGAGGACCTCACCAGCATCCGCTATTACCACCATCGTCCGGGTTTGGTCGCGGGGTTGGCCGTCCGGATCTCCCGAACTGGCTACACCGGCGAGGACGGCTTCGAGCTCTACGCGGCGGCCGCCGACGCCGAGCAACTCTGGGGGGCCGTCTTGGAGGCGGGGCGGCCAGAGGGGATGGTGCCTGCCGGTCTCGGTGCCCGCGACACCTTGCGCCTCGAGGCCGGACTACGGCTCTACGGCCAGGACATTGACGAGCGCAGCGACCCGCTCAGCGCCGGACTGGGCTGGGTGGTAAAGCTCGCCAAGGGGCCGTTCATGGCGAGCGACGCGCTCTCGCTGATTGCCGAGTCCCCGCCGCGGGGTTTCATCGGCTTGAAGCTGGGTGCCCGGGAGATCCCCCGACACGGACGCCCCATCTACCAGGGCGGGCGTCAGGTGGGAGAGGTCACCAGCGGATCGTTCGGCTTCACGGTGGGCGCTGGTCTGGCGATGGGCTACGTGGAGCCGGAGAGCGCGGCCGTCGGTACCGAGCTCCGCATCCAACTCCGCAGCGAGCCGGAGCAGTGGGCGACGGCACCAGTCGTGGCGCTACCTTTCTACCAGCGACCCGAGAGCTGACCCGGTAGCGACACGCAACGGGAGGAGAGCCGGTGCCCGACTTGAGCGCCTATCGCTTCACCAAGACTCACGAGTGGGTCCGCCAGGACAGTCCCACCGAGGCCGTGGTGGGCATTACCGATCACGCCCAGGCCCAGCTCGGCGACGTGATATTCCTCGAGCTTCCCAAGGTGGGTGAGACTCTCTCCCCGGGCGGGCGGCTCGGGGCGGTCGAGTCGGTCAAGGCGGCCAGCGACCTCTACTCCCCGGTGGCGGGTGAGGTCCTAGAGGTGAACGGCAAGGTCAGCGCCGCGCCGGAGGTGGTCAACCAGGATCCCCAGGGGGAGGGCTGGTTGATCAAGGTGCGCCTGGCGGGAGATCTGCCCGGTGATCTGCTCGATGCGGCCGCGTACGATTCCTTCGCGCAGGCGGATTCCCACTAGCGCTCGCATCTCTCAGCGGGGGCTTCAGCTCTTCCATGGCTTATCTTCCAAATTCGGACCTAGATCGTGCGGAGATGCTCTCTGCCCTGGGCTTGACCTCGGTCGGTGAGCTTTTCCGGGACGTGCCCGACGGACTGCGCGATCCCCAGATTGAACTACCCGCGGCCCTCTCCGAGCTGGACCTGGTTGCCGAGATGCGCCGGCTGGCGGGGCGCAACCGACCCCTATCGCAGTGGGACTGCTTTCTCGGTGCCGGGGTGTACTCCCGCTTCATCCCAGCCATCGTGCCAGCCACCATCGGGCGGCCCGAGTTCTACACCGCCTACACGCCCTACCAGGCGGAGGCCAGCCAGGGGTATCTCCAGTCAATCTTTGAGTTCCAGTCGATGGTCGCGGAGCTCTTCGATCTTGATGTTGCCAACGCCTCGATGTACGACGTGGCCACGGCGACCGCCGAGGGCGCGCTGCTGGCGACCCTGCACCTCTCGCGGGGGCGGGTTCTGGCGGCGTCGACGCTGCACCCCGAGGTCCTGGGAGTCCTGGACACCTACATCTCGGGTCGGGGCGCCGAGCTGGTTCGCCTCCCACGGCGCGACGGAGTCACCGACCTCGAGGCCCTAGAGGCGAACATCGCACAGTCACCGCCGGCGGTGGTGGTGCTGCCCCAACCGAACTTCCTCGGGCTGCTGGAGCCGGTTCGAGAGGTGGTGGCCCTGGCTCATAAGGCCGGCGCCTTGGTTCTGGTGGTGGCGGACCCGATCGCCGCCGCCGTTCTGGAGCCCCCCGGGGCCCTGGAGGTCGACCTGGTCGCAGCCGACGGTCAGCAGCTGGGGATACCGCCCCAATTGGGAGGCCCCACGGTGGGTCTACTGGCCTGCCGCGACGAACTCGTCCGCCGCCTGCCGGGGCGTCTGGTCGGGATCACCACCGACTCCCTCGGCGGGCGCGCCTTCTGCCTCACCTTGCAGACCCGGGAGCAGCACATCCGCCGGGAACGCGCCACCTCCAACATCTGCACCAATCACGCCCTGATGGCGCTGGCCGCCACGGTCTACCTGGCCAAGATGGGGGAGGTGGGGTTGCGGGGCATCGCCGACATCTCCTACCGCCGGGCGCATCACCTGGCCCGGCGGGTTGGCGAGATCCCAGGATGCAAACTCAAGTTTCCCAACAGAGAGTTCCTCTGGGAGTTCACCCTGGAGACCCCGGTGGAAGGCGCGGCGTTGGCTCGCGACCTCGCGGCGCAGGGGATCCTCGGCGGGTATCCCTTGGGAGGCGTTGACCAGGAGCTGGCCAACTGTGTTGTGCTCTGCGCGACCGAGATGACCTCCCCCGCCGCCATCGACCGCTTGGTCCGCGAGCTGGGCAAGGTCGCGACCATCCACCAAGCCGTGGGGGTCGCCGGATGAGCCCAGCGCGAGTGCCCACCTGGACTGGCGCTGAGCCGCTCCTCTTCGAGCTGGCCCAGGTGGAGGGGCCAGGTCCACTGCTGCCTCCCGCGGGAGTCGGAGGGGTAGGGCTGGCGGACGGGCTCCCCGCCGAATTCGGCCGCCGGCGCCGGGCTCAGATCCCGGCGGTCAACGAGCCCGACCTGGCGCGCCACTTTGGCCGGCTGGCGCGGCGCAACCACAACCTCCAGCAGGGAGCCTACCCCCTCGGTTCCTGCACCATGAAGTACAACCCCGCGGTCAACGAGCAGGTGGCCGCCCTGGACGGCTTTGCGGACATCCATCCCCTGCAACCGGTGGCGTCGATCCAGGGGGCCCTGGAGCTGATGTGGGAGCTGGAGCGGATGCTCTGTCAGATCACCGGGATGCAGGCGGTGTCGCTCCAGCCCGCGGCCGGGGCGCACGGTGAGTGGACCGGGTTGCGGATGATCCAGGCCTACCACCTGCGCCGCGAGGATCATGCGCGCACCGAGGTGATCATCCCCGACAGTGCCCACGGTACCAATCCCGCCAGTGCCAGTCAGTGCGGCCTCAAGGTGGTGACCGTGCGGAGCGCCGCGGACGGCACGGTCGACATCGGCGACTTCGCCGCCAAACTGGGGCCGCAGGTAGCCGCGGTGATGCTCACCAATCCCAACACATTGGGGATTTTCGAGCGGCGAATCGAGAAGATGGCCCAGCTCGCCCACGACGCCGGCGCGCTACTCTACTACGACGGGGCCAACCTAAACGCCTTGGTGGGAGTGGCGCGACCAGGGGACATGGGTTTCGATGTGGTGCATCTGAACCTCCATAAAACGTTCTCGACGCCGCACGGAGGAGGGGGGCCAGGCGCGGGTCCGGTGGGGGTTTCCGCAGCGCTGCAGGACTTCCTTCCCGTGCCCCGGATCCGGCGCCGCGAGGATGCGTACGAGTGGAATTACGATGCCCCGCACAGCATCGGCAAAGTCCGATCTTTTTATGGCAATTTTGGCATGCTCGTGCGCGCCTACGCCTACATTCGCGCCTACGGCGACGGCATCTCCCAGGTGGCTCGAGACGCGGTGCTGGGGGCCCGCTACCTGCGGCATCGACTCGAACCATGGCTGCCGGTGGCCACCGAAGCCGACTCCTTCCACGAGTTCGTGGCGACTCCCAAACGGTCCCGGGCGCCATATTCCGAGCTGCGGGCCCTGGACATTGCCAAGCGGATGATCGACTACGGGGTCTATCCGCCTACGGTGTACTTCCCCACGACCGTCCCGGAGGCGATGATGTTCGAGCCCACCGAGACCGAGGCCAAGCGCACGCTAGATGATCTGGCCGAGGTGGTCGGGGCCATCATGGAAGAAGGTGGTCGCGACCCGGCGGCGCTGCGCACGGCCCCGCACCAGGCTCCGGTGGGCCGGGTGGATGAGGTGCAGGCGGCGCGCCAACTGGTGCTTCGCTGGCGGCCCGACAGCAGGCTGGAGTGACCCAGCTCGCGGACGAACGGCAGGCGCTGCTCGACTTGATGCTCTCGCGGGCCTTCAAGGTCGGCGAGTTCATCCTCAGCAGCGGTCGGAACAGCCCGTACTACTTCGACGGTCGGCTGGTCACCCTCGACCCGAAGGGGTCTGGGTGGGTGGGCCGGGCGATGCTGGAGTTCGCCCGCCAGGACAGGGTCTCGCGGATCGGAGGCCCCACCCTGGGGGCCGACCCGATGGTGGCGGCGGTTGCCCTCTGCAGCGCTTTGGACGGCGGTCCGGAGGTCGCCGGGTTCATTGTCCGCAAACAGGTCAAGGAGCACGGGGCTGGCGGCTGGTGCGCCGGGCCGGAGCCGGCGCCGGGAGACAGGGTCGCCCTGGTGGACGATGCCCTCACCAGCGGGGGCTCGCTGCTGCAGACGGCGGAGCGGGTCAAGGAGTCGGGAGCGCAGATCGTCGCCATGTACACCCTCCTCGACCGCGAGGAGGGGGGGCGCGAGCGCCTGGAGGCCGCCGGGTTTCGGGTGCGGGCCATCTTCCGGCGCCGCGAACTTCTCGGTCCCGATGGCCGCGCCATGGCACCCAGCGCCTGAGATGCGGGAGCTGGCGCACCGTTCCCGGGGCCGATGGAACTGCGGAGGCCGCTGTCGGCGGCGGGTGGGACTCACCCTGGGCCTCGCGGGGCTGCTGCTGCTCTCCGCTTGCGGCGCCGCCACCACCGCAGGTGAGGCGGTGGCCGCGCTGGCCAGCGGTATGCCGGTGAGCCCGCAGGCCCGACCCCTCGACAGCGCCCTGGTCACCAGCTCCCCCGACGGTGGCTTCTACACCGATCCCACCTACCTCCACTTCTACTACCTGCGCCTGGTGCAACTGGATGATGTAGTGCCGCTCCTCTCCGGCTCGGAAGCCCAGGACGCGCGCGCTCTGGCCGGTTTGGGTCCCCTGCTGGAGGTGGTGGTCACCGCCACCAACCCGGGTGCTTCCACCACCGCGGTAGATCTCACCCAGACGGTGCTGGAGTCGACGGTCACCAAACGCCTCGAGCCCAAGGGGGTGGTGACCGCCCTGACCAAGACCTACTACAACCCGATCCGCCCCATCGTGGTCATCTCCAGCAACCGCCTCGACGTCTGCTCCGCGGACGTCAACCCGGGCGCCAAGGTCTGGATGGTCGCGGTCTTCCCTCCCATCAACCGGGGAGTGAAGGTTGCCCTGGTGGACTCCGAGTTCGTCGCCCCCAGGGTCCACGGGTTCTACCTTCCCGTTGGCAAGGGGGCGCTGCCCTCGCGGGTCCCCAAGACCCTCTACTCCCAGGATGTCGACCACTGCATCCAGATCCTCAACGAGAGCTGAGCGAGGCGCGGCGGCAAATGATCGCCGGCCTGCGCGAGAAGGGGGTCAGCGAGCCGGTTCTGAGGGTCCTGGCGGCAGTCCCCCGGGAGCAGTTCCTGCCCCTCGAGCTACGCTCCAGGGCCTACCAGGACCGCGCTCTGGCCATCGGCCAGGGGCAGACCTGTTCACAGCCCTGGATCGTCGCGGTGGTGATCCAGGCGCTGGAGCTGGCGCCTGGTGCCGCCGTCCTCGAGGTGGGCGCCGGCAGCGGCTATCTCGCGGCGGTGCTGCGAGCGGGCGGGGCCGGGCGGGTGGTCTCGGTCGAGCTCCGGGCGGAGCTGGCGGCCCGTGCCCGCAACAACCTGAATCGAGCTCGGGTGGACGGGGTGACGGTGCTGGTCGGGGACGGCCAGCGCGGGGCTCCCGGCTGGGGGCCGTTCGACGCGGCGGTGATCTCGGCGACAGGGCAGGCAGTCCCCCCGGCGGTGATGGCGGAGCTGAAACCAACTGGAGCCGTGGTGGCGCCGCTGGCAAGCCACCACGGTGAGCGCCTCTGGCGCCTGCGCCGCGAGGGAGCGGCATGGACCCGCCAGGATCTCGGCGAGTGCCGCTTCGTGCCTCTGCTCGGCGGCGACGGCAACGGAGGTGGCGCAAGCTAGGCGGTGATCCCCGCCATCCGGGGGGCGTCCTATTC
>JBOHUH010000002.1:0-3716 GCA_050733915.1 Candidatus Dormibacteria bacterium | reverse complement strand
GCGCTGGGGTGCTGGCACGGATGCGCGAGCAGTTCCTCGGCGACGTGCTGCGGCTGCCCATCGCGGTGGTGGAGAGGGCCGGCACCGGGGACCTGCTGACCCGGGCCACCTCGGATGTCGACGGCCTCGGTAACACGGTGCAGCGCGCCCTGCCGGAGATCGCCATCGCCCTGGTGACCCTGCTGCTGACCATGGCGGCCCTGATCTGGACCGCCCCGCTACTGGCGCTCCCACTGATCCCGGCGGCGGTGATCCTGGCGGTGGCCACCCGGTGGTACCTGCGGCGCGCCCCCAGCGCCTATCTGCGCGAGCGGGCGGCCCAGGGCAGGGTTAACGGCCTGATCCAGGAGTCGGTGCAGGCCGGCCGCAGCGTGGAGGCGCTGCGGCTCGGCCCCGCCCGGGTCACTGCGGTGGACGGCGCGGTGGGCGGGTGGCTGGACTCGGAGCAGGCCACCCTGGCCCTGCGCACCGTCTACTTCCCAATCAGCGAGGCCACCTACCTGGTGCCCCTGGTGCTCAGCGTGGGCATCGGCGGGGTGCTCCACGTCTACGGCCTGATCGGCCTCGGGGCGCTTACCTCGGCTTCCCTCTACACCCAGCAGCTGATCGACCCAGTGGACGTGATCCTGAGCTGGCTCGACCACCTCCAGCTGGGCGCGGCCTCGCTGGCCCGGCTGGTGGGGGTGGGCCAGGTGGCCGGCACCCCCCCCGCCGATGCGGAGCCCAACAGCCAGCAGCTGGAAGCCCAACGGGTCCACTTCGCATACCGGCCGCACCACGACGTGCTCCACGATCTCAGCCTCCGTCCCAAGCCGGGATCACGAGTGGCGGTGGTGGGGCCGAGCGGATCGGGCAAGAGCACTCTGGCGTTGCTACTGGCGGGGATCTACGGGCCGCGCCAGGGCCGGGTCACCGTGGGCGGTGTGGAAGTGAGCCGGCTGGGCTCCGAGCGCATCCGTGAGGAGGTGGTCCTGCTCACCCAGGAGCACCATCTCTTCTCTGGCACGGTGCGGGAGAACCTGCTCCTGGCGGCCCCCGGGGCCGACGACCGGGCCATGCTGGCAGCGCTTGGGGCCATCGGAGCGGGCGACTGGGTCGCCCAGTTCCCCGGCGGCCTGGACACCGCGATTGGCTCTGGGGGAACTCAGCTCACCCTGGGCCAGGCCCAGCAGGTGGCTCTGGCCAGGCTCCTGCTGGCGGATCCCCACACCCTGGTTTTAGATGAGGCCACCTCGCTGCTCGACCCGAGGGCGGCGCGCTCGCTGGAGCGCTCGCTGGCGCGCGTCCTCGAGGGCCGCACCGTGGTCACCGTCTCGCACCGGCTGGCCAGCGCTGTCGACGCCGACCTGGTGGTGGTCATGTCCGAGGGCCGGGTGCTCGAGGCGGGGTCGCACCAGGAGTTGCTCCATGCTGGGGGAGGCTACGCGGAGCTCTGGCGCGCCTATAGGGGCGGGGAGGAGGCGCCGGAGCCTGAGGGGGTGGGTGGTTAGTTGGCTGGGGATGCGGGTGCCGGCCAGAAGCCTTGGAAGCGCATCGAATCGTCGCAAACGGGTATATAGGGGGCGTATGCATCGCAAGTTGGGGGCGGACGCCGGTCTCACCGCCAGGATGTTCCTCGCTCTGTTCCTCTTGGGGGTGGTCTACCTCGCCTTCATTGGGGTGCTGCTCCTTTTGCACACTTCGATCGCCTTGATCGTGGTGGTGGTGGCGGTCCTGCTGGTGGCGCAGTACTTCTACTCCGACAAGATGGTGCTGAGCAGCCTGCACGCCCACCTAGTCACCGCTTCCCAGCAGCCTCAGCTCTTCGACATCGTGGGCCGGCTGTGCCAGATCACCGGGATGCCGATGCCCCAGGTTGCGGTGATCCCCTCCCGGGTGCCCAACGCGCTCGCCACCGGCCGCAACCCCAAGCACGCGGTGGTGGCGGTCACCACCGGGATCCTGGACCAGCTCGAGCCCAAGGAGCTGGAGGCGGTTCTGGCCCACGAGCTGAGCCATGTGATCCACAAGGACGTCAAGGTGATGGCGATGGCCAGTTTCTTCGCCACCGTGGCCTCGTTGATCGTCCAGTCCGGACTCTGGTTCGGCATGTTCGGCGGATTTGGGGGCATGGGCGGAATGGGCGGCTACGGCGGCCGGGGCCGTTCCAACGACGAGGGTGAGGGGATGATCCTGATCATCCTGGTCGCGGCGGTGGTCTGGGCGATCAGCTTCGTGTTGATCCGCGCCCTCTCCCGCTATCGGGAGTACGCCGCCGACCGAGGCTCGGCGATCATCACCCACGACCCGGGCCAGCTGGCCTCAGCGCTCCAAAAGATCAGTGGCACCATGACCAGGATCCCTAGCCGCGACCTGCGCCAGGTGCAGTCGGCCAACGCCTTGATGATCTTCCCCGCGGTCCACATGGGCAAGGGCAGCCTGGCCGAGATGTTCTCGACCCACCCCTCGCTGGAGCACCGCCTCGCCAAGCTCAACGAGCTAGAGCGGCAGCTCGCCGACTAGGGACCTTCCTAAGTTGGGGTTCCTCGATTCGCTGATGGGGCGGACTCGGTTGCCCAAGCCCAACGAGGACCGGCTTTTTGCGATGAGCACCGCCCTGCTCACCCTGGAGACCTCCGCGTCGCTGCGCCCGGTGGGCCGGGTGGGGGTGGTCTTCAAGTCGCTGCCACCGGGGCGCTTCGACCAGCTCACCAAGGACACGATCCAGATGCTCCAGATCCAGGATCAGACCGCCCCCGACGACGCCCTCAAGGTGCGCGACGTCAAGGACGAACTGGGATTTGAGTGGATGGTGGTGACCGGCTCGGACTTCGAGGCGCTGCTGGCGGCCCTGCACGGGGTGGCCCAGGGACTGATCGAGGAGGGGCTAGGCGACTGCCTGCTGGCGGCCGTATTTCCCTTCCTTCAGGACCAGCGCCAGGTCTACTTCATCTACGGCTACAAGCAGGGTACCTACTACCCGTTCGTGCCCAGCGGCGACCATCGCCGCGACAACGCCGCGGAGCTGTCGCTGTCGGCGCTTGCCAAAGAGGACCTGCCCATCGAGCCCAACCTCAGCTCCTGGTTCCCACTGTGGGGGCTGCCTGTCTAGCCGCAGGCTCGCTGGCGTGGGGTGTCGCGCCGTAGGTAAGGGGGGGCGCCCTCGCTCAGGAGTTGGCCTGAGCTCCCGCCTGCACCACGGTGCCGTCGTCTGAGAGCAGCTTGGTCGCTTCCTCCAGGGTCATGTCCTCGGAGGGCAGGACCACGTCGGATGGCACCAGGGAGTCGCTAGGCAGCTTGGTGCCGTGCGCTCGGACGAAGCTGAGCAGGTCGCTGAGCGCCTTGCTGTAGCCGGCCTGATCCTGCTGCTCGATTGCCTTTCTCAGGACCTCGTCGAGGGGCTCCAGCTGGGGTCGCTCCGAGACGCTCAGTCGGTACTGGTCCTCACCGGAGATCCGGACCACCACGCTCTGACCGTCTGACGGGACCGGGGCTTCCGCGGCGGCCCCTGGGGGAGGGGTCTGTCCCTGGCTCGGGGCGGACGCAGCCGCGATCCGCGGGGCCTCGTCCGGCGGTGCCAGCATCTCCTGCTTGAGGGCGGCCAGTTGGGCGTCCACCTGGGAGTCGGTGAGCTGCCCCTGGAGCTGGCGGTCGATGTCGTCGCCGGAGGTTATCCCGATGGTGTCCAAAGTGCCGCTGTCGACCAGGGAGTCGATCGCCTGCGAGCGGGCCTGCAT
>JBOHUH010000001.1:0-7959 GCA_050733915.1 Candidatus Dormibacteria bacterium | reverse complement strand
CCGCTGTGATGGCTGCGGCCGGCATCGGTTCAAGCCGACGATCGAGATCGAGCACCCGCCCGGGGAGGAGATCCAGTGGGACTGGAACGAGCTGCCGAAGGCGCCCTGGGGTGGAACCGCGCATCTGCTGGTGGGGGCGCTGTCGCACTCGGGGCAGGCTCGGGGCGTGTTCATGGAGGTGGAGGACCAGGCTCAACTCGCCGAGGGGGTGGATGCGCTGGTGCGCCGGCTGGGTGGGACCGCCAAGAGGTAGCGCTTTGACCGGATGGCGACTGTGGTGGATCCGGAGACCGGGAAGTTGCGTCCCAGCTGGGCCCAGGTGGCCAAGTACTATGGCGTGGAGATCGCCCTCAGCATTGTCACCTGGCGGGACGTTGTGCCACGCATCCAGCTCTCCACCCGCACCTTGCCCGCGCCCACCCCTGCCCTGCCGACCAACCCAGCCCGTGGCGGTCACTCAGCGACTTTCAGCCCTGCTAGTCGACTCTTCACACAACACTCCTTGTTCGCGACAGTACGTCACGTGGCGCGCCGCCGCCATGCGACTACAAATTCTCTAATCCACACCGCCAGTCCGACTACAAATGCGAGCGCCGCCAAGGGAACGTACGGCGGTTCATAAGTAAACGTCACAACACTTCGGCCCGACGGAACCCGCACTGCCTGAAAGATGCTGTCAACGCGTAAGATCTGAACTGTACGCCCACCCACGGTGGCGCTCCAGCCGGGAAAGTACATCTCGCGTCGAATCAGTGTGCCCGGGGCACTGCAATACGTCAGCGCGGTGTCTAGAGTAGCAACTCGAACGCTACATCCTCCCGACTGGGTCTGCAAGAACGGGGCGGTGTGGGGTAGCTCGTATATCGTGGCGACTCTATCACTGTAGACTTGGACCATCCCAAGCCTAGACGGCGTGAGCCCGAGTCTCTGGCTTGCCGGTACGACTAGATACTTTACACCGATGCGCTCGTAGGTCCTGAAATGCTCGACGAATTGACGCCATGGTGAAGGACCCGACTCGGAGTTTACCTGCAATCCCGAGAAGACGATGGGATTAGTATTTGGCGCTAGGTCTGTTGCGACATATTGCGACCACGCGCGAGGGATGGGAAGGTCGGAGTCGTTCGCCTCCCCTATCTGGAAATATGAACCATAATCCGGCTGGATTGGTCCCAGGGTGAAGAATCGCTGGTGGCCCAGGTGGGCCTGAAGAAATCGGACAGGGCCCATATCGATCGTCGCCTTTGGGGGTGCCGAGAACTGTGGAACGAGAAACATGGCGACCGTGTCGAGAACCACTACACTCGCGAGCATGGCTTGTGTCAGCGCGCGTGGGGACCGTAGCGGTGCGGACTCCCGCAGCGAAAGCGCTGCGATGACGACTGTAATCAGCATGGCCCACCCTACTGAGGCGACTAGATAGAGATGGATATGTGGAGCCGACCTGAAACCGCCGATTAGCCTCACGGCCACGCCTGCTGATGTGATCCAGACAAGGATGGCGCACGCGACTGTGACCCATACTTCTCTCCGCCTCACTCGTCCGTGCGCGATATCAGTGATAGCCATCGCCGCAAGGATTATCGTCGCGAACTCCCACGACGTTGGTGCCCAGCGTAGGAATAGTGTGTGTGAGACTCCGGGCACTAACTCCAGCACATTCCCTACAAACGGGATTCCGAAGGTGGTGCATAGAGAAAGGAGTACCCACAAGGCGAGGCCAACTCGCAGGACCCTGTCCTGTCGGCGTATGATGGACCCGACTACCGTCAGCAATGCCAGCGTGACGAGCGACGGCGTCACATAGCCCCCAATATTCGACCAAATGGCACCTAGTGTGCCGGTGGGATCCGACCCATACAACCCGAATATCGGCCCATACACATACGGTAGGGACAGCATTGATATACCCGAGATCGCGAGATGGGTCCCTGTGAACCCCACCGCGTGTTGTCCCAGGTCACCGTTCACAACGTAGTCTAGAAAGCTGACGACAAGCGGGGCCGCGAGGAGAAGTCCCACCAGGGTTCCGATGAGCATGCTTTGCAGCCACTGCCACGCAGCGTCCAGGGTTAGTCCCCGGGCCCGCAGAAGGCACCAGAATCCTGCAAATAGTGCGTCGATAGCGGTCACTTCGGGAAACCCGGCGTAGATCGAGAGCGCAAGCGATATCGCTATAAGTACGCGTCCCCACTGCCGCGTTACTCCGGAGCCGCTCCTCGCCAACTCAATCCCCAAAAGTAGCGGCGGCAAAAGCGGGATGGGGTTTACATTAGCAGCGTCCAGCCACGAGAAGGTCCCATTGAGTGCAAAACCGATAGCTGCCGCGACCGAGGCCGTGGTGGCTAAGCCGATTCGCCTAGCCAGCGCGTAGGTCGTCAGCCCCGAAGCGAATTCTAGCGCAAGGTGGAAGAAGAGGATCCCCATCGGCGTGAGCTGTAAGAAGACTAGTGGAAGGAATGACGCCGATTCCATGTCGCTCGCGAGCGGCATGCCTACGCCTTCGTACGGGTTCCACCAGGGAATGAGCCCGCGAGTCCAGTCGAGTGCGGCGAGATGCCCGAGCGCCTGGGCTGTGATTCCGTTATTGGGGTCGATCGACGGGAATCCGGGTAGGAGACCCTGTGTACTTAGGGGATCCAGGTGCGTTTGCAGGTCAAGTGGGTTGAAGGATGGGAAGGTCAGAATCGCCGGGAGGTTAGCAAGGAGGACGGCTGCAGCGATGAGCAGCAGCGGCCATTTGGTGGACTGGAGCGAGCGCCGAAGTGGGCCGGCAGTGGGCCGCGTGGCGTTTTCGGTCACGGTTCATCCTTGGCCACCGGTTCGACGCAGGGTATATACTCTAGCCGACAGCAGCCAGAGGATTGGGGTCTTGCGAGCCGATGGAGTTTAAGAGTGCACTATACCGGTGCAATCCCACCCGTCGGGAGGCTCCGTAAGGTCGCACTTCGAGGGGCTTCCTTCTCGTGAGCGGAGCCCGGTGATCGGAGCCAGGGCGTGTGAGCATCGACCGTAACGTAGAAGTCCCAGTGGGCGGACAGCACATCTCCCGGTCCGCGGACGGTACAGCTGCACGCCTGGGGACACGAAACGTCCACTTGGTGATTTAGGCGAAGGGCAAAAGCCCTGTGCCAGCGGTGGATTCGGCCACGCAGTCTGAGGTGCCCTCCGTGAGAACGCGGTGGGCGTGGTGCAGGAGTCGGTCCTCAGCTGCGGTGGCCACCGTTTTGGGCATGATTGGGTCGACGCTGGCGGGGTGGAGGATGGCGGTCACCGCCGCGCTGCGGCGATCGTAGGCGGCGTCGACCACCCGGTAGAAGGCCTCGGCGGCATCCTGGTCGGCCGGTAGTATTCCGATGTTGTGGATCATGATCAGACCTGCACCGGTGATCCGGTCGACCACCGGGGCCACCGAGTCGCCGATCTAGGTGGGCGGGTTCAATGGTTGAGCGCAAGAGGATCGGTGAGCGGATAAACAGCCATCAGTTCATCGGAGGACTCGCCAGTGCCTGGGAATCTAACGCCGAACAGAAGCGGATGGCCATCCGGCTCCGTGCCCTCTCCCTGCGCCACATTGGGCGGGAAGTGGGCTGTACCGGGATGGGGGTCTCGGTGGTGCTGCGGAAGAAGCAGAGGCTTCCAGCCTGGCCGGACAGGTGGCAGCCGTCCGCTGGGAGGCTGCCGTTGGCAGACCGAGAGGAGATCAGCCTGGGCTTGCTCGCTGGGACTCCTGCAGCGCCATCAGCCGGCGGATCGGACGCTCGGTCTCCACCGTCTGCCGCGAGGTGGCCGCCAACGGCGAACGATCCCAGTACCGGGCCTGGCGGGCCCATCAGCGGGCGTACTCGGGTCGCTGCACCCCAAGCCATACAAGCTACGTCATGGTCGTCTCTGCACCCAGGTGAACTGGTGGCTGGGAGACTTCTGGTCACCGGACCAGGTGGCCAAGCGGCTGCGGCTGGAATACCTGGACGATCCGAGCATGTGGGGGGAGCCACGAGACCATCTACCAGTCCCTCTTCGTGGAGGGCCGGGGTGAACTGCGCCGGGAGCTGCTCCGGGTCCTGCGCTCCGGCCAGGTCCGTCGCTGCCCCCGAGGCCGCCTGCGGCCCAACGGTCAGCTCCCGGGCATGGTGACCATGTCCCATCGCCGCGCCGAGGTTCAGGACCGAGCGGTACCCGGGCACTGGGAGGGCGACCTCATCTGCGGCTCCCACAACCGCTCTGCTGTGGGCACCCTGGTGGAGCGCTCCACGCGCCACGTGATGCTACTCCACCTTCCCGACGGGCATGAGGCGGTCCAAGTCGAGCTGGCCATGAAAGAAGCCAACCGGGCCATGCCCGCTGAGCTCTTCAAGACGCACACCTGGGACGGGGGCGAGGAGATGGCCCGCCACACGGAGATCAAGATCGCCACCGGCGTCCAGGTCTCTTCTGCGATCCCCATGCCCCCTGGCAGCGCCGATCCAACGAGAACACCAACCGGCTGCTCCGCCAATTCCTGCCCCGCAGCACAGATCTCAACCGCTAGAGCCGGGCCGATCTCTCCCAGATCGCCCGACTGCTGAACGACCGTCCCCGCAAGACGCTCGGCTTTATGAAACCATCTGAGAAGCTCGCCGCCCTCGTTGCGCTCACCCCTTGAACCCGCCCATCTAGGCGCCGTCGAGCAGAGCTTGAGTCCAGGTGAAGTCGTAGGTGACAGAAGCGCTCGGCAGCAGGTCGTATTCCAGGTCGCAGTCGCTCAAGTAGGTGGCCGAAGAGCTGGCGACGCAGGCGTCGCCAGCGACCCAGGTGTAGCCGCTCGGCGCCGCCAGCGCCCCGGTCGCGGTGTTGGTGAGGATCGCGTCGCGGTGAGCCCAACAGAGGCTGGATGTGCTGCCGGCAGGGCAGTCCAGGTTGAACGCCCCTGGCCCGTCGTTGTACATCCAGTCGAAGTCAGACCCAAGGGCGCCGAAGTCCTCCGCCCAGTTTCCTTTGGCCGCGATCACTCCGGAAAGACTGCTGAGGGGCGGATCCTCTGCTGCCTGTGCCCCCGCAAGCGCGTTTTGGTCGGCTGCCGTATCCATGCCCGCGATGGGTGCCAAGCCCCGCAGCACTCTTTCCTCGTTGGTGATCACGAACTGTTGCTCGGAGAGAGACAGGCTGTACAGAGCAGTCGGCCACGTGACCTGTCCCGCGCCTTCGTCGCTGAGCGCCAAGTTGATATCCGCCACCTCTGCTTGCTGGCAGGCCAGGGACTGATATGCGTCTGCGTAACAGGTATCCACGAAGTCGGGGGACAGATTGCTCACCGGGTTAGCGAGTGGACCGCTACTCAGTGTGACCGAGGTGATTGTCTGGACCTGGGGCACCGTGTATGGTCCATCGCTTGCCCAGACAACCAGGTAGTAGGCACCAGCACCTTCTCCGTTTGTGTTCCAGGTCCACGACGGCCCGGTCCAGGCGGAGGTGAGGGTCCAGGGCCCTGATGAGGAGGGTCCGGTGAAGTAGCAGTACCGCGCTGCTGTGGGGGACCCACAAGTCGAGGAGGCGTTGATCGCCACCGCCGTGCCCACGTAAACAACCCCGGCTGGCTCGCTCACGGCGGAGACGGAAGTGCAGGTGGATGGGGCGACTAGGGCGACAACGGTCTGGGCCTGGGGGACGGTGAAGGGTCCATCGCTGACCCAGATCACGGCGTACTGACCGGGACTGGAGTTCCAGGTCCAGGAGGGGCCGGTCCAAGCGTCTTCCAGGGTCCAGGGGCCGAATCTACTGGGACCTACGAAATAGCTGTACTCGGGGCTGGAGCCGACGGGGCAGGCGCCGGTGGCGGTGACCGTGACCGGCGCGGAGCCAGTCACTTGCGCGGAGACGGAAGTGCAGGTGGATGGGGCGACCAGGGCGACAACGGTCTGGGCCTGGGGAACGGTGAAGGGTCCATCGCTGACCCAGATCACGGCGTACTGACCGGGACTGGGGTTCCAGGTCCAGGATGGGCCGGTCCAGGCGTCTTCCAAGGTCCAGGGGCCGAAGCTGCTGGGACCTACGAAATAGCTGTACTCGGGGCTGGAGCCGGCGGGGCAGGCGCCGGTGGCGGTGACCGTGATCGGCGCGGAGCCAGTCACTTGGGCGGAGACGGAAGTGCAGGTGGAGGCGGCGATGGCAGTGGCCACTCGTACGCTACCCGTGGTCGGACCCGCGATGAGGGCCGCGATTGTCACTGTTAGTGCCACCGCGGCGACCGGCAGTCGCCGCTTCAGAAACTCGGGACCCAGCACGCCTACCCACGCTAGGCGGCGAGATCACTTTCGCCGTTGATGCGGTGGCAACAGTCACCTGAACAACTCGCAACGCTCGGCAGACCCGCCGGTGCCTAGCGGCCCACTGCGCCATGGCGTGCTCAAGGCCGCCGTTATGAGACTACCGTCACCTCGCCGCGCGTGCCTGACCCGGTGCGCTTGCCTTCCACCTAGGCCAGCAGGCCCAAGCTATAGGTGCCAGGACGCAGGGGCACCTCGCTAATCACCACCGGCACCACTGCGTTGGCCTCCAGGATCCCACGGCAGGAACGCCCGTCCCGCCACTTCCGGCCGGCAGTTCCGAGGACGGTGACCTTGAGCACTTTGAACTCGGGAGTCAGCTTGCCCCCGACGCAGGCCGGGATCATCTGAGGGTGAGACATGCACCGTGGCCAACGGTTATGAAGTCGATTGGGTCTCTGGATCCATACCCGACACTGGCTCCAGTGAGGGGACCCCCATGAACTGATCCAGGGTATGTGAGAGTTTCTCAGTGGCCGAGGAGGGCCAGGAGGAACTCGGATGAAGGGTAGGAAGCACACTCCGGAGCAGATCGTGCGGAAGCTGCGAGAAGGGGAGCAGCTGCTGGGCTCGGGCAAGGAGCTGGCCGAGGTGGCTAAGCAGCTGGAGATCAGTGAGGCCACGTTCCACCGCTGGCGGAACCAGTACGGAGGGATGAAGGCCAACGACGCCAAGGAGCTGCGCCAGCTCCGGGACGAGAACCAGCGGCTGAAGCGGATGGTGGCGGACCGAGAGTTGCAGATCGAGATGCTCAAGGAGATATCCCGGGGAAACTTCTGAGCCCGGCTCGGCGCCGGGCAGCAGTACTGCACCTGATCGAGATCTACGGAGTGAGTGAGCGCCAGGCCTGCCGGGCGGCGAGCCAGCCGAGAGCGACCCAGAGGCGGCCACCGAGGCCGGTGGCAGCCCCGGAGGAGCTGCTCCGGGATCGACTCCGGGAGATCTCCAAGAAGTGGCCGCGGTGGGGTTTTAGGCGAGCTGGAGCGGTGCTGCGGATGGAGGGCTGGAAGGTGAACCACAAGCGGGTACAGCGGCTCTGGCGTGACGAGGGCCTGCGAGTACCACCGCACTCGCCCAAGCGGCACCGGCTGGGAACCAGCACGGTGCCGGCGCGGCGGCTGCAGGCGGAACGGCCCAACCAGGTGTGGGCCCTGGACTTCATGTTCGACACCACCTCAGATGGCAGGCCGTTCAAGGTGCTCTCGATGTGCGACGAGTTCACCAGGGAGAGCGTGGGCGGCAGGTTGGGCCGTTCGATTACCGCGGACGACGTGGTGACCGTGCTGGACCAGCTCCGGCTGGAGCGTGGCGCTCCTGAATACATCCGCTGCGACAATGGACCGGAGTTCATCGCCGCTGCTATCCGCGATTGGTGCCGCTTCTCCGGCACTGGGACCAGCTTTATTGACCCCGGCTCACCCTGGCAGAACGCCTACGTGGAGAGCTTCAACGGCAAGGCCCGTGATGAGCTCTTCGCCCGAGAGATCTTCGAGTCCATCTTGGAGGCCCGAGTCCTCTACGAGGACTGGCGCCACGCCTACAATTTCCACCGTCCCCACCGTTCGCTGGGACTACAGCCGCCCGCGGTCTTCGCCGCGGCTTTTAACAGCCAGAAACTCTCACCCACTCTGGACTGACAAACGGGGTCCCCTCA